>NZ_JBYSYG010000003.1:0-490312 GCF_058783045.1 Hydrocarboniphaga sp. FW305-C-57 | reverse complement strand
GCGCCAACGACCGTACGTCCGCCGACCACGCATGTCGCCACCGCGCCGCGCCAGGTCTGGTGCTGGGACATGACCTATCTGCCCACCACGGTGCAGGGCCAGTGGTTCTACCTGTACCTGATCCTTGATCTGTACAGCCGCAAGATCGTTGGCTGGGAGGTGCATGAGGCCGATCAGGCTGAGCACGCCGCGCATCTGGTGCGACGCACTGCTCTGGCCGAGGGCATTGCCGCGTTGAGCACCAAGCCAGTTCTGCATGGCGACAATGGCTCGACCCTCAAGGCCACGACCGTGCTGGCGATGCTGCACTGGCTGGGCGTCAAGCCGTCTTACTCAAGGCCGCGGGTGAGCGACGACAACGCCTACGCCGAAGCGCTGTTCCGAACTGCCAAGTACCGCCCCGAGTTCCCCGCGCACGGCTTCGCCGATCTCGACAGCGCGCGGAAGTGGGCAAGCGGATTCGTACACTGGTACAACGTCGAGCATCGCCACAGCGGCATCCGCTACGTCACCCCGGCGCAGCGCCATGCCGGCGAGGACACGGCCATCCTCGCTGCGCGTCACGCGCTGTATCAGCAAGCAAGAGAGCAGCAACCGGCACGGTGGTCGGGCGACACCCGAAACTGGTCGCCGATCACCAGCGTAGCGCTCAACCCCGAACGTGATGCATGCGTCGCGCCGAACTCATCAGGCGCTACAACCAAACAGCGATTGGCTGCATGACTGAGGCGACAACTATCTTGACGCGCGCCG
This sequence comes from Hydrocarboniphaga sp. FW305-C-57, assembly GCF_058783045.1. Lineage (NCBI taxonomy): Bacteria > Pseudomonadati > Pseudomonadota > Gammaproteobacteria > Nevskiales > Nevskiaceae > Hydrocarboniphaga > Hydrocarboniphaga sp. FW305-C-57. The sequence goes on along the minus strand of NZ_JBYSYG010000003.1, from coordinate 489,559 downwards.
GAACCGAGCGATGAAGGATCTCATCGCAAAAAAACTGTAGGGCCGGACGCCAAGCGGGCGGCGGCCGGCTATCTGGTGGACCAGCACGAGTTGTCGATCGTTCGCGCGTGCGGCTGCGTGGGACTGTCGCGATCGGCCTTTTATCGCGAACCGGCGCACTGGACGGTTCGGGACGCTGAAGTGATCGCAGCGCTCGCGTCGCTGGTCGAGAATCGACCGAGCCGTGGTTTCTGGATGTGTCGAAAGCAGCTGCGCCGGCAGGGCCGGCCCTGAAATCACAAGCGCATCTACCGCGTGTACAAGCTCATGAAACTCAATCTGCGCCGTGCCGCGAAGCGGCGGCTGCCGAAGCGAGAGTGCGTTCCGCTGTACGTGCCGCGGCTGCCCGACAGCGTCTGGTCGGCCGACTTCATGAGCGACGCACTGATCTGCGGCCGACGCTATCGTTTGTTCAATGTCGTCGACGACTTCAACCGCGAAGCCCTGCACGTCGAAGTCGACACGTCGATTACCTCGGAGCGGCTGATCCGCGTCTTCGAGCACCTGCGCCAGACACGCGGGCTGCCGCAGGTCCTGCGCACCGACAACGGCCCCGAGTTTCTCGGCGAAGCCTTCACGCAATGGGCCAAGGCCGCCGGCATGGCGATCCAGTACATCCAGCCCGGCAAGCCCAACCAGAACGCCTACATCGAACGCTTCAACCGCACGCTGCGCAACGAACTGCTGGACCAGCATCTCTTTGCCCGCCTCGACGACGTCCGCGAGGCCGTCTACTGGTGGATGCTGGAATACAACGAGGAAAGACCCCACGACTCGCTCGGCGATCTCACGCCGATCGAGTACGTTCAAGCCGCCAGAAACTCTGGTTTTGAACTGTCGCCTTGACGGGGAAGATTACGCCTGGAAATCAACTTTTCGGGTTTTTCAGGGAGGACTAAAGAACGTCTAGCGCATTTTCCGCACTAGGAAGGTTCAGCACTTCAAATAGCTGTTCGGCAGTTGTAACGGCATCAATGGCGGCCTGAACATCACGCCTAGATGTGCTGCCACTGACACCAGGAAATTCTTCGTCTGAACAGTCAGCAATCCAGTCAAGCACCGCATTTTTCAGTTCAGCAAGGTCCGGCGGTCGGCCTTCCTCAAAATGGACCGCAATCCGCCATCCATCAGTCAGGCGACTCAACAGCCGGCGCGCGAACGACTGCCCCCATGGACCAAGAACTTGGATTCGGCTGATTCGTCGCGTGGTCCCATCTCTGAATAGAACTAGTGCGCCTTGATACTCTTTCATCAGGCGCCGGCGCGACGACTGAGCCTGAGTCAGCGCCAAGGGGCTGAGTGGATACACACCCCGATTTCCAGGAAGAATTAGGAGCAATGAGTCGTTGCTATTCGCATCCACAATCACCTCCAATACCTGCTGCAGCCAGACCTGCGCCAGCTGGAATTTCGGCCACCCAACTGGGAGCGCCGAGCCACGAAAGTTTCGGGTGGCGCGACAGCCAGTTGTTGAACTCGGCAGAGACTGGATTCGTGTTCCATGGCTGATTCTTTACCTCATTGAATACATTTTTTCCGATCCCCTGATTCCGCTCCAACAACCAGTGGTGCCGATGCTGTCCAGGCTTCAATAACTGTATCCCGCGCCGATTCATCCATTTGCGGGTCGCATCCCAGGAATGCTTCCCGACGGTTTTGAAGCGGAACGCCCCTTTTCCGAGGGCATTCAAAAGTCCGCCGCCTAAAGCACTTAACCCGACTTCAGCCCAATTCACACAGTTCCAATTCCCGTCGTTTTCGTATAGCTGCAACGCCAAGTCTGCTCCGGCGAAAGCGACGCCCCAGACGAATTCCCCTGTCGGATCCGTATTGCTCACCGGATTTCCCTCGACATAGGCGTAAGTATTTACCCCCCCCTCCAAGCCAATAGGGTCACTTTGAAGGTAGCGGCCAATACTCGGGTCGTAGTAACGGTTCCAGTTGTAGAGCAACCCACTTTCCGAATCGTAGTATTGGCCAGGGAAGCGGGCGTTGTACGTGAATAAATTGCCGTCGCCATCTGGATCCTCACTCGCCGCAAGTGTGCCGAAAGCATCTCCATCCCACCGCCATACGATCGTATTGCTGGAAGTCGAGACTGCGCGAGGTGTTTTCAGGTGGTCGGAGTAAACGTAGTAATTCGAACCAGCTTTGATCAGCCCAATTGGCCGACCTGAAAGATAGATAGTTTCGAGCACTGGGAAACCACTCGAGTCGTACTCGCCCTCCAACAGGCCATCAGGATCGTATGCGAAGCGCGAAATAGTTCCAGAAACGTTTTTCTGCACTCGCTGATTTTGCCCATTCAACGAATAGCTGACGCCCGACCCAATTCCAACGAGCCGATTACGAGCATCGTAGGTATACGCTCGAGGTCCATCCGAGATGATGTTTCCTGTAGCGCTATAGCCAAATGTTCGGCTTACCCCACCGGAAATCGATGCAAGCCAATCCTTCCCTGTCGAATAGGTGTAAGTGCTGGTGGTGCCGTTTTGAATCGAGCTTCGATTTCCGTTCGCGTCGTAAGTCATCGTTTGCGAGAGACCGAAGCCCAAATAGCTCGTCACACGACTCAAATTGTCATATCCGATCGTTTGGCTGCCGCCAATGCTCGTGATTCGACTAGCCGCATCGTAGACGAGCGAATTACTCGTCCCTCCGACTTGGTAAGCAGAGAAACGACCGTCTCCATTGAGAGAGAAGGCATTCGCTGTGCCATTTCCCCATGTCCATCCGATAGGCTCTCCGAAAGGTGCAGAGCTGATGCCGTACACGAGTGATTGCCCATCTACAGATACTGAGTCAATCGTGTGGTTGGCGTTATATCCATAGGCGACTGTATGCCCCGAAGGGTACGTAATCTGCACCAACTGACCGATGCTGTTGTACGCGTAGTTTGTAGTCAGCGTGGCACCCGAAATTTGCCGAGCCATCTCAATGACTCGGCCGTGCCCATCGTAGTGAATCGCCAACGAGCTACCCGTGTCGCTCATTGAGGTCAGGCGACCGATTCCGTTAGTTCCTTGATCGTAGACGTAGTTCGAAGTCACCGAAGTGCCCAGGAGAGTCGACGTTGCCTGCGTCCTCCGATTGAGGGCATCGTAGGTGTATGTGGTGATTGCGCCTCGGGCATCCGTCGAAGACACCAAGTTGCCCGCGTTGTCGAAAGTATTGTTCGTCGTTCCGGTGTCGGGACTCACGACGCTCTTCACGTTCCCAAACGCATCTGGGCTGTACTGTGTCACGTGGTTATTGCTGTCCTGGACAGTCGTGATCTGGCTCCGATCGTTAAAAAAGAACTGTACGATGCTGGAGTCGGGCCTCGTGATTTTAGTCAGGCGATCACGGCCGTCATACAGATAATTGGTCGCCAAGCCCAATGCATCGACGGATTTAGTTAGGTTCTTGTTGCCATCGAAGGTCAGCGTTGTCGCTTGAGAGGATGCATCCAATTCTTTCTGCAGTCGGTTATTCGCGTCGTAAATAGCTGAGCTGGTTTGGACCAGGCTTCCTAACTGATCGTATACCTTCTGCGAGATCACATTGCTCGCGACGTCTAGCGTGAAATCAACCCGATTTCCGGCTTGATCGGATACCTGCACCAGCCTTCGCGCATCGTCATAGGCATATGCGAGAAAGCGACCGTCGGGCAATGTGGTTTTTGTCAGTAGACCAGTGGGGCCATATTCATACGTCGTCACTTCGCTCTCGATTGTCGAGCTGACAACGCGACCTCGCGCATCGTATGCCAAGGAGGTGATCACCCCGTTTGGATCTTGGATCGTCAACGGATGACCATCCTCGTCGTAGTCAGGGAACTGGGTAACGTGCCCCAATGCATTCGTCACAGAAGACACATTTCCGGCGCTGTCATACGCGAGTGTCGTGATATCCGAGACATCGGTGCGAGGACCATCAATGCTGTAGAGCCTGCCTTGCGCGTCGTACTGATAGGACCATTGCTGGACCTTTGATGTCGCTGTGTCGGTGATCGACTTCGTCGCAAGTTGTCCCGCCGAAGTGTAAGTGAACGTTGTGCTTCTGCCTTGTTCGGTCAAGCTGCTTTTCAAAGGAAGCGCCGCATCCCATTGCGTGCTGATGGACGGATTCGATCCACCGTAAAAGGTCTTAGAAATTTCCAAACCTCGACCGTTATACGTGTATCCAATGTAGTTGTTATTCCAGTCGGTAGTCCCAGAGATCGATCCGTTGCTTGTGTAGGTGTATGACTTGAAAGCGCCACAATCGGTGCAAGTTGGTCCAGTGATGCTAGTCAGAACCTTGCGATTTGCCGCCACTGTGTAGACATAGTTATTGGCGCTGCCCAGTGGGCTGGTCACCGCGACGTTGTTCCCTGAATAGACGAAAGAATATTTCTCAACGCCGCCAGCGTGTTCCGTTGACGTTGGCCGCCCGCGCTTGTCATACGTCCAGGTCGCAAAGCGGATGCCGGCTTCATCCACGATCCCAGTCAGTGGATTCATCGTGTTCTTGCCTGAGATGCGAAGAAACTGCTCGACGTAGCCAACGTCAAAAGCGGTCCCCGATATCCCGTATAGGTTCAGCTTCGCCATCTCGGCCGACGTAACTGGCTCCACGGGAGTGCCTGTAATCGAATACTGCGCGGGCCCTAAACTCTGCTCGTAGCGATACTGTCGATTCAGCCCGTCTGGGTAGGTGACGCGGCCCAAAAGGCCTGTAGGAACGTCCACGCCGGAGTAGTCGTATGAATAGATCCGACCGGCAGGGTCGACCATCTGCGAAACGAGTCCTTGCCCGTTATATTGCAACGCAATGTGTGAGCCGTTGCTCGACGCAATGTCGATCAGCAGCCCAGCGCTAGGCGCAATGGCCGCCGAAGTGCTGGATGAACTGTAGGTCAGCGTGTACTGTGAACCATCAAGTTGCTGAATGCGGATAAGGACGCCCGACGTATCGTAGTACTCATAAGCCAACCGGCTCGCATCGAAGTAACGCCAAGCACTTCCTTGCCCATCGGAGTACGACTCCAATTTGTCCGGCGTATCCGTTCGTGGTGTCCATACCCCGCCATTCGTATCAAACCCCACCGTTCTTCCGAGCGCTCGAGTGGCTACAATGAAATTAGTGTCTGTTGAAAGGTAGCGGCCAAACACCTCGATGAACCAATTCGGTCCTAGCGGACTAACATTGTTCATGAAGTGCCAGGACGAGTATTGCCTGGTGAAAAACAGCGGCGCGGACGCAGCTGAGCTCTGGTAGTCAACCTCAATCTGCTCTTTGCAATTTCTCCCCGGGAAAACAGGGTTTCCGACCTTATCGCAGGCCCCAACGGAGGGCGGTCGAGCGACTCTGCACACACCGTTGGTATAGGACATGCCCTCAGGGCAAACGGCGCTTACTCCTAACCAGCCTTGGCCGAACCAATTCGGATAGTCATCCGTCACAACGCCATCGGCATTTCGGGTGTATTTAACGTGATACATGCAGTTAAGGCCGTAGCCATCAACGACGCCAGCTCTGGGGTTGGAGTAGGTTATTGTCGTTTGGCCAAAGTTTTGGGGGGCTGGCATTCTCGCTTCGCATGCCTTATTCGCGCTGTGATAGAACGCGGTTCCTGTCGTGGTGCTTATCGAGTACAAGCGCCCAGCCGCGATCGTCTCGTACTGCCAGTCATCCAGCAACGCAGCCTCGGCGCTCTTCGCCCCAAGGGATGAGAAAAGCACCATTACGCAAAAAAATGCGGGCGAGGAAAAGAAGAATTTTTTCTGAAAGAACACTGCGATATCTCCCTCAATATTTCGACGCCACGCAGCCTTTCCGTAGGCGCGCCCATTGGTAATATTGCGCAAGCAAATCCCAAACGTTGTCCGGCAGGTGCACGTCTGGTCGATATAGGCAGATGTGCGGAGACCAATGCCTCTATTGGATTCTCGCCACCGACCTACCTGAATTGCACCAGTCGAACCTAGAAACTAGCCCCTGCACTTTGGACTAATGCGCTGGACCATGGCGCGCTACTGGGGTCAGCCACCTTGCCACCGGTGGACGGTGATGCTGGCGGGAGCTGGTCAAGTATCTGGCGATTTACACGCAGCATGTCCAGCAGCTCCATGAGGTTCCCCTGTTCCAGTCACGACTGGAGTCTATAAGGGGCGGCCAAGCTCAAGCCGGCATTGGGTCACACAACGACGCAGTCTCGTGAACTTCGTGCAGCCGTGGGAGTTAGATCCGGCGCCTCAGCTCAAACGCCCGCAGCGCAGATTCGCCGGCACCGCCACGTCCATGAGCCTAGGCGGCGCGAGGTCGAGGGCGCTCATGAGGCGGGCGTATTCCTCGGCGCTCGACACTTGCAGGCGCGGGTTGTGACGGCGCTCCTCCCCGATCGTGGAGACCGTGCGGCCATGGTAGTCGTGGGCCGGGTACAGCAGGGTGTCCTCGGGGAGCGTGAGCAGGCGATTGAAGATCGACTCGTACGCGGCGTGGGCGTCGCCGTTCTGGAAATCGGTGCGGCCGCTGCCGCGGATCAGCAGTACGTCGCCGGTGAAGACCCGCTGCGCGCCCTGCCCTTCGGTCAGCAGGCTGAACGAGTCGTCGGTGTGGCCCGGCGTGTAGATCGCGCGCAGGCTCAGGCCGTCGATGGCGATGCGCTCGCCGTCGGCGAAGCGATGGCTCACGCAGTCGGCGCGCGTGCGGTCGCCCATCAGCGTCATGCAGGCGGTGGATTCGCGCAGGCTGCCGAGCGCGGTGATGTGGTCCGCGTGCGTATGCGTGTCGATCGCGACGACGAGCTTGAGGCCGAGTTCACCGATGGTTTCGAGCAGCATCGGCGCCTGCTCGATCACCGGATCGATGATCAGCGCCTCGCCGCCGACGCGCGAGGCCAGCAGGTACGTGTACGTGCTCGACTCGCGTTCGAAGAATTGGCGGAACAGCATGTCGTCGTCCTCGGTGCGCCTCGCGGCTCAGCTGTGAGACCGCGCTCAGAAATCCCAGTTCAGCCGCAGTCCCCAGGTGCGCGGCGGCGCGAGCGAATCGTGCCGGCCGAAATCGGTGTGGAACTGCGCAAGGTTGTAACGCTCGTCGCCCAGGTTAGCGCCGAAAGCGGTCAGGCGCAGCGACCACGGGCGATACAGGTAGCTGATGCGCGCGTTGATGATGTCGAAGGCGTCCTCGAAGGTGTTCGGCGTGTTCTGCGCGAGGTAGTAGTAGCCCGAGTTGTAGTAGTAGTCGCCGGCGACCTCGATCGGACCGCCCGGAATCTCGAAACTCTGGCTCAGGCTGAAATTGCCGCTGAACTTGGGCGTGCGGACGATGCGGTTGCCCGAGAAGTCGCCGTTGTCGTAAGCCAGGCCGTCCGGCAGGGTGTTGCAGGACTCGGGCTGGTTCTCCACTTCGCCATCGCGCTCGCAGAAACCGCGCGCGTTGGTGTAGTCGCGATACCTGGCCTTGAGCCAGCTGGCGTTGCCGCCGAGCGTCAGGCCCGGATCGAGGTTCGGCAGCGGCTGCCACGCAAGCTCGATCTCGGCGCCGCGGATGCGCGCCTTGCCGGCGTTCTCCAGATTCACCGCACCGCCCGAGGTGAACGACATGAAGCCCGACTGCAGGTTCTTGATGTCGTTCTGGAACAGCGCCGCGTTGAAGCGCAGCGTGCGCTTGAACCAATCCGACTTCAGGCCCAGTTCGTAGGCCGTGACGCGCTCGGGCTTCACGTACTCGGGCTGCGCGAAGATGTTGATGATGTTGTACGTGCCGCTCTTGTAGCCCTGCTGGAACGAGGTGTAGAGCAGCACGTCCTTCGCTGGACGGAAATCCAGCGAGACCTTCGGCGAGAAGTTGTTCGCGCTGGTCTTGGCTGGATTGAACGAGTAGTTGATGCTCGCGTCGGGCGTGCCGACGTCGACGCGGGACATGATCAGTTCGCGCGTCTCGTGCTGCCAGCGGCCGCCGAGCGTGACGTCGAACCAGTCGGTCAGGCTCACCGTGCTCTGCGCGTAGGCCGAGTACGACTCGGTGTCGAGCAGGCCCGTGAAGTAGAAAGTCAGCGAATCCGGCAAGCCGCCGAGCAGCGCTTCGAGCGGATCGCGCAACGGCTCCGGCAGCGCGCCGACGAGGTTGTCGATCGGCAGCTGCACGAAGTCGAGCAGGCGCAGATAACCCGGATCGTAGCCACCGCGGCTCTTCAGGTAATAAAAGCCGCCAACCCACTTGAACCAGTCCGAACCCCAGCTTTCATCGTTGGACGTGAACTGCAATTCGCTCGTGGTGAAACGCTGATACTCGCCGTCCGCTCCGTAGGTCGCGATCGGCTGGCGGGTGCCGTCGAAGTCGTAGACGTAATCGTAGGCGCGCACCTTGTAGAAGCTGCCGAGCAGCTTGATATCGACGCCCGGATGCTGCCAGTCGAGTTGCCCGTAGTACGAGTAGGTGTCGGTGGTGAGTTTGGGTTGCGAATTCGCGGTGATGACGTAGTCGCGCGTCTCGGCCGGCAAGGTCGCGCCGAGAAAACCGGTCGGATCGACGTTCGCCGCCACCGTGGTGCTGGTGCCGCGTGACTGCGCGGCCAGGCCCGTCAGCGTGAGCTTGAGATTGTCGGTGAACTCCATGCCCACGCGAACGCGCGCGCCTTTGTTGATCTCGGAAGGCAGTTCGTAGCCGTTGGGGTTGTCCCAGTCGTAATAGCTGTCGCGCCGGTTGTAGAAGGCCGACACGCTCGTCGCGAAGCCGTCGCCGAGCGCGAGATTGACGTGTCCGCGCGTACGCGTGTCGCCGAAGTTGCCGTAGCTGGTCTGGAACGAGCCGGTGGTTTCGGGCCCGGGCTGCTCGGAGAAGATCGAGATCGCCCCACCCGTGGAGTTGCGCCCGAACAGCGTGCCCTGCGGACCCTTGAGCACTTCGATGCGCTCGATCGCGCCGAACGACTGCGCAATGCTGTGGCCCGACGGAAAGTAAACGCCATCGAGATACGTCGCGACGCTCGGCTCGGCCGACGGAATGAAGATGTCGGTGCCGATGCCGCGCAGATAGATCAGGTTGTAGCCGCCCAGATCGCTGAACTGCAGGCCCGGCACGGCTTGGGCGAGATCGCGCACGTCGACCACGCCGCGCGCATCGAGCTGAGCGCCCGAGAACGCCGAGATCGAAACAGGAACGTCCTGCAGCGGCTCTTCGCGTTTGCGCGCGGTGACGATGACTTCCTCGAGAAACACCGGAGTGTTCGGCGTGCTTTCGGACTGCAAGGGCGCGGCCTGCTCGCCCACTTCGACCGGCACGGTGCCGACTTCGGATGAAGTCGCCTGCGCGGGCTCTGCATTTTCGGTTTGCGCAGCGACCGGTGTCGCGAGCGCGAGCAGCATTGGCACGACGGAGGCGTTGGAAAGGCGGCGAAACGATTTCATGATGGAGTGCGTGTAGGAATTCGATACTGCGTCAACAGCGAAGCCCCGCGATCGACGACGCGATCCTGCGGAGCCAGTCCTGAGTCGATTGCGATGCTGTCCGGGCTCGAAGCGCCGACATCCGGCGAACGCAGCCGCACCGAGCGGCGCTCGAAACGCTCGGCGCCGACATGCAGCCAGACGAAGGTATTTTTTCCACTGCCCTGCACGCAGCGGCGAGGCAGCACGAACGTCGCTGCGTGGGCCGATCCGGCCGGCGCGTGATAGCGCAGGCGCACGAGTTCGCCGATCGCGAGCGGATGCTTCGGCGCGCTCGCGAAGTCCATCCAGAGCGTCCAGCCGAGGCCATCGGCCGCCGCGCTGTAGCCCGCCGGCTTGAGCGCGATCGCATCGCCTTGCTGCGTGAGCGCCTGGACTTGCAGCGCCTCGCCGTTCGGCGCCTGGTAACGGCGCCAGGCCAGACGCGGAGCCGCCTGCACGCGCAATTCGAACAGGCGCTGCCCGCCTTCGACGACCGAGCCGGCCGACACCAGGCTGCGCTGCACGACGCCCGCTACTGCCGCGCGAATCTCGATGCGCGATTGCAGGCTCTGCTTCAGGAATCCGATCTGCTCGGCCAGCGATCTGGCCTCGGCCTTGGCCTCTTCGAAATACAGATTGGCCTTGTCGTCGGCGGCCATGCGCGCCTGCGACTGCAAGCTCAGTCGATCGACATTGATCTTGGCGATGAACTGCCGCTGCTCGAGTTCGGCGAGCTGGGCTTCGCGGCGCGAGCGCTCGGCCAGATCGAGCACGGGTTCGAGCAGCGCGAGCGTCTGTCCGGCGCGCACTGGCTCGCCCGGCAAGGGCCAGCCCATCGGCGGTGCGAGGAGCCTTCCGGCCTGCGTCGCCTGCACGAAGCCCGGTCCTGCAGGCTGCGAGACGATTTCGCCCCAGGCCTGCTGCGCCGTGGTTTGCGCGGAGTCCGCAACGATCGTCAGCGTGGTGATCGCGAGCGAGCGTTGAAGGGGTTTGGACAGGATCAGTGATGCCGCCGGCTGCGCGGGTTCCGCAGCGGCAGCGGCGCCCGACAGCAAGGCGCCGAGCAAGCTCAGAACGATGAACTTCACCGCGAGACGCTCCGCTTGAGCAGCGCGCCGGCATCGGCGATCACGCGATCGCCGGGCTGCAAGCCGGCGCTCACCGCCACCGAGCTGACATCGGCCTCGGCCAGCGAAACCGCACGCGCGACGAAGCGCTCGGCCGATTCGTGCACCCAGACCCAGCGGTTTCCTTCGAACGAAAACACGCTGCTGCGCGGCAGCCGGGCTTGTATCTCGCGCGTCGCGAGTTCGATGCGCAAAGGCTCGCCGACGCGCAGGTCGGACGCCGAGGCCGAGTACCACGCGCGTTGCCGGCGCAGCGTGGAATCGAAAGCCTCGCCGACGAATTCGAGCGCGAGCGCCGAGCCATCCGCACGCAAAGCCTGTCTGGCCGCGCGCGTATCGAGCACGTCGGCATCGCACAGCGCTTCGACGAGCAGGCCCGATGCGGGCGCACCGGTTTCGACGAGCCCTTCGAACAGCGAGGCACCGGCCAGTGCGACGCCGCCCGATTGCGCAAGCGTGTCGAGCAGCCGCCCGGACACCGGCGCCTTCAGTGCGACGCGATGCGCGAGCGCCTTGTCGAGCACCGCGCGACGCGCCTCGCTGCCGTGGTAATCGGCGATCAGCTGGATCGACGGCGTCGGCAGCTGGATGTCGATCTGCTGCGCCACATCCATGTCGAAGCGGTGGATCTTCAGATCGGCGATTTCGAACTGGCGTTGTGCAGCGGCCTGCTGGCCTTGCAGATCACGCCATTGTCCGTCGGTGACGGCCGGCCGCAGCCAGGCCAGTAGCTGTCCTTTCTCGACGCGATCGCCGGCTTTCGGAAAGCCGCGCTCGGGCGGCTCGACGAGCCCGCGCTGGTCGGCCGAAACCCGCCAGAGCGAGCGCGGGTTGGCGATCACACGCGCGGCGATCACGCGGCTGTCGCGATCGACCGCCTCGACCGTGCGCAGCTGCAGGCGACGCTGCTGCGCCTTGTCGATGTCGAGCGCGGCCGGCGCTGCGGCCGGACCCAACGTGGGCCAAAGCGCGCAGCATCCGATCAGCAAGGTCGCGGCGCGCATACCACTCAACGAGCTGCGGTCGTCGCGGCAGGCTTGGCCGTGCTCGAAGCCGGAGCCGCGGCGTTCGCCGGCTGCAGCGGAACCTGCTTGCCTTCGAGCAGCGCGGCGATGCGATCTAGGCCGCGCAGCTGCGCGACACGCAGCGGCGTGTAGCCCGACTGCGACGCGAGCTGGGTGTCCGCGCCCTTGGCGAGCAGCAGGCGCACGGTGAGCTCGTGGCCGGCGGCTGTCGCCAGGTACAGCCCGGTGAGTCCGCGGCCGTTCTGCGCGTTGACGTTGGCGCCGCGATCGAGCAGCAGCGCGAGCAGATCGAGATTCGCGCCGAAGTACGAGGCGTGGATCAGCGGGCTCCAGCCGGCGTGATCGGCGAGGTTCACGTCGGCGCCCTTGTCGAGCAGCTGGGTCACGCAGTCGATGTGGCCCTGGCTCACCGCGGCAATCAGCGCGGTCTGGTCGAGCGAATCGAAACCGTTGATGTCGGCCCCCTTGGCGAGCGCCGGCGCGATCGCATCGCAGTTGCCGCGACGCACGTCGTTGATGAAGAAGATCTGCCGATCGTGCGGCGACAGCTCGGGCTCGGCGGCCGCCACGTTCTTCGCTTCGGATTGGGACGGCTCGGCCGGCGCGTGCGCGCAGGCCGCGAGTACGAGCGCCAGCGCGCTGACGATCAGCGGCGCGGCGAAAGAAAACGGGCGGTTCATCGTTTGGCGCTCTTCTGGTTGGCGGAGCCTGCGGCACCCGGGCCGGTGACCTTGGCCTCGGCGGTGAGCTTGGCGGTCAGGCTTTCGATCTGCTGCTGCGCGCCGCGCTGGCGCAGGGCCTCGCGCACGCTGTCGTCGAGCGATTCGTAAGGCTGCGGCTTGGCGATCACGCGCGGACCGTCCTCGATCTTGACGACATGCCAGCCGAAGCGGCTGCGCACCGGAGCCTTGCTGTACTGGCCTTTCTTGAGCGATTCGATTTCGTCGGTGAAGTGATGGTCGACGAAGATGTCCGGGCGGAACCAGCCCAGATCGCCGCCGTTGTTCTGGCCACCGGGATCCTGCGTGTATTTCCTGGCGACGGTGGCGAAGTCCTCGCCCTTGTTTAGCGCGGCGATCACTTCACGCCCGGCGGCGTCGGACGTGACCAGAATCTGGCGCACCTTGTACTCGACGATCTTGTTGTTGGCGCGCTTCCATTCATAGGCGGCCTTGAGCGTCGCGTCGTTGACGGGGTTCTGCTCGAAGTAATCTTCGAGATAGGCACGCGACAGGATCGCGCGCTGCTGATACGCAATCTGGTCGACGACGTCGGCGCGTTTGTCGATGCCCTTCTTCTTGGCGGCCTGCGCGAGCACTTCTTCGGTGATGAGCTCGGCACGCGCGGCGCGCTGCGCGTCTTCGGGAGAAGCGACGCGATCGCCTTGCGAATTCACGTCGAGGCCACCGGCCATGAGCTTGACGTGATTGACGCTGATCGGCTGGCCGTTGACGACGATGTCGGCGGCGAGCCCTGCATTCGCGGGTACGGCTTGATCGTCGGCCAGCGCGAGGCCGGCGACGAGCGTGGCGCCCACTGCGGCCGCCATCGGAACGACTTTGATCACAGCTCGAAAATCGGGAACTCGGACCACGGGAAACTCCTGAGTAAATTCGTCCAGGGCGCTTGTCCGCCCGCGAAGACTCGCGGGCGGACAAGGCTGGCGTTATGACGCCTTCGCAAACGGACTTCGAGAGAGGCCGGCTTTACAAATCGCCGTCCGGGTTCACCGGCTTGGCCGGGAAGTAGCCCGGGCCGAACAGGTTGGCGCCGTCACGCTCGAAGATGCCCGAGTGCGGCTTGGCGCCGCCCTTGGCACCGCGCTCTCCAGGCCACAGCCAGGCATCGCGCGCCGCGCTGTCGAAGTCCAGGCATGGCGTGCCGAGCAGCTCGTCGGTGAACGAGGTGTCGAGCACCGTCGCGCCGGTGGTGCGATCGACCTTGCCGATGCAGACCGTGCGATCGCCGTCCGAACCCGTGCCCGGCAGCGGCACGTGCTGCAGCTCGACGAAGTACTGGATGAACAGGTAGCGATCGACGCCGCTGACTTCAGCTCCGCCTTCCACCTGGTTGCGCGGCAGGCCCAGCGCGCTCGGACGCAGATCCTTGTAGCCGCCCTCGCCGTTCGGCAGCTTCTGGTAGCCGATGCGGTCGAAGTTGGTGAAGTGCGGACCACCGTGCGTGTAGAGGTTCTGCAGCGAGTTCAGGTTGCCGCTGCCCGGAGCGCCGCCGGTGCCCGAAGGCTCGCCACCGGTCTTGGTCGCATCGAGGAAGATGCCGCCGAGGTTGAGGTTGCGCAGCTCCGGAACCAGTTCGGCCAGACGCGCGTAGCCGGTACCCGGCTGCGTGACGTTGGACGACAGCGAGGTCACCGCACCTTCACCGTTCGGGCCGGTTTCGAACTGGCCGATCACACCGCGGATACGCGGGCAATCGTCGGCTTCGTTGTTGTGCCTGAGCACGTTGAAGCGGCCGCTGACGCCACCCGATTTGTCGAGACGCGCAGCACGCAGGCCCAGCGTGGTGTTGGCCGTGCGCGAGGCATCCGCCGCCGGGAAGTCGCACTGGATCTTGGTGGCCTGCGTATCGGCCTTGCCCTTGGCGAGCAGCGGACGAACGTCGACCGTCAGCACGCGACGGCTGTGTTCACGCGGATAGTCGCGATCGAAGTCGACGCTGCCGGCCGGATCGATCGACGGCGGGCTTTCGATGCCGGAGATCGGCAGGATCAGGAAGCGATCGTCATCCGAGATCGAGAAGTACGAAACGCCGGTGCACGGGCCCACGTCGTAGATCGGGCGCCAGTACGGGCCCTTGCCACCGTAGACGTTGTACTCGTCGCCGCGCAGCGTGATGTCCGGGCTGTAGAACAGCACGCCGCCGCACATGCTCGCCGAGAATGCGCCCTTGTGCGGAACGTAGTCGGCCGAACCTTCGGAGCAGCCCTGGGCGTTCTTCGTCGCCGCCGCGTTGGCCGCCACGCCGGCCGGAGAAACCGCCGCGTCGTAGCTCGCGTCGCCGTTGTTGATCCAGCCCTTCTGACCGACGCAGTGATGCGACTGGTGCGGAAGACCGAACGCCATCAGGCCTTCGTTTTCTTCGTGGATCAAAATCGGCTCGATGCGCGGACCATCCGGCACCGCGCTGACCGAGCGCAGGTAGGGATTGTTCTTGTAGACGTTGGCCGGTTTGAGCGAGTCCTTGGTCTTGCCCTTGGTGTACGTGCCGCTGGTCTCCCAGACGCGCACGGAGGCGCCGAAGCTCGAACCGCAGATGCCGAGCGGACCAATGCCGCCGAGCTGCTGGTCCTGGCCGCAGAGCGCGCCGAGCGCACCGTTGACGGCCGCGGCGCCGATCGAAGCCGGAACCGCGTAATCGGACGTCGCCAGGTACTTGCCGTCGTAGGTCAGCGCCATGCCGTGCGGCACGGATTCCAGACCGGCGTCGTAGTTGCCGAGAAAGAACAGGCCCTGGTTGGACTGGCGCGAAGCACGCTGGTCCGGGTAGCTCGTGTAATTGGTCGGGTTGCGTGGCTGATCGGCCTTGACCGTGCCCGGATACTCGGTGATGCCCGCGTGGCCGAGCAGCGGACCATCGTCCGGGCTCTGCGGCAGCGCGCCGAGAATGCCGAACTGCTTGATCGTCTCGGTGGTCAGCGCGATCGCGTCGGGCACCGCCGGCAAGCAGGCGCCCAGCGCGGTCGGTGCGGTGCGACTCGGCTCGATCTCGGTCACCGTGCCACCCGGCGCATAGGCGTAGTTGCCCATGTAGGTGTAGAGAATCTTGTGACCGCCGCCCTGCGAAGGCATGACGATGAAATCGTCGGTCAGCGACGAGCGCTTGACCTGCGAACCGCAGACCGCGATCTCCGCCTTCTTGATGCTGCGCACGCTGGTGATGTCGTAACGGAACACGTTCTTGGTGATCACGCCGCCCGCGAAGGTGTACTTGCGGCCGGCGGTCAGACCGTCGCTGCCATCGGAGATATACGAGGTGTACGCGAGCATGTGGTGCGGATCGTTGTGCGAGTCCGTACGCAGCAGGTTCGCCGCACCGCCGCCGATGCTGCCGAGCAACAGGCTCGGAAGCTCCGCGGTCCAAATCACGTTGCCGTAGGTCGTCGAATTCGGTTCTGCATCGACGACGGCGAGGAAGTCCTGAGCGGTCGCCGGGTTGCAGGCCGGAGAGGCGCAACCGTCACCGGTCCACAGCAGCAGCACCGCGCCGTTCGGAATCACCGCGCCGGTGTACTTGTTGATGGCGGGCTGCGCGGCTCCACCGGTCGCCTTGGCGACGGCGTCGCGCGTGCTGTTCTTGCTGCCGTTGAGGTTCGATGCAACGGTGCCCAGCGTGTTGTTGACCGCGTTGCTGAGACCACCAAGCAGCGCCGAGGCTTGCGCCGGCGCTGCGACCGATACGGCATTGGCCGACAGCAGCGCGGCGCCGAATGCGGCGCTCGCTACTGCGGTCCAGGCCTTTGGCACCCCCCTTCGGGTGCGGCGTTTGGTAACGCTCATTGTGAAGACTCCTTGAGTGTCTGATTGGCAATTCGAATGGGGATGCAATCGTCAGCACTCACTCCTCTCGTGAGGTTGCCTGGCTTCGTTTGCCTGCCGCTCCCTGCGGTGGCGCCACGATAACCGCAGCACCCGACAGTTGGTTCATCTCCGATTAGACTTTTTGAGCGCGACAAAAACGCGTTTGGTTCTAAGAGCACGCCTGTACGACGGCGAAGCTTCTAGAAGCGCGAATCGACGCCGGTGTCGGCTGGCCGGACAGCGTGTTCGTCGCGGCTTTGCAGGCGCAATCGCTCGATCGCCGCAAAGGCGTAACGCTCGATCAGCCACGGCGTCAGGAAGCTGTCGAGCAGCGTCGCCGACAGCAGGCCGCCGAACACCACGACCGCTACCGGATGCAGTATCTCCTTGCCGGGCGCATCGGCCGAGACCAGCAGAGGCGCCAACGCCGCCGCCGCGATCGACGCCGTCATGAGCACGGGAACCAAGCGTTCGGAGGCGGCACGGATCAACAGGGAACGATCCGGCGCCCTGTCCGATTCGATGGCGAGATTCAGGCAATGACTGATCTTGAGCAGCGCATTGCGCGCCGCGATACCGCTCAAGGTCACGAAGCCCACCGCGCTCGCCACCGTCAGCGGCGTCGCACTGAGCCATAACGCGAGCAGGCCACCGACGGCCGACAGCGGCACCACGCTCATGACGATCAGCGTGAGCCGGACATCGCGGTAGCGCAGATGGATGACGATCGCCATCAGCAGCAGAGACAAGCCACCCAGCAAGCTCAGCCGCCGCAGGCTCTGTCTTCGCTCGGCGAATTCACCTTCGATGCGCGCCTCATATCCCGCAGGCAAGGCGAACCGTTCGACGGCCTCCTGCAAAGCCTGCTCGGCTTCGTCGAGATCGCCCGCGGCCGACGCCGAGATCACGAGCCTTCTTCGCAGGTTTTCGCGCAGGATCTGGCTCGGCCCGGGCTTGCGCTCGATGTCCGCGATCCACGACAGCGGCACCGGACCGGCCGGCGCGTCGATGAGAAGCCCGGCCAGACGCGCGGGTTCGCGTTCGGCTTCGCCCAGGCGCAGCACGAGATCGAAGCGGCGCTCGCCATCGACGATCTGCGCGAGCGTCTCGCCGCTCACGAGCCTCGCGAGCCTGCGCTGCACCTGCGGAGCCGACAGCCCGTAGGCGCCGGCGCGGGAGCTGTCGACGCGCGCCTGCCACAGGCTGATCTCGCTCTGCTTCTCGATCTGCACGTCGCTCAAGCGCGTGTCGTCGGCCAGGCGCGCGGCGAACTCGCTCGCGAGCGCACGCAGGGTCGGCAGGTCGTCGCCGACGAGCTTGATCGCGAGCGGCGCGCGAACGCCCGACAGCACGTGATCGAGCCGGTGCGTGATCGGCTGGCCGATCGAGACGCTGCCCGGCAGGGCCGCGAGCCGCGCGCGGATCGCATCGGCGGTGCGATCGCGCGCAACGCTTGCGTCGCGCAGATGCACGTCGAACTCGGAGTAATGCACGCCTTCGGCATGCTCGTCGGCTTCGGCGCGACCGCTGCGATGCGCGACCGAGGCCACGCCCGTAATCTCGAGCATCAGTCGCTCGGCGGCCAGCGCGACGCGCTGCGATTCGGGCAGGCCGATGCCGGGTTCGAGCAGCAGATTCACCGTCAGCGTCCGCTCGCTGAAGGCCGGCAGGAAGCTGCGCGGCAGCACCATCAGCGCGACGATCGACACGATCGCGAGCAGCACCGCGACGAGCAGCGGCAGAGCGCGCGAGGCATCTAGCACGCGAACCAGCACGCGTTCATAACCCGCGCGCAGACGCAGCAGCCAGCGTGGTTCGTTCGAAACCAGGCGCTCGCCGAGACCGAGCAGGCACAGCGCCGGCGTCACCGTGAGCGCCACCAGCAGGCTCGCGAGAATCGCGACGATGTAGGACAGCGCGAGCGGTTCGAACAGGCGCCCGGCGACGCCGCCGAGCGCGAGCACCGGCGCGATCGTCAGCACGATGATGACGGTGGCGTAGAGAATGCCCGTGCGCACTTCGCTGGTCGCCTGCGCGATGAGCTGCAGCGCGGGCTTCGGCGATGCGCTCTCGCGGTTCTCGCGCAGGCGCCGCATCACGTTCTCGACGCCGACGACGGCGTCGTCGATGAGCTCGCCGACCGCGATCGCCAGGCCGCCGAGGCTCATCGTGTCGATCGTCAGCCCGAGCAGCTGCAGCACCAGCACGGCCGAGACCAGCGACAGCGGAATCGCGACCGCGGCGGCCAGCGTCGCGCGTCCGCTGGCGAGAAACAGCAGCAGCACGAGCGCCGCGATGATCGCCGCATGCAACAGCGCGTCGCGCACGTTGCCGACCGACGCGCCGATGAAATCGGCCTGTTCGAACACCGGCGATGCGATCGCGTCGCCGGGCAGCGAAGCCTGCAGCTCGTGCAGGCGCTGCTCGATGCGCCGCGTGAGCGCCAGCGTGTCGACATCAGGCTGCTTCTGCACCGACAGGATCACCGCGGGCTCGCCGTCGACGCCGGCATCGCCGCGCTTGAGCTTGTAGCCCTCGCCGACCTCGGCGACCTGGCCGAGGCGGATCGGAGCGCCCTCGCGCCAGCCCACGGCGACGTCGCGCAGGGTCTTGAAATCGAAACGTCCGCCGGTGGTACGCAACACCACTTCGTCGCCCGACGACGACTCGACGATGCCCGCGCCGCCATCGCGGCCGAAGCCGCGCGCCGCCTCGCTGATGTCGTCCAGACGCACGCCGTGCAGGCGCATGCGTTCGGCATCGGGCCGGATTTCGTATTGCCGCAACTCGCCGCCGATCGCGAGCACCTGCGCGACGCCGGGCACCGCGAGCAGCGCCGGACGACCGACCCAATCGGCCCAGTCGCGCAGCGCCGAAGCGGCGGTGGCCTGCTTCGGCGAACGCACCGCGATCAGCATGATCTCGCCCATCAGCGAACTGACCGGGCCGAGACGCGGCTGCACGTCGGCAGGCCAGCGATTGCGCGAGGCTTCGAGCCGCTCGGCGACGAGCTGGCGCTGGCGATACAAATCGGAGCCCCATTCGAATTCGGCCTGCACGAGCGCCAGGCCCGGCGTCGACGTCGAACGCAGGCGCTGCAGCCCTGGCAAACCGGCGAGCGCGGTTTCGATCGGCACCGCGACCTGCGCCTCCACGTCTTCGGCTGCGAGCTCGGGCGCCTCGGCCTGCACGCTGACGGTCGGCCGCGCGAGCTCGGGCAGCACGTCCACCGGAACCTGCGCGAGCCGCGTCGTACCGAGCACGAGCAGCACCAGCGCGAGCCCGATCACGAGCCAGCGCTGGCGCAGGCTCCATTCGACGATCGCGCTAATCACGAGCGTCTCGTGCGGATGTCGTGCCGCGCATCAGCCGGCGCGCCGCTTGCGCAACCGCCAGACACCCGCGACCACGAGCAGCAAGGCCGCGATGCCGGCGCCCGCGATGAGCACCGCGCCGGCTCCGCCCTCCGACGATGCGCCGGGCGCGGATGGTTCAGCCGCAGTCGCGTCGATCGGCAGCGTTCCGCCGAATCGTTCGGATACGCCCTCGCCGCTCAGGCTCAGATCGAGCTGCACCTCCCTGGCCTGCGTGTCGATCTGCAGATTCGCGCGATAAAGCCCGGGCTCGATTTCGAGCGCCTGCACGAGACGCCCCGCGCTGCGCACATCGACGCGCAGTCCGCTCGTGGGCGCATTGCTCGCATAGTCGTCCGCATAGACCAGCAGGTCGCGCCCTTGCAGCAGCGCCACCACTTCGAGCCTCGCGGATGTGTGCGTGAGCCTCGGCGCGAGCGCCTGCTGCTGCGCGACGGGCGCGTCGCCGTGATCGTGGCCTTCGTGGGCGAAGGCCGGCAGCGCGAGCATCGTGCAGGCGAGCATGGCGATTCGAGCGATCGACCGCCCGCACGCGAGCGCAACCGGTTCAGCGCGGTTCGGCGAAACGCGGATCATCGAGAAAGTTCTCGTCATTGAGCGTGTCGAGGAAAGCGAGCAGATCGCCGATCTCCTCGTCCTTGAGTCGGGAAGCGGGTTCGAGCAAGGCGTCGTGAGAAGCCGCATCGCGAATGCCGTGCGCGTAATGCGCGAGCACCTGCTCGAGCGTGTCGAAGCGGCCGTCGTGCATGTACGGTCCGCTGTTGACGAGATTGCGCAGGCTCGGCGTGCGCATGCGTCCGCGATCCTGCTCATCGCCGCTGATCGCGGCGCGACCCGGGTCTTCGCTCGCGAGACCATCGCGATGAAATGCGCCGTCGGTGAACAAGGGCTCGGCATGGCAGCTCGCGCAGCGCGCGCGGTAGACGTCGAAGCCACGCGCTTCCTCGGCGCTGAAGCGCTGCCGGCCGGCGATCACGCGGTCGTAGCGCGACTGATCCGAAATCAGCGTCGACAGGAACTGCGCGAGCGCGCGCAAAAAGTGCTGCGAGTCGATCGTAGGCGCGCCGAACGCAGCTTCGAACAGCGGCGCGTAGGCCGCATCGGCGCGCAGCTTTTCGAGCACCTGCGGCAGCGTTTCACCCATTTCGACCTGATTGCTGAGCGGCGCGAGCGGCTGCAATTCCAGGTGCGTCACCGCGCCGTCCCACATGAAGCTGCGCTGCCAGGCCAGGTTGAACAGCGCAGGCGCGTTGCGCGTTCCGTTGACGCCGCCGAGGCCGTGGCTCAGCGCGTGGTCGTAGTGCGCGAACGCTGCGAACTGCTGATGACAGCTCGCGCACGACACACTGCCGTCGATCGACAGCTGCGGGTCGTAGAACAGCTTGCGGCCGAGTTCGAAGCCGGCGCGCGTGATCGGATTGTCGTGCGCGTCGTAGACCGGCCGTGGCCAGCCGTCGGGCACGCGCAGCTCGGGCGTCTTCCATTGCAGCAGCCAGCGCGCGATCGGCTCGTGCCGGGCCGCGAGCGCGGCGCCGGCGGCGATCAGGCTCGTCGCGGCGAATGACCCCAGCAGCAGCCGGCGCATGGATCAGCGATCGCGCCGCGGCTCGTGATGGATGTGATCGACACGGAACATGCCCGCATAGCGATCGGCCACCGTTGCGCCCGCAGCCGGATCCATGATCGTCGGCCTGTCGGCGATGCGCAGGCCGGGCTCGCCTTCGAAGATCGTCGCGAGCTCGCCCTGCAGATGCACGGTGGCGACGAGCTTGGGATCGAGCTTCACGGGTTTGGCTCCGAGCGGCAGGACCACCGTTCGTGCCGGCGTGGGCTCGCGCGAGCCGCCGACGTGGTACTCCACGATCTGGCTCCGGGCGCTCGACTCGGGCGAATGCCCTTCGAGCTTGAAGAAGATGTAGCCGGTGTTCCAGGTCCAGAACATGCCGCGCGCCGGATCGAGCGCCCCGCTCTGCACGCCGGCCGAGTTGCGCGCCGCATCGACGCCGATCACGAACTCGATGCCGTCGTACTCGCCCTTGCCGAATCCGGCGATGTCGAACAGCTTCGAAGTCGCCTCGCTTTCGTCGACGAGAAAATAGCCGCGCGCATCGGCATCGCTGTGCGCCGCCGCGGACCATTGGCCATCGACGCCGTGCAGGCGGAAGTTGCTCAGGTAATAACGTAGATGATCGATGCTCAGGTGCTCTCCGGTCGGCAGCGCCGTTTGCTGCCCGAGCTTCAGCGGCTGTCCGGCCAGGCCGTGACTAATTTCGAGGCGCAGCGGCAGGCCGTCGTCGGCTCTGCCGCGGCAGGCAGACAGCACGGTCAATGACAGCGCCCCCACCAGCAGGGCACAAGCTGAACGCCCGGCGCGGCTCGCCGCTTCCATCGACCTGACTCCCGTTCGGAAAGCGGCGACTCTAGGCAAGCCCTGTAAGCTTGCGAAGGAATATTTGGCGATTCTCATATGCTCAAAATGCTCAGCCCAGCTCCGTTCAAGGCTCATTACGCTACCGGCCGTCGCCCGTGAGCCCCTCGATGACGCCCGATCCAGCCCCTCCGCCGCCGTCCGCCGCCCCCGATTCTCTGGCCGACGTACTGCGCCGCATTCCGGCGCTCGACTGGGTGATGCTCGTGCTGGCGATCGCTTCGCTGGGCCTGCTCGCCTGGGAATGGGTCTGGCCGCTCGACGAATCCCAGCTGTATTTCGTGTTCGGGGCCGACACCACGATCTGCGCCGTGTTCGCGCTCGAGTTCCTCTGGCGCTGGCGCAAGGCCGGCTGGCATTGGGCCTACGTGCGCCGCAACTGGTACGACGTGCTCGGCATGATCCCGGTGCAGCATCCGGCCCTGCGCGCGTTCCGGCTGCTGCGGGTGCTGCGCGTGGTGGTGCTGGTCTCGCGCGTCGGCATGGCGGTGGACCGCACGCTCGGCGACGAATACTTCTACCGCTTCACGAGCCGGCTCAAGCGCGACCTCGTAAGCTCGATCAGCGGCGCGGTGACGCTCGCGGTGCTCGAGGAAGTGGAGCAGGTGCTGCACAAGGGCACCTACACGGCCAACGTGGTCAAGGCGCTCGATCGCAACAAGCCCGAGCTGCGCCGGCTGATCCTCGACAAGGTCAAGCAGGACCCCACCGCCGGGCGCTTCCGCCGGATTCCGTTCTACGACGACATCATGGAGTCGGCGGTCGACGCCGCGCTGCGCGTGACGGGTGACCTGCTGCGCGATCCGCGCGCCGACCGCTTCGTCGCCGACGTGCTGTTCGAGACGCTCGACCAGATCCGCAGCACGGTCGCGGTCAAGGAAGCCGTCAAGGAACGCGAGCGCGAGCTGCATCATCACCGCGAGCCCCGCTGAGAACACCAGAACTACAACTGCCAGGAGAACGCCATGCTCACGCTCCACCATCTCAACAACTCGCGCTCGCAGCGTATCCTGTGGCTGCTCGAAGAGCTTGGCCTGCCGTACGAGATCAAGCGCTACGAGCGCAATGCCAAGACCATGCTCGCTCCGCCCGAGCTCAAGGCCGTGCATCCGCTCGGCAAGTCGCCGTTGCTGTCCGACGACGGCCTGGTGATCGCCGAATCGGGCGCGATCATCGAATACCTGCTCGAGCGCTATGGCAACGGCCAGTTCCTGCCGGCCACCGGCACGCCGGACTACCTGCGCTACCGCTACTGGCTGCATTACGCCGAAGGTTCGCTGATGCCGCTGCTGGTCATGAAGCTCGTGCTGTCGACCGTTCCGGGCCGCACGCCCGCGCTGATCCGGCCGATCGGCCGGGCCATCGTCGGCGGCGTCGAGCAGGCCTTTCTCGGCCCGCAGCTCAAGCTGCATCTCGATTACGTCGAGGCCGAACTCGGCAAGAGCCAGTGGTTCGTCGGCGATGAACTCACGGGCGCGGATTTCCAGATGAGCTTTCCGCTCGAAGCCGCGAGCGCACGCGCCGGCGGCGCCCAGCGTCCGCGCATCAAGGCTTTCGTCGAGCGCATCCAGTCACGGCCGGCGTATCGGCGCGCGCTCGAGAAAGGCGGCGCTTACAGCATTCTCGGTTAGGCCTCTTCCCTACCCGACGCTGCTTCGTAAAGCCCGAACTGCTTGAGCTTGCGATAAAGCGTCGCCCGAGCGATGCCGAGCGTGCGCGCAGTCGCCGAGACGTTTCCCGCATGACGAGCCAGCGCGAGGCGCACGGCCTCGCATTCGGCCTGCTCGAGCGATCCATTGGCCGACGAAGCGGCGACAGCGAACGTCGACGAGATTGTGGCAGGCAGATGCTCGATCTCGATCACGTCCTGTTCGCAGAGCGCGACGCCGAGGCGCAGGGCATGGCGCAGCTCGCGCACGTTGCCTGGCCACGCATGCTCGCGCAGTGCCTGCCTCGCTCGGGCCGATAAGCTGGGGGCTCGGCGCGCTCCGGATTCGAGAACCAGCAGCGTATCGATCAAGGCATCGATGTCGGCGCGCTGGCGCAGTGGCGGAAGCTCGACGCGCAATCCATTGATGCGGTAGTAGAGGTCTTCGCGAAAGCTGCCCTGGCTCACACGTTCGGCGAGATCGCGATGCGTCGCGCAGATCAGCGAGAACTGCAATTGAATGTTCTGCGAGCCGCCGAGCCTCGTCAGCTGCTGCTCCTGCAGAACGCGCAGCAGCCGGGCCTGCATTTCCAGCGGCATGTCGCCGATCTCGTCGAGGAACAGGGTGCCGCGATTGGCCTGCTCGAACTTACCGGCCATGCCACCACGACGTGCGCCCGTGAAAGCGCCCGGCTCGTAGCCGAACAATTCCGATTCGATCAGGCTGGCCGGAATCGACGAGCAGTTCACCGCGACGAAAGGCCCGTTGCGACGCGGCCCTTCGGCGTGCAGAGACTGGGCCAGCATTTCCTTGCCGGTTCCGGTTTCGCCGTTGATCAATATCGGCACATCATGAAAGAAGGCGCGACGTGCCATCGACAGCAGTGGCGCCACGGTCGGATCGACGTGCATCACGGGCGGCTGCTGCGCCCCGGCGGGCATCAGCACCGATCGGCCCGTCTCCGCGGAGGACTTGGCCGGATCGACGCGCGCTTGCAATCGCAAGCCGTTGGCGGCCTCGATCAGCATCGGCTCGCCCTTGGCACGACGCAGCCTGTCGACCACGTGCGAGAACGATTCGCCGAACAGATGCTCGAACATCCACTGCGGCGCTCGCTCCAGATCGAGCAATTGGCGCGCAGCCGGATTGGCTCCCAGCAACACGCCGTCTTCGGAAAACGACAGCAGGCCACGCAACGACGAGCCGCTGAATTCGGCGCTGTAATGAAGGCTCAGGCAGAACGTTCCGCCAAGCGCGGTCACCATGCGATTTTCGATCGAGCGTGCAGCCAGGGCGATCGCCTCGAGCACACCGATAGGGCGCCCGTCGTGCAGGCGCGAAGCATCGAGCGCTCCGATCAGCTGTCCCTTCGGATCGAAGATCGGCGCAGCCGCGCATGAGAACGGCCGCGCTTCTTCCAGGAAGTGCTCGCTGCCGCAGATCGCCACCAGCCGTCCGTCGGCGAGCGCGCATCCCGGACCGGTCGTTCCCGCGGTCCGCTCTCCGACGTTCACGCCCGGTCGAAACACGTTGCCGAGATCGCGGCAAGCCGGATTCGATTCCCCCAACGAACGCACCACGAAGCCACGCTCATCGACGCAGGCCACGACCCAGTTGGCGTTTTCGAGCACGCCGAACAGGCGCTGCATCTCGGGCTCCGCATGGTCGAGCAGTACGCGATTGCGTTCCTGCACACGGCGGCGGTCGCCGACCGACACGGCGTTGAAAAGCGCCCGGTCGGAGGCCAGCAAACCATTGCCGCGCGATCGCTCCCACGAGCGGAACACCGCATCCGAAACCAGTTGCTGCGGCACTTCCCTGCCGTCTTCGAACAAATTGCGCGCCAGCATAAGCCTGCGCTCGAACTCCGAGTCGTTGGTCCGCATCACTCCTCCAGTACATCGATCTACTTCAATACGGTGCGTCACCACACCTGTTTCGAAATAAAACAGTCGCTCTATGCATGGCCCTCTCGCGAGCCTTTTCTCGGCGACTTAACACCTTGATCTACCGCCATATTTAAACAGCGATCAAGGATTGAAAAAGCATGGCACAGAGACTGCCTAGTCTCAATCAGTCCAAAGGCGAATGCCTTGGATTCGAGGCTTCGTCAGAAAGCCTTGCGGGATTTATTCATAAGAACGAACTGGAGGGAAGCATCATGGATGCACCGATCAAAAGCAGCAGCCACACCTTGCTCAAAGCCATGCTGTGCGTCACGACGCTGCTGGCGGGCTCGCTCGCCAGCACGCTGGCGCAAGCCGTCGACGTCGATGCGGGCGACTACACCGCACTGCCCGACGGCACCAACCTTGGCCTGCTGTATTACCAGTACGCGACGCGCGATTCGATCTACGCCGACGGACACAAGGTGGCGAACAACGCGACGCTCGATTCCAACATCGGCATCGCGCGTGGCGTGCACTTCATGGACATCGGCGGCTACATCGTCGATCCGCAGTTCCTGCTGCCATTCGGCCAGCTCAAGGCCAAGGATGACATCAGCGCGCTCGGCGATGCGAGCGGGGTTGGCGATCTGATCCTCGCGGCTACGGTCTGGCTCGTCAATCAACCGAAGACCGACACCTACTTCGGCATCACGCCGTTTCTGTACCTGCCGATCGGCAGCTACGACAAGGACGATGCGCTCAACATCGGCGAGAATCGCTGGAAACTCGCGCTGCAGGCGGGCTACATCACCGGACTCACCGACAAGGTTTCGATCGATCTCGTCGGCGACGTGACCTTCTTCGGCAAGAACGACGAATACACCGCAGCCAAGGCGACGCTCAAGCAGGATGCGGTCGTGCAGCTGCAGGGCTTCCTGCGCTACAAGCTCAAGCCGACCTGGGATCTGCGCACCGGATTCTCGTATTCGTTCGGCGGCGAAACCGAAGTCGATGGCACCGATAGCGACGACAAGATCGAGACCGCCAAGTTCACCGTCGGCACCGCCTGGTTCGCATTGCCCACGTTGCAGCTGATCGCAAACTACGGTCGCGATCTGTCGGTGGAAAACGGTTTTCGCGAAGAAAACCGCCTCAACCTGCGTGCGCTCATGGTGTTCTGAGCGCCGCACATCAAGCACTAAAACAACACGAGGAGAAACGACATGAGGTTTGATCCCACCACGGGCTGGAGGGCCTTGCTCGGCCTGCGCAAACCCGCATTGGTGTTTGCGGCGCTGGCCTGCATGCTCGGCGCATCGATCAGCGCCGTCGCCGCGACGAGCACGGCCCAGAGCAAGATCATCGCCAACGCCGCCACCGGCAAGGAATGGCCGGCGAACGGACTCGATTACTCGGGCACCCGCTTCAGCCAGCTGCAGCAGATCAACGCCGACAACGTGAAGCGACTCGGCTTGGCCTGGTCCTACGATCTGGAATCGACACGCGGAGTCGAAGCCACGCCGATCGTCACCGGCGGCGTGATGTACGTGACCGCGTCGTGGAGCGTCGTGCACGCCATCGATGCGC
The DNA here is from genome assembly GCF_058783045.1 of Hydrocarboniphaga sp. FW305-C-57. Taxonomy (NCBI): domain Bacteria; kingdom Pseudomonadati; phylum Pseudomonadota; class Gammaproteobacteria; order Nevskiales; family Nevskiaceae; genus Hydrocarboniphaga; species Hydrocarboniphaga sp. FW305-C-57. The sequence goes on along the minus strand of NZ_JBYSYG010000003.1, from coordinate 462,505 downwards.
GCAGCGGCAAGCGCTTGTGGACTTACGATCCGAAGGTGCCGCGCGAGAAGGCTTACAAAGCCTGCTGCGACGTGGTGAATCGCGGCGTCGCGGTCGAAGACGGCAAGGTCTTCGTCGGCTCGCTCGATGGACGGCTCATCGCGCTCGACGCCAACAACGGCAAGAAACTGTGGGAGCAGGACACCATCATCGACCACTCTCACGCCTACACCGTCACCGGTGCGCCACGGGTGTTCAAGGGCAAGGTGATCATCGGCAACGGTGGCGCCGAATTCGGCGTGCGCGGCTACATCACCGCCTACGACGTCGCGAGCGGCAAGCAGCGCTGGCGCTGGTTCACCGTGCCGGGCGATCCGTCCAAGCCTTTCGAGGACAAGTCGATGGCCAAGGCCGCCAAGACCTGGGATCCGAGCGCGAAGTATTGGGAGAACGGCGGCGGCGGCACCGTGTGGAATTCGATGGTGTTCGATCCCGAGCTGAACCTGATGTACGTGGGCACCGGCAACGGTGCGCCGTGGTCGCATCGCCAGCGCAGCCCGAACGGTGGGGACAACCTCTATCTTGCCTCGATCGTCGCACTCGACCCGGATACCGGCGCCTACGTCTGGCACTACCAGGAAACTCCCGGCGACAACTGGGACTACACCTCGGTGCAGGATCTGATCCTCGCCGACATCAAGCTCGACGGCAAAACCCGCAAGGTGGTACTGCACGCACCGAAGAACGGCTTCTTCTTCGTCATCGATCGCACCAATGGGCAGTTCATTTCGGCGAACAACTTCGTCGACGTGAACTGGGCCACTGGCTATGACACCAAGGGCCGTCCGATCGAAGTGCCCGAAGCACGCTCGCCCGACAAGCCTTTCGATGCGATTCCAGGGCCGTTCGGCGCGCACAACTGGCATTCGATGTCGTACAGCCCGATCACCGGCCTGGCCTATTTTCCGGCGCAGAACATTCCGCTGAACCTGGCCGAGGACAAGCGCTGGAAGGGCCACAACAGCAATGTTCCGGGCCAGCCCATGAGCGGCATCGGCTGGAACACGGCGATGCAAATTAACGCCGAGCCGCCCAAGAGCAAACCCTTCGGCAAGTTGATCGCCTGGGATCCGGTGAAGCAAAAGGCGGCCTGGACGCACGAGAACGTGGCACCGTGGAACGGCGGCACGCTGGTCACCGCAGGCAACCTCGTGTTCCAGGGCACGGCCGATGCTCGGCTGGTGGCTTACAACGCGACCAGCGGCGAACCGCTGTGGAATTCGGCGATGGGCACCGGCGTGATCGCGGCACCGATCACCTACGAACTCGACGGCAAGCAGTACGTGACGATCGCCGCAGGCTGGGGCGGCGTGTTCGGGCAATCGCAGCGCGCCTCCGAAGGCTCCACGCCGGGCACGGTCTACACCTTCGTCCTCGACGGCAAGGCGCCGCTGCCGGCGTTCGCGAAATATCAGCTCGGCTCGCTCGTCGCCGGCGTCGCCTACGACCCCAAGGACGTTGCGGAAGGCACCGCGCTCTACGTGAGCAACTGCGTCTTCTGTCATGGCGTTCCGGGCGTCGACAAGGGCGGCAACATTCCGAACCTCGGCTACGTCGACAAGGCGATCATCGAAAACCTCGACAAGTTCATCTTCGCCGGGCCGTTCGTGTCGAAGGGCATGCCCGATTTCACCGGCAAATTGCAGCCGGCCGACGTGCCCAAGCTCAAGGCCTTCATCCAGGGCACCGCGGACGCCGTCCGTCCGAAGGCTGCCAGCACCACGCCCTGAGCGAGGCCATCGGGGCGCGGGCAAATGCCTGCGCCCCGATGCGCAAGCTCATTTCCTCATTGCCACTGCGCGATCGATGCGCGAACCGAGAACACCATGTCCAATACGCCGAATACCGCGCTGCTCGGCAGCGGAGCCCGCGCATTCATCGACCGCCGCAATCATCCGATGCTGATCGGCGGCGCCTGGGTAGACGCCATCGACGGCGCCCGATTCGACGTGATCGATCCGGCCGACGAGTCGGTGATCGCCAGCGTTCCCTCGGCCGGTCGCGCCGACGTCGAACGCGCCGTACAAGCCGCCACGCTCGCGTTCGAACACGGCGCCTGGCCGAACCTGCGACCGGCCGAACGCCAGCGCCTGCTGCTCAAGCTGGCCGATCTGATCGAGCGCGATGCGCAAGTGCTCGCCGAGATCGAATCGGTCGACAACGGCAAGTCGGCAGTGGTCGCGCGTGCGGTCGACATTGCGCTGACCGTCGATTTCTTCCGCTACATGGCCGGCTGGGCCACCAAGATCGAAGGCTCCACCGTCGATGTCTCGGTGCCGTATGCGCCGGGCAGCGAATTCTTCGCCTACACGCGGCGCGAACCGGTCGGCGTGGTCGCCGCAGTGGTGCCCTGGAACTTCCCGCTGCTGGTCGCCACCTGGAAGCTCGCGCCCGCGCTGGCCGCAGGCTGCACGGTGGTGCTCAAGCCGGCCGAGCAGACGCCGCTGTCGGCGATCTATCTCGGACGGCTCATCATCGAAGCCGGCTTTCCGACCGGCGTCGTCAACATCATCACCGGTGACGGCCCCAACGCGGGCGCACCGCTGGTTTCGCATCCGGGCATTCACAAGATCAGCTTCACTGGCTCGACCGAAGTCGGCAAATCGATCGGCCGTGCGGCGATGGACAACATGACGCGCGTGACGCTCGAGCTCGGAGGCAAGTCGCCGATGATCGTGCTCGACGATTGCGACGCCGATGTCGCGGCCCAAGGCGCGGCCAACGCAATCTTCTTCAACCACGGCCAAGTCTGCTGCGCGGGCTCGCGCCTGTACGTGCCCAAGCGGCTCTACGACCGCGTCGTCGATGGCCTTGCCAGCCACGCCGCCGCCTTGCCGATGGGCTCCGGGCTCCAGCCGCAGACGCAGCTCGGCCCGCTGGTTTCGCAGGAACAGCTCGATCGCGTCTGCCATTACATCGAGCTCGGCCGCCAGCAAGGCGCGCGCATGCTGACGGGTGGCGCACGCGCCGACCGCACCGGCTACTTCGTTCAGCCAACCGTGTTCGCGAGCGGCGATGAATCGCTGCGCATCGTGCGCGAAGAAATCTTCGGGCCGGTCGTGGTCGCCCTGCCCTACGACGATCTCGACGAAGTCGCGCGCCGTGCCAACGACACGCCGTTCGGACTCGGCGCGAGCATCTGGTCCAGCGATCTGTCGCGCGTGCAACGGCTGGTGCCCAAGCTCAAGGCCGGCACGGTCTGGGTCAATTGCCACAGCATGCTCGATCCCGCGGTACCCTTCGGTGGCTACAAGCTCTCGGGCTTCGGTCGCGACATGGGACGCGTCTCGCTCGAGGCCTACCTGGAAACCAAGTCGGTGTTCATGAAGATCTGAGATCGCGCATGACTCGAATCGAATCCCCGATGCCCGATGCAGCACTGAGCTACGTGCGAGGGCAAACCGATGTGCCGCTGCTCGAAATCAGCATCGGCGCAGCCTTCGACGCCACCGTGCGCCGGCATCCCGATCGCGAGGCGCTGGTGGTCCGTCACCAGCGCCTGCGCTGGACCTGGGCCGAACTCGGCGAGCGCGTCGATCGCGCCGCCGCGCAACTGCTGGCACACGGGCTGGAGCCCGGCGATCGGGTCGGCATGTGGTCGCCGAATTGCGCCGAGTGGGTGATCGCGCAATTCGCGACCGCCAAAGCCGGGCTCATCCTCGTCAACATCAACCCGGCTTATCGCCGACACGAACTCGAATACGCGCTCAGGCAAGTCGGCTGCAAGGCTTTGATCCTCGCTGCCGCGTTCAAGTCGAGCGACTACCTGGCGATGCTGCAAGACCTCGCGCCCGAGCTCGCGCAGTGCGCGCCCGGGCAACTGCATGCTGCGCGATTGCCGCAGCTGCGCCTGGTGATTCGCCTGGGCGACGAAGTGTCGCAGGGCATGCTCGGATTCTCGTCCCTGCTGAGCGAACCGACGGCCGAAGCACGTGCGCGACTCGACGCGATCGCGAGCACCGTCGATGCGCGAAGCGCGGTGAACATCCAGTTCACCTCGGGCACCACGGGCTCGCCGAAGGGCGCGACGCTCACGCATCGCAATATCCTCAACAACGGTTACTTCGTCGGCCGCGCGATGCGCCTGACGCACAACGACAAGCTCTGCATTCCGGTGCCGCTCTATCACTGTTTCGGCATGGTGATGGGCAACCTCGCCTGCGTCACGCACGGAGCCTGCATGGTGTTTCCGGCAGATTCCTTCGACGCCGCATCGGTGCTGCAAACCGTGCAGGACGAACGTTGCACCGCCTTGCATGGTGTGCCGACGATGTTCATCGCCGAACTCGATCACCCCGACTTCTCGCGCTACATGCTCGACAGCCTGCGTACCGGCATCATGGCCGGAGCGCCGTGTCCGATCGAGGTCATGCGCAAAGCCATCGACCGCATGCACCTGCGCGAAATCACCATCGCCTACGGCATGACCGAGACTTCTCCCGTGAGTTTCCAGAGCGCCACCGACGATCCGCTAGAGCGCCGTGTCTCCACCATCGGCCGCGTGCAACCGCACCTGGAGGTCAAGGTCGTCGACGAAGACGGCAACACGCTTCCACGCGGCCGGCGCGGCGAGCTGCTGGTACGCGGCTACTCGGTGATGCTGGGCTACTGGAACGACGCGGCCCGCACGGCCGACGCGATCGACATCGACGGCTGGATGCGCACGGGTGATCTCGGGCTGATCGACGAGGACGGTTACGCGAGCATTCTCGGCCGTGCCAAGGACATGGTGATTCGCGGCGGCGAGAACGTATACCCGCGCGAGATCGAAGAATTTCTCTATCGCCATCCGCGCGTCCGCGACGTACAGGTGGTCGGCGTGCCTGACGCCAAGTTCGGCGAAGAGCTTTGCGCCTGCGTGATCGCGCAGCCTGGCGAGGCGACCAGCGAAGACGACATTCGCGCTTTCTGCCGCGGAGAAATCGCGCATTACAAGATTCCGCGCTACGTCGTTTTCGTCGACGAATTCCCGATGACGGTGACCGGCAAGATCCAGAAGTTCGCCCTGCGCCAGGCGATGAGCGATCGACTGGGCCTGTCCGGGAAACCATCGGACGGCCGTGCCTCATGAATCGAATCGATCTGAAGACAATGCAATACGGAGCCGACTTGAGCGCACTCGACGCCTTTCTCCAGGCTCGCGATTTTCTGCTGCAGCATCGCGAGGACTACACCGCCGCCAAGCGCGATTTTCATTGGCCGGCCTTGACCCACTTCAACTGGGCGCTCGATTACTTCGACGCACAGGCCCTAGGCAACCCTGCGCCTGCGCTGTGGATCGTCGAAGAGGACGGCAGCGAAGCCCAGCTCTCGTGGGCACAGATGTCGGCGCGCTCGAATCAGGTTGCCAATCATCTGCGCGGGCTCGGCGTGCAGCGCGGGGACCGCGTGCTGATCATGCTGCCGAACCACGTCGCACTGTGGGAAACCATGCTCGCGGCGATGAAGCTCGGCGCGGTGATGATCCCGGCCACGCTGCTGCTGTCGCCTGAAGACCTCGAAGACCGGCTCGATCGAGGCAAAGCCCGCTACGTGGTCGCGAGCGCCTCGCAAACCGCCAAGTTCGCGCCATACGCGGGCCGCTTCACCGGCATCAGCGTCGGCGGCGACTCGGCCGGCTGGCAGCGCTACGAGAACGCCTACGACGAGGCCGCCGACTTCACGCCCGATGCACCGACGCCTGCGGACGATCCGGTGCTGCTGTACTTCACTTCCGGTACGACATCGAAGCCCAAGCTCGTGCTGCATACGCATGCGAGCTATCCGGTCGGCCACCTGACGACGATGTACTGGATCGGTCTGCGGCCGGGCGACCTGCACTACAACATCAGCTCGCCGGGTTGGGCCAAGCACGCCTGGAGCTGCTTCTTCGCGCCCTGGTCGGCCGGCGCGACGATCTTCATCTACAACTACAACCGCTTCGATGCGCCGGCCGTACTCGACGTGCTCGTGCACTGCGGCGTGAGTTCGCTGTGCGCCCCGCCGACGGTGTGGCGCATGCTCGTGCAGCAAGACCTCGCTGCGTATCCAGTGAAGCTGCGCGAACTGATCGGTGCCGGCGAGCCGCTGAACCCCGAAATCATCGAGCGCGTGCGCTCGGCCTGGAAGCTGACGATCCGCGACGGCTTCGGCCAGACCGAAACCACCGCGCAGATCGGCAACACGCCGGGCCAGCTGCTCAAGGCCGGTTCGATGGGCCGTCCGCTGCCCGGCTGCAACATCGCCCTGCTCGATACGGACGGAAACCTCGCCGAGGAAGGCGAAATCGCCATTGCACTCGAACCGCGCGCAGTCGCGCTCATGCGGGGCTACATCGACGATCCCGGGAAGACCGCCGCCGTCATGCGCAACGGCTACTACCGCACCGGGGACGTCGCAAGTCGCGACGCCGACGGTTACTACACCTACGTCGGCCGCGCAGACGACGTCTTCAAGTCGTCGGATTACCGTATCAGCCCGTTCGAACTCGAAAGCGCGCTGATCGAACATCCGGCCGTCGCCGAAGCGGCCGTGGTGCCGAGCCCCGATCCGCTGCGTCTGTCGGTGCCGAAGGCCTTTCTGCTGCTGCGCAACGGCTACCAGCCTTCGGCCGAACTCGCGGCCGACATCCTGCGCTTCGCCGCGACGCGCCTCGCTCCGTACAAGCGCATACGCCGCCTCGAGTTCTACGACCTGCCCAAGACCATCTCCGGCAAGATCCGGCGCGTCGAGCTGCGACGCATGGAGCTCTCACGCAATGGCGATACGCGGCGCGAACTCGAGTTCTGGGAGCAGGACTTCAGCGGCTCGAGCTGAGCTCGTCTAAAGCGAACACGCGGCGCCATCGATCGAACGCGGCAACACCAGCCGCGCTTCGACGTCGCTGCCGCAGCTGCGCGAGCCTTCGGGGCGGAGAAGGGATCGCCGAGCCGCAGCAGCGACATCACACCAGGCATCGTCGCGATGAGGCGGGCCGGCCGGCGAGCGTCGCGCTCACGAGTCGTCATCGACACGGGTGTTCACCAGACGCTCTGTTAAAATCGCGGCATACGCCCAAGACCGCGCAAGCACGAACCGCAGCGGCTCGAAAACTACGGGCTTCATCATCGCGAGCTCCGCCCATGAGCAGTGAGGAAGGCACCGACGGCATCTTCGCCCCGCTGCGGCAAGTGACGTTCCGCAATCTGTGGCTCAGCAGCACGGTGTCGAACACCGGCAGCCTGATCCAGGGCGTCGGCGCCGCCTGGGCGATGGCGAGCATCTCGACGCCCGATCACGTGGCCCTCGTGCAGACGGCGACGTTTTTACCGGTGGCCCTGCTCGCCTTGCCTGCCGGCGCCCTCGCCGACATCTACGACCGGCGCAAGGTGCAGATCGCCTCGCTGTCGCTCGCGCTCGTCTGCGGCGTGCTGATGACGCTGGCCTCGCTGTTCGGCTTCATCACGCCGTGGGTGCTGCTGGCCTTCTGCTTTCTGGTCGGCGGAGCGGGCGCGCTGTCGGCGCCGGCGCGCGGAGCCTCGGTCGGCGAGCAGGTGCCCAAGAACCTGCTGCCGCAGGCAGTCGGGCTCAACAACATCAGCTACAACCTCGCGCGCAGCATCGGGCCGGCGCTCGGCGGCCTGATCGTCGCCGCATTCGGGGCGACGATGGCGTTCGCCTGCAACGCGGTCTCGTATCTGCCGATGCTGTTCTCGCTGCATCGCTGGAAGCGCGTCGGCGAAGTCTCGCGGCTGCCGCCCGAGGGTATGACGCGCTCGATCAGCTCGGGCCTGCAGTACATCGTCAACATGCAGCCCGTGCGCAGCACGGTGATGCGCGCCTTTATCACCTGCTTTCTCGGCGGCGCGCTGCATTCGCTGATGCCGCTGATCGCGCGCGACCTGCTCGGCGGCGATGCGAAGACCTTCGGCCTGCTGCTCGGATTCTTCGGTGTCGGCGCGGTGTCGGGCATCTTCGTGCTGCAGCCGCTGCGCACCAGGCTCGGCAACGAGTACACCATCCGCGCCTGCAGCCTGGTGCTGTCGGCCACGCTGCTCGTGCTGTCGCTGAGCCACAGCCTGCTGCTCGACTTCGCAGTGCTGCTCGCGGCCGGCGCCGCCTGGATGGTGGCCACCACGACCTTCAGCGTGGCGATCCAGCTCACAGTGCCGCGCTGGGTCATGGGCCGGGCGATCGCCACGTCCAGCGCCTCCACCTCGCTCGGCATCGCGATCGGCGCCTGGCTCTGGGGCGTGGTCACGCGCGATCACGGGCTTTCGATCGCCCTGCAGCTCGCCGCGGCGGCGCTGCTGCTGTCTCCGCTGCTCGGCTACGTGTTCGGCGTCTCCAACCGCAACGCGAGCACCGAACTCGACGAAAGCCGGCTCGCCGATCCCGAGGTCAAGCTCGGCATCAGCGGGCGCAGCGGGCCGATCAGCATCGAAGTGCAGTACCGCGTGCCGTACGAGCAGGCGCGCGAGTTCTACCACCTCATGCGCCAGGTGCAGCGCGTGCGCACGCGCAACGGCGCTTACGACTGGTCGCTCTCGCGCAACATCGGCGCGCCAGAGCAATGGTCCGAACGCTTCCGCTGCCCGACCTGGGACGATTACCTGCGCCAGCGCTACCGGCGCACGCTCGAAGACAGCGCCCTGCATGCGCAAGCGCATGCGATGCACGCGGGCGAAGAGCCGATCAAGGTGCTGCGCTGGCTCGATCGTCCATCGGGCTCGGTGCGCTGGCGCGAGGATGCGCCCGACCACGGCGACGACACCCTGCGCATCCAGGGCCACTGAACGCGCGCATCGCGGCCGGTCAGCTCTTGCGGTCTTCCACGAGCGGCGGCTCGGCGCGCGTGTCGAGCGGCTTGATCTCCGCGGCCGCGACGCCGGCCCAGGCACGGATCTGCGCCGCGTTTTCCTCGACGAGCCGATGGCCTTCCTTGATCGCTTCCTTGGCACGGTGGAAATCCATCAACGCGAAATCCTCGAGCATCGGCACCAGCGTGAGCTCGGGCGGATCGCCGGCCATGCGGCTGCGCGTGATGCGGTCCTGCATGATGTTGACGCTCGAAGCCATGACGTCGAACACGCTCGGATGCTCGTCGCTGCTGCTCAGGAAGTATTCCGTCGCACGCTGCCAGAAGGTCTTGTCCGAGCGCGCGCTGGCTTCTTCCAGGCCTTCCTTCTGGCTCGCGATCGAAACATGCGCCCCGACGAGCTGCGCGTTGAGATTCACCGCGATGACGATGTCCGCGCCCATCGCACGCGCGGCCGACACCGGCACCGGGTTGACGAGCCCGCCGTCGAGCATCCAGCGGTCGCCGTATTTCACCGGCGAGAACACGCCCGGAATCGCGCAGGAGGCACGCGCCGCCGGCAGGATCGGGCCCTTGCTGATCCAGACTTCGCGTCCGGTCTTCATGTCGGTGGCGACGCTGACGTAGCGGCGTTCGAGGTCTTCGATATTGGGGTTCTTGTGCTTCTCTTCGAAGAAGCCGAACAGGCGCTGGCCTTTGACCATGCCGCCCGAGAGCGTGAAGTCGAGCAGGCTGAAGACGTCGCGCGAGGTCAGCGTCTGCACCCATTCGGAGAACTCGCCGAGTTGCCCGGCCGCATAGACCGCGCCGACGAGCGCACCGACCGAAGTTCCGGCGATCACCTGAGGACGAATGCCGATCTTCTCGAGCCCTTCGATGACCCCGATGTGCGCCCAGCCGCGCGCCGACCCGCTGCCCAGCGCCAGGCCGATGACCGGACCCTTGTGGTTGACCGTAACCGCGCGCTGCTCGCTCATCCGCTTCCCCTTCATCTCCACGTCGAAGGCCCCGCCCAGAGCGCTGGACGGGGCCTTCTTGCACTACGGCTCAACGATTCTAGCGCCGCGGCTCGGACGCCGCGCCGGCTCAGTCGCTGGCCTTCACTCCGAGCTCGTTGTGGACGTCGACGACGCCCTTGATGCCCTTGACCGTCTTCTCGGCCAGCGCCACCTGGGCTTCGTTGTCGACCTTGCCGCTCAGCGTGACGACGCCGGCGGTGGTTTCGACGTGGATGTCGGTGGCGCTCAGGTCGCGATCGGCCGCGAGCTTGGCCTTGATCTTGGTAGTGGTGGCCGCGTCCTTGGTATTGGCGGCCGCCTTGTCCATCGCGCTGGGCTGGCCGGTTTCGGCGGCCAGCACAGACATCGGCATCGCCGCGGCGGCGGTCAAAGCGGCAGCCATCAAAACAGTCATCTTGTTCATGAGGGGCACTCCTGGATCAGTATTTTTATCGTGACTTCCTGTCACGCTCGCAGGGTGCAGCAGCGCACTGAGCCGGATCTGAATTCCGGACCGCATGATTCAGGCCTCGCTCAGAACAGTGGCGGTTGCTCGGGCGCGTCGGAGAGCTCCGAGGCGTCGCAGAAATTGCCCAGGCCGACGCCGACGAGCCGGTAGAGCCGATCGGCCGGAAGGTTCACGCGATCGCGCAGTTCCACCGCGATGTTCGCGAACTGTTCGAGAGATTCGGGTGGGCGGCCCGGCGTGAGGCTGCGCGTGAGAATGTGGAAGTCCGCGGTCTTGAGCTTGAGCACCACGGTGCGGCCGATGCGCGAGGTCTTGCGCGCCGCGTTCCAGGCTTTCTCGGCCAGGCGGCGGATATGCGGCTCGAGCTCGGCCAGTGGAATGTCCTGCTCGAAGGTATCTTCGGCCGAGATCGACTGCGTTGGCCGATCGGGCTTGACCTCGCCGTGGTCGATGCCGAGCGAGAGCTGATGCAGGCGCAGGCCGTAGCGACCGAAGCGCGCTTCGAGCTCCGCCGCGCTGTGCAGGCGCAGGTCGCCGACGCTGCCGATGCCCATCCCGGCGAGCTTGCCTTCCATGACCTTGCCGACGCCCGGCAAGCGGCCCACCGGCAGCGGCGGCAGCACGCGATCGATGTCGCCGGGCCGGATCACGAACAGGCCATCGGGCTTGTTCCAATCGCTCGCGATCTTGGCGAGGAATTTGTTCGGCGCGACGCCGGCCGAGGCCGTCAGCGCCAGCTCTTCGCGAATCTGCTCGCGGATGCGCTGGGCGACCGCGGTGGCGGTCGGCAGCTCGGTCTTGTTGTGGGTGACATCCAGATAGGCCTCGTCTAGCGAAAGAGGCTCGACGAGGTCGGTATGGCGCATGAAGATCTCGCGCACCTGCTTCGATACCGCGCGATACCGCGTGAAATCGGGCGGGATGAAGATCGCGTCGGGGCACAGTCGCTCGGCGCGCACAGCCGGCATCGCCGATCGAACCCCGAACTTGCGCGCCTCGTACGAGGCCGCGCAGACCACCGAGCGCCCGCCGCGCCAGGCCACCACCACCGGCTTGCCGCGCAGCGAAGGGTCATCGCGCTGCGCGACCGACGCGTAGAACGCGTCCATGTCGACGTGGATGATCTTGCGCTGCGCAGGCGGCGATGCACTCATGCCTGCATCGTAGCCGCAGAAAAGCGAAAGCCGGTGGAAAGCGCGCTTCCACGCCTTCCACCGGCTCGTGACAAGCCTTCAGCGCCTCAGTACAGCAGGCGCGTCTTGAGCGTGCCCGGAATCGCCGCAAGCCTGTCCTTGAGCGCCTCGGCCTGCTCTTCGGAGGCCGAGACGTCGATCACCACATAGCCCACCTGCCCGGCCGTCTGCAAAAACTGCGCGTCGATGTTGACCGCCTGGTCCGAGAACAGGTTGTTGATCTGCGTGAGCATGCCCGGCATGTTGCGGTGGATGTGCAGCAGCCGGCGGCTGCGCGGGTGCTCCGGCAGCGACACTTCGGGGAAGTTCACGGCCGACAGCGTCGAGCCGTTGTCGCTGTAGCGCACGAGCTTGGCCGCCACTTCGAAGCCGATGTTCTCCTGGGCCTCCAAGGTGCTGCCGCCGATGTGCGGCGTCAGGATCACGTTCGGCAGATTCTGCAGCGGCGACACGAAGGCCTCGGCATTGCCCTTGGGCTCGACCGGGAACACGTCGACCGCCGCGCCACCCAGGTGCCCGCTCTTGATCGCCTCGGCGAGCGCCTCGATGACCACCACCGTGCCGCGCGAGGCGTTGATCAGCAGCCCGCCCCGCTTCATCGCCGCGAGTTCCGGCGCGCCGATCATCCACTGCGTGCCGGGCGTCTCGGGCACATGCAGGGTGACGATGTCGCTCTTGCCGAGCAGCTCGTGCAGCGAACCCACCGGCTGCGCGTTGCCGAGCGCGAGCTGGGTCTCGATGTCGTAGTAGATCACGCGCATGCCGAGGCTCTCGGCCAGCACGCCGACCTGCGTACCGATGTGGCCGTAGCCGACGATGCCGAGCGTCTTGCCGCGCACCTCGAAGCTGCCGACCGCCGACTTCGACCAGCCGCCGACGTGGCACTGCCTGTCCTTCTCGGGAATCCGGCGCATCAGCATGATCGCCTCGGCGATCACGAGTTCGGCTACCGAGCGCGTGTTCGAGTACGGCGCGTTGAACACCGGAATGCCGCGCGCCTGCGCCGCGTCGAGCGCGATCTGGTTGGTGCCGATGCAGAACGCGCCCACCGCCATCAGCCGGCGCGAGTTCTGGAACATCTCGGCCGTCAGGTTGCTGCGCGAACGGATGCCGACGATGTGCGCCGACGCCACCGCCTTGGCCAGCTCGGCTTCGGGCAGCGACTTCTCGTGGAATTCGATGTTGGTGTAGCCGGCCGAGCGGAAGGTATCGAGCGCCGTGCGGCTCACGCCCTCGAGCAGCAACACCTTGATGTCCTGTTTGGGAAACGAGGTCTTTTTCATGGCTCAACGATGCCCTGGCAACCGCGACGCTCCCGATCGGAGGTCGTACGGGGCGCGCATATTGCCAGAGGGGGACCGGCGAGGCCATTGGACGGAAGGTCCAGGCCAGGACCGCCCGCAGCGTAAGGCGCTTGCGGCCTGCTAGGCGGCTGCCGCCACCCGCGCGAGCTTGGGTTCCTGCGTGCTCGGCGCCTGGCCCGGAGCGATGCCGCGCGGCGTCGCGGGCTCGGTCACGGGCTCGGCGGCCGGCCCGTCGCCTTCCGGCGCCTGGGCGGTTTCCTCCACCGGAGCGACCAGACTCTCGTGCACGAAACGCAGCTTCTCGATCACGCGCGGCGTGATTATGAACGGGTAGCTGTCGGCCTGGCCGAGGCTGCGCGTGAGGTTGTTGAGCGCGTAGGTCAGCGACAGCCAGTCCTCGATCATCTGCTTGAAGTCGCGCTGCGGCAGCGGCCCGTGATCGGGCTTGAAAGTGGGCTCGTCGTCACGCTTGGGTTTAAGCCTCAGGCCACAGGCGGCCGCGGTGTCGAGCGAATCGATCATGTGCAGGTAGTGGGCCCAGGTTTCGGCCCAGTCTTCCCAGGGATGCGAACTCGCGTAGTGGCTGATGAACTCCTGCGTCCACTCGCCGCCGGCCTGCTTTTCGTAGTGCTGCTTGAGCGCGGTCGCGTAATCCTGGCGCTCGTCGCCGAACAGCTCGCGAAACGCCTCGATGCGCGTGCTGTCGCGAATCAGTTCGTCCCAGTAATAGTGACCGACCTCGTGGCGAAAATGGCCGAGCAGCGTGCGATACGGCTCGTGCAGCGACAACCGCCGCTTCTCGCGTTCGAGATCGTCCGCTTCGGCCACATTGATGGTGATGACGCCTTCGTCGTGCCCCGTGAGCACCGGGCCCGCCGTCGCCAGTTCGTCGCTCAGGAAATCGAAGGCCAGGCCGTGCTGCGGATCTTCGCGCCGGCTACGCAGGGAAAGCCCGAGGTCGAGCAAGCTGTAGACCAGACGACGCTTGGCGGTCTCGAGCTTTCCCCAGGCTTCGAGGCTGCCCTCGATATCGAGATTCGGAAGTACGCGCGTCAGCCGGCAGGACACGCACAGTGTCTCGTGATCATCGGCGGGCACGGCCCAATTGCAGACCTGGTGCTGCAGGTAATTCGCGCATAGCCGGTAGTGCTGGTTCTTCGAGCGTGGCGCCATCGATACCCAATGGTCACCCTCGTGCGGATCGAGCGTCGCGAGCTCGAGCGTATCGGGAAGAAACGCGAGCGCATGACCGCAGTTGGTGCAATTGGTATTTTCGAAGAACACCGTTTGCTGGCAGTTCTGGCAGTGAAAGACTTTCATGGCGCTCTACAGGGAATAAAAGGCTGGAAACGGGAACCCGGCGCCCGGCCAGGATGAGCTTGCTGTATGGTGCAGCGCACGCTCACGACAACGGCTGAACGCGTCGGTCGCGATACTGCGCAGCCGAGCTGATCAAAACATGAATCCTATCTCCGAAGCGAACGACGCGGCCGAAGAACTCAGCAGCCAGCGCTTGCTGGGCGCCGACGATCCTGCTCCCGTGTGGATCGAAAACGAGCGCGGCGGCTCGCCTTTCGTGCTGATCGCCGATCATGCGGGTAATCGCGTTCCATCGCTGCTGAACGGGCTCGGACTGCCGCCGCACGAGCTCGAGCGCCACATCGCCTGGGACATCGGCATCGCCGGCCTCGCGCAGGCGCTCTCTCAGGAACTCGACGCAGCCTGCATCGCCCAGCCCTATTCACGTCTCGTCATCGACTGCAATCGACGTCTCGACGCAAAGGACAGCATCGCCCAGACCAGCGATGGAACCCGCATACCGGGCAACGTCGGGCTCGCGCGCGAACAGATCGAAGCGCGCCGACGCGAAATCTATCTGCCGTACCACCAGCGCATTGCGACACTCCTCGACTCCCGCGCGCAACGCAGCACCGCCTTGGTCCTGCTGCACAGCTTCACGCCCGTATTCGGCGGCACTGCGAGGCCCTGGCATGCCGGCGTGCTCTACAACCGCGACGATCGTCTGGCGCGACCGCTGCTGCAGGCCTTGTCGGAGCAGAACGACTTCGTCATCGGAGACAACGAGCCGTATTCGGCCCAGGACGGCACCGACGTCGCGCTGATCGATCACGGGGAAGCGCGCGGATTGCCCGTGGTCGAACTCGAAATCAGACAGGACTTGATCGCGGATGCTGACGGCCAGCGGCTGTGGGCCACTCTACTTTGCAAAGCGCTGAATCGCATCGACCTTCCAACCGAGACCGGACACTTCAGTTCCAGGCAAGCTCGGGAAGCCAAGATTCGCGCCTGTCAATTGACTGATGGACCGCCCCCGCGGTCGATCGAAAGGACTCGATCATGCTGATCCGACTCGGTTACGAAATCATTTTCCAGTGCCCGCAACCCACGCCGATGGTGTTGCATCTCAGCGTCGACCAGGCACGCGCTCGTGATCTCACGAAGCCCGATCTGATCGTCACCGAGCCGCCGATTCCGGTAACCCAATACCCGGACAGCTTCGGCAACCTGTGCACTCGGCTGCTCGCTCCGGCCGGTCGCCTGAGGATCACTGCGGACACGATCATCCGCGACTGCGGGCTTCCCGAGCCGGCGGTGCTCGATGCGCGTCAGGTTCCGGTCCAGGAGTTGCCGCCCGAAACGCTGATGTATCTGTTGCCGAGCCGGTACTGCGAAAGCGACCTGCTTTCGCAGACCGCGTGGCAGCTGTTCGGGCACATTCCCGAAGGATGGGCTCGCGTGCAGGCCGTCTGCGACTGGGTACACGAGTCGATCCAGTTCGGCTATCAGTACGCCCGCCCGACCAAGACGGCGTTCGAAACCTTCACCGAGCGCCAGGGTGTCTGCCGCGACTACGCGCATCTGGCGATCGCGATGCTGCGCGCGCTCAACGTGCCGGCCCGCTATTGCACGACCTACCTCGGCGACATCGGCGTTCCGCCGGTCGATGCGCCGATGGACTTCGCGGGCTGCCTCGAAGCCTACGTCGGCGATGCCTGGCACTTCTTCGATCCGCGCAACGGCGCGCGCCGCATCGGCCGCGTACTGATCGCGCGCGGACGCGATGCGGCCGATGTGGCGATCAGCACCTCGTATGGCGCCGCGTATCTCGAAAGCTTCAAGGTCTGGACGGACGAACTGCCCGAAACAGAGTACGCAGCCGCCGCTTGATCGCGAACCGCCATCAGCGGAAAAAGCTGCAGACAAAAAAAGCCGGTTGGCGCGCGAACGCCAACCGGCTTTTTCGTTTGATCAATGCATCAGCCGTTGTGTATGCGCGCGACGAGGGCGTCGGTGAAAGCCTTGGTGTTCGCGCTACCGCCGAGATCGCCGGTACGAATCTTGTCGATGTTGAGCGTCTCGTCGATGGCCTTGCGCAGGCGCGTCGCCTTGTCGTTGAGCTTGACGTGGTCGAGCATCATCGCCGCGCCGAGCATCAGCGCGATCGGGTTCGCAATGCCCTTGCCCGCGATGTCCGGAGCCGAGCCGTGCACTGCTTCGAAGACCGCCGCGTCCTCGCCGATGTTGCCGCCTGGCGCCATGCCCAAACCACCGACGAGACCGGCAACGAGATCGGAGATGATGTCGCCGAACAGATTCGTGGTCACGAGCGTGTCGAACTGCCAGGGATTCAGCACGAGCTTCATCGAGCAGGCATCGACGATCGCCTCGTTCATCTCGATCTTGCCCTGATACTTGGCTTTGTAGAGCTTGCGCGCCTCGTCGAGGAAGATGCCCGTGAGCGCCTTCATGATGTTGGCCTTGTGCACGATCGTGACTTTCTTGCGGCCGAGCGCGATCGCGCTTTCGAACGCATACTCGAGCAGGCGCCGCGAGCCCTGGCGCGTGTTGACGCCCGTTGCGATCGCGACCGCCTCGGGATCGCCGTCCATCGGGATGAAATGCTCGTAGCCCATGTAGAGGCCTTCGACGTTCTCGCGGAACACCAGCAGGTCGATGTTCTCGTAGCGGCCGCCCGGGACGATGGTCTTGGCCGGCCGCACGTTCGCGTAGAGCTTGAACGCTTCGCGCAGGCGCACGTTGGCGGAGCGATATCCACCGCCGGACGGCGTCTCGAGCGGCCCCTTGAGCGCCAGGCGCGTGGAACGGATGGAATCCATCGTGGCCTGCGGCACCGGATCACCCGCCGCCTGCATGCCCGCGAGCCCCGCAACCTGCCAATCCCATTCGAACGGCGCGTCCAGCGCTTCGAGTGCGGCGAGGGTCGCCTGCATGATCTCGGGGCCGATACCATCACCTGGAATGAGAGTTGCGCGAATAAGATTGCTCATGAGGTTTCTTGATTTATCTGTGGATACTTCAAAACTTTAACGCTGCAGGCTTGCAAAATCGAACGGGAAATTCCTATGCAACCGATCGGAAAAACCTGCCTCACTGCGATGTTCGCCCTCATCGCGACGGCATCCGCTGCGATCTCCGCAGCGGCTCAAGGCGCCAAACCGCCGACGACGGGCGAGATACTCGACAACAGCAAGGCAAGCGATTGGCGCACGCCGAACGCCGTGGATCTACTGATCCTCACGCTCGACGACGGCGCCCGCGTGGTGATGGAACTGGCACCCGCGTTCGCGCCGAATCATGCGGAGAATCTTCGCGCGCTCGCGCGCGAGCATTACTTCGACGGTCTTTCCATCATGCGAGTTCAAGAGAATTACGTAGTGCGATGGGGCGATCCCGATGGCGACAAGCGCGAGATCAAAAACGCCAAGCGCACGCTGCCTGGAGAATTCTTTCGTTCCGCGAGCGGTCTGAACTTCAGCGCATTGCCCGACGCCGACGTCTATGCGCCGGAGGTCGGCTACGTCGATGGTTTTCCGGCTGCGCGCGATCGCAAGCGCGGCCAGGCTTGGCTCGCGCACTGCTACGCCGCACTCGGCGTCGGCCGCGCGATGACGGCGGACAGCGGCGGCGGCACCGAGCTTTACGTGGTCATCGGCCATGCGCCGAGACATCTCGACCGCAATATCACGCTCGCGGGCCGCGTGCTGCAGGGCATGGAGCACTTGAGCGTGCTGCCGCGCGGCAGTGGAGCACTCGGTTTCTACGAGAAGCCCGAGCAGTACGTGAAGATTCGCTCGCTACGCCTGGCGGCCGGCCTGCCCGAGAGCGAGCGTGTCGCGCTGCAGGTGCTGCGCACCGACACGCCGACGTGGCAAGCCTACGTCGAGACACGACGGTTCCGTCGCGATGCCTGGTTCATCGAACCCACCGGCCATGCCGATGTCTGCAACGTCGGCGTGCCGGTCAGGCCGGCGCAGTAAGCCCGGCAGCGATTGATGGATTGCTAGCGACGCTTGTTCTTCGGCGGCGGCGTGCCTTCGAACTTGCTGATTCGCAACTGGCGGCCACAGACCCAGGTTTTCTGCAGATCGCGGAAGACCGAGCGCGGCATGCCGACCGGAAGATCGATGGTGCTGTAGTCGTCGTAGATTTCGATGCGGCCGATGTGCTGGCTTTCGAGGCCGGCTTCGTTGGCGATGGCGCCGACAATGTTCGACGGCTTCACGCCATGCTGATGGCCGACCTCGATGCGGAAGGTCTCGCTGTCCTCGTCCGCCGGCTTGGGCTTGCGCGGCTTGTCGGCGCGATCCTGCGGCCTGTCCGGCGAGGCCTTGCCGTCCCGGTCGGCGCGCTCGCGCAGCTTGGCCGACATCGGAAACGACGAAGCCGCCGGCGGCTGCGAAGCGCGTGCCTCGCGCGACGGA
Source organism: Hydrocarboniphaga sp. FW305-C-57 (assembly GCF_058783045.1). Classification (NCBI taxonomy): domain Bacteria; kingdom Pseudomonadati; phylum Pseudomonadota; class Gammaproteobacteria; order Nevskiales; family Nevskiaceae; genus Hydrocarboniphaga; species Hydrocarboniphaga sp. FW305-C-57. The sequence continues at coordinate 443,982 of NZ_JBYSYG010000003.1, read as the reverse complement.
ATGATGCGGATCTCCGAGCGGCGCTCGGGCTGCGCGGGCTCGTCGGCGGCCATCAGCAGCGGACGATCGCCCTGCACCATCGAAGCCAGCGCGGCCGCGATGTCGATCAGCGCGGCGCCCGACTCGGTCTCGATCTCGGCGAGCACGCTGCGGAACACTTCGAAGCTGCCGTTGGCATCGCGATCGTTGCGAGCCTTCTCGACCGCTTCGGTCACCGACTGCTTGAAGCGCTGCACGCGGCGGCGATTGATGACTTCGCTGCTCGGCGCCGCGATCGCCTCGATCGGCTGGCGCGTGGCGCGCTCGATCGCCTTGAGCAGATGACGCTCGCGCGGCGACACGAACAGGATCGCATCACCGCTGCGGCCGGCACGGCCGGTGCGGCCGATGCGGTGAACATACGATTCGGTGTCGGTCGGAATGTCGTAGTTGACGACGTGGCTGATGCGCTCGACATCGAGGCCGCGCGCGGCGACGTCGGTGGCGACGACGATGTCGAGCAGGCCGTCCTTGAGCTTGGCGATGGTGCGTTCGCGATCACCCTGCTGCATGTCGCCGTTGAGCGCCGCGGCCGAGAAACCGCGCGCTTCGAGCTTGTCGGCGAGCTCGGTGGTCGCCGCCTTGGTGCGCGCGAACACGATCATCGCATCGAAGGTCTCGGCCTCGAGGAAGCGTGTCAGCGCCTCGATCTTGTTCATGCCGCTGACCATCCAGTAGCGCTGGCGGATGTTGGTCGCGGTAGTGGTCTTGGCCTTGATGCTGATCTCGACCGGATCGCGCAGGTAGGTCGTCGCCACGCGGCGGATCTGCGAAGGCATGGTGGCCGAGAACAGGGCGATCTGGCGCTCGGCCGGGGCCTGCTGCAGCACCCATTCGACGTCTTCGATGAAGCCCATGCGCAGCATTTCGTCGGCTTCGTCGAGCACGAAATGGCGCAGGCCTTCGAGCTTGAGCGAACCGCGCTTGATGTGGTCGACCACGCGTCCGGGCGTGCCGACGACGACGTGCGCCCCGCGCTTGAGACCGCGCAGCTGCGGCTCGTAGCTCTGGCCGCCATAGATCGGCAGCACGTGGAAGCCCGGCAGGCAGGCGGCGTAGGTCTGCAGCGCCTCGGCGACCTGGATCGCGAGTTCGCGCGTCGGCGCGAGGATCAGCGCCTGAGGTGAGGACTGCTTCAGGTCGAGCTTCGACAGGATCGGCAGTGCGAACGCAGCGGTCTTGCCGGTGCCGGTCTGCGCCTGGCCCAGAACATCGCGGCCCTCGAGCAGCGGCGGGATGGTGCGCGCCTGGATGGGGCTCGGCGATTCATAGCCGACACGAGACAAGGCCTCGAGCACCGGTGCCGCGAGCTGCAGATCGGCAAAGCGGACGGTCTGGGCCGCAGAGAGGGATTCGTCGGTTGGCTGAGTAGCCATGAGGGGTCCTGGCGTGACGCGGCGCGGCATTGTACTCGCTTGCGCCCTTGACGTTTCCAACTCGCCGCGAAAGCCCTACAGAAGCATGCGCGGGGGCCGATAAGGCGAGCAGGCGGTTCAGACCGATACAAGCCGCCGTGGAGGACGCATGATCGGTTTGGGCTTCAATTTCGCCGAGCGCTACCTGCTCGAGACGCATGGGGACGAGGCCCTGGTGCTCGCGCTGCGCCAGTCCGGCTTCGCCACGGCCGAACCCTGGCTAGACTCCCTCAATTACCCCGACCCGGATTTCGACCGCTGGATCGAGTCCTGCGCGGCCGTCGACCGGTGTTCGTCCGAAGTCCTGCTGCGTCGCCTCGGGCGCTGGGCCATGCCACGCCTGCTGCGCCGTTACGCCCTGCTGGGCCTGGACAGCGGCTCGCCGAAAGCGCTGCTGCCCGAGCTCGCCGAGCGGCTGCTGCCGCAATTCCAGCGCGGCATGCTGCTCATGCAAAGACCCGAAATCGAACTCGACTGCGGCGAAACCCGGGCCGAGCTTGCCTATCGCTCGCGCGGTGAGCTGTGCGCCCTGTTCGAAGGCGCCCTGCAGGGCCTGGGCGAGCAGTTCGACATGCAGTGGCGCATCGAGCATGTCCAGTGCGAAGGCCGCGGCGACGATTGCTGCCGCTTTCGCATCGCCCTGCCCGAGGCGCTCGCTGCATGAGCGCTGCGGCGGACTTCTGCCGACAGCGGGCCGAGCGCCGCATCGAGCTGCTCGACCGGCTCGTCGAGGAGCGCAATCGCGATCTGGCCATCACCCAGGAGCAGGCCTCGGCCGTGCAGTCCTATTTGCTCGGGCTCAACAACGTGCTGCCCGGCGCGCTGATCGGAGCGAGCACGTCGGGCCTCGTGACGCGCGCCAATCGCGGGGCGCAGGAGCTGCTCGGCTACCCGGCCACGGCGCTGTCGGGCATGCCGCTGGGCCGTATCTGGCCAGCGGCCGCGGATTTCATCGGGCGCTGCCTGGGCTCCGGCGCGCAGGTGCTGCGCGACGAAGCCGAATGGATCACGCACGACGATCGCGCGATACCGGTGCTGGTCTCGGCGGCGACGCAGCGGGACATCGAGGGACGCGTGCTGTCGCTGGTGTTCGTCGCGCTCGACATCTCCGACCGGCGTCGCCTCGAGATCGAGCTGCGCCACGCGCAGAAGCTCGAATCGCTGGGCCAGCTGTCGGCCGGCGTCGCGCACGAGATCAACACGCCGATGCAGTTCATCGGCGACAACCTGCACTACGTCTGCGAAGCCTTCGAAGGCCTGCGGCCCTTGCTCGACGCCTTGCCGGGCTTCGAATCGGAGTTGCCAGCCCGCAGCGCGCAACGCCTGCGCGCGCTCAGCGAACAGGCCGACCTGGAGTTTCTGCACAATCGCCTGCCCAAATCGATCGTCAGCGCGCTCGACGGCGTCAAGCGCGTGAGCCACATCGTCGAGGCCATGCGTGCGTTCTCGCATCCGCAGACCGAGAAGACCGCGGTCGATCTCAACAAAGGCCTCATGGACACGCTGACGGTCGCGCACAACGAATACAAGTACGTCGCCGACGTGCAATGCGAACTCGGCGAACTGCCGCCGATCGTCTGCAACGGCGGCGACATGAACCAGGTTTTCCTCAACCTCATCGTCAACGCCGCGCATGCGATCGCAACGCGCCAGCGCGGCGAGAACAAGCAGCGCGGCCGCATTCGCGTGCGCAGCTGGCGCAAGCACGACACCGCGGTGTTCGCGATCGCCGACGACGGCTGCGGCATCCCGCGCGAGATACGGCACCGCGTGTTCGATCCGTTCTTCACGACCAAGGAAGTCGGCAGGGGCACCGGACAGGGGCTTTCGATTTCGCGCAGCGTCATCGTCGACCACCACCACGGCAGCCTGAGCTTCGACAGCGAGGAAGGCCACGGCACGACCTTCTTCATCCGCCTGCCCCTGCACGACGCGCAGCCAGCTCCGGACGAAACACCAGGCAGCCTTTCATGAACCCGCAACGCCCACGCCTGCTGTGTGTCGACGACGATGCCGCCGTGCTCGACGGTCTCGCACTGACCTTGCGTCGCAGCTTCGACGTGACCACCGCCGAGAGCGCAGCCGAAGCCTTGCGCCTGCTCGAGGCCCAGGACTATCCGATCGTCATGAGCGACATGCGCATGCCGCGCATGAGTGGCGCCGAACTGCTGGCCGAAGTCCGCGCGCGGCATCCGGAGAGCGTGCGCCTGCTGCTCACCGGATATGCGGACATGGAGGCCGCCGCGTCCGCCGTCAACGAAGGACAGGTCTTCCGCTTCCTGATCAAGCCCTGCACCCCGCCGGTGCTGCTGCGCGCCCTGCAGGACGCGACCGCGCAGTATCGCCTGATCACCGCCGAACGCGAGCTGCTGGAGCGCACGCTGCGCGGAACCGTGCAGGCGCTCGCCGAAGTGCTATCGCTGACCGACGCGGTCGCCTACGGCCATGCGAGCAGCGTGCAGAAGCTCGCGCTCGCACTGGCGCAGCAGCTCGCACTGACACCGCTGTGGCCGCTCGAGCTCGCGGCCCTGCTCGCTCCGCTTGGACGAGTGAGCCTGCCACCCGAGCTCCATCACAAGGAACAGCGTGGCGAACCGCTGACGACGAGCGAGCGCGCAGCGCTCGCGCAGGTCGCCGAAGTCACCCAGGGGCTGCTTGCGCCGATTCCACGCCTGGAGCCCGTACGCGCGGTACTGCGCATCGCGTCGCGACCCGGCGTGGACTTCGTGCCCCAAAGCGAGGACGAACGGCACTGGCAACGCTGCGGGCGAGTGCTGAGGCTCGCGACCGACTACGTCGATCGCGAGTCACGCGGCGATTCGGTGGGCATCGCGCTCGCCGAGATGCGCGCGCGGCATGCCGACCAGCCCGAGCTGCTCGCCGTGCTCGAGCAGCTCAAGGGAGCCGAAGCGGACAACGTGGAAATTCGCAGCCTGCCGGTGCGGCTGCTGCAGGCCGGCATGGTGCTTTGCGACGATCTGTACACGCAGGCGGGACAGCGCCTCGTGCCACGGGGTTTCACCGTCAATGCCGGACTCGTCGAGCGGATTCGCAATCTGCGGCCGGGCTCGCTCAGGGAGCCCGTGCGCGTGAGCCTGCTGCGCGCGCCCGCCGCGAACCTGGGCACTCAATAGCAAGATCCCGCGCCGGGTCCGGCGCGGGATCTTGGCTTGCCCTAGGCGGCCGCCTTCATCGACGTCGGCGCCTCGACCGCTCGCCAGAGCATGTCGAACAAGGCATTGCTCTGCGCCGTCAGCGATTCGCGCTGATCGTCTGCGACGTAGGCCTGCACGAGCCGGAACATGATGCCCTGCAGATAATCGAGCAGGATGATCTCGCTGACGTCGGTGCGAAGCTCGCCCTTGGCGCGGCCTTCGGAGAGCAGCTTGATCAGCGGGCCGAAAGCCTCGTGATTGCGATAAGTCTTCGACTCGCGCCAGGTGTTCAGATACATCGAGCTCATGATCATTTGCATGACCTTGGGGTTGCGCTCGAAGAAGCTCAGCGCGGTGTCGAACAAGCCGCGCAGACGGGTCCTGGTGTCTCCCGAGCGCTCCAGATGAGGAAGCAGCTCGTCGGTCAGCTGGCCGAGCCAGAAATCCAGTCCCGAGAACAGCAGCGCCTCCTTGCTTCCGTAGTACTTGTAGATCGTCTGCAAGCTCACGTTGGCCCCACGCGCGATCTCGATGAGACCGATGCGATGGAACTCGCGTGAAGAGAAGATCTCGAGAACGGTTCGATCGATCCGCATACGGGTATCGGGATCGAGCCTCGTCAGGTCCGGCAAATCGATGGCGTTTTGCATGGATGGGTTTCTGTAGTAGTAGTGATGACCAGCTCCTCGAGAGCAACTATGGAAGAGCGCAAGGCAAACGACAAGCCCGCTTATCGTTCAGCCTGCATCGGGCTGCCTTTGGGACAGTAGCCGGGGCGCAGCCGGGGCCCGGCACCCGTAGGACGCCTTCCTGAAGATCGCCTGATTCGACCCGGCAATCGGGCTGCGGCAGCAGCCTTTCCGACGATCGAACGGTGCGATCCCTTACATTGGAGTAAGCAATGTTCGCAATGCTCATGAAGTGGATGAAGGCACAGCGGATTCTGCCTTCCATCTCCGATACCGAACGCCAGGCGCTCGAAGCCGGCTCGGTCTGGATCGACGGCGACTTCTTCCGCGGCAACCCCGATTTCGAACGCGCCCTGCGCGAGCCTTATTCGACATTGCCCGCGGACGAGCAGGCCTTTCTCGACGGGCCCGTCGAAGAACTGCTGAACATGGTCGATCGCTACGAAGTGGCGCGCACGCGCCGCATCCCCGACGAGGCGATCGAATTCATCAAGCGCAACGGTTTCATGGGCCTGCTGATACCCAAGCAGTACGGTGGCCGGCAGATGTCGACGCTCGGCGTGTCGACGGTGCTCGCCAAGCTCAACACCTGGAACTCGGCCGTCGCGACCTTCGTGACGATTCCGAACTCGCTCGGCGCAGCCGAGCTGATCATCCACTACGGCACGCAGGCGCAGAAAGAGCACTATCTGCCGAAGCTCGCGAGCGGCGAGTACGTGCCCTGCTTCGGCTTGACCGAGCCCACGGCGGGCTCGGACGCGGCGAGCATCAAGGCCGATGGCCTGGTGTTTCGCGATAGCGATGGCGCGATCAAGATCAAGCTCAATTTCCGCAAGCGCTACATCACGCTCGCACCGGTGGCGACGCTCGCGACGCTCGCCTGCAAGCTGCGCGATCCGGACAACCTGCTCGGCAAGAACGACGGCAAGCACGACGATCTGGGCATCACCTGCGTGATGATCCACAAGGGCACGCCGGGGTTCACGAACGGTGATCATCACGAACCGATCGGCGATCCGTTCTACAACGGCCCGCTGATCGGCAAGGACGTGGTGGTGCCGCTCGACAACATCATCGGCGGCCCCGAATACGCCGGCAAAGGCTGGCTCATGCTCATGCAGCAGCTCGCCGGTGGACGCGCGGTCTCGCTGCCGGCGGGCGCGGTCGGCAACGCGAAGGCTGCCGCGGTTGCGACCGGCGCGTATTCGATGGTGCGCCAGCAGTTCGGCATCCAGATCGGCCGTATGGAAGGCGTGGAAGAGCGCGTCGGCCGCGTTGCGGCGCTCGCCTACATGATCGAGGCCGCGCGCATTTACGGCTGTTCGGCGATCGACAACGGCGAGCATCCGCCGGTGGTGTCCGGCGTGCTCAAGGCCTACACGACGCGCATCAGCCAGGAGATCATCATCGACGGCATGGACGTGTTCTCCGGCGCCGGCGTCATGCAGGGTCCGAACAACATTCTCGGCATGGCATACAAGAGCGCGCCGGTCGGCATCACCGTCGAAGGCGCGAACATCCTGACGCGCACGCTGATGATCTTCGGCCAGGGCGCCACGCGCTGCCATCCGTATGCGCTCAAGGTCGTCGAAGGCGTCGAGAAGAACGACGTGGCGCTGTTCCGCTCCAACCTGCTCGGCTGGATCGGCCACTTCGTCATGGGCATTTTGCGCGTGGTCGTGCGCGGGCTCACGCGCGGACTCACGGTGTCGGTGCCCGACGTCGAGCCGTCGACGCGTACCTACTATCGACGCCTGGGCTGGGCCGGCGCGCGCTTCGGCTTCATGACCGATCTGGCGATGTTCTCGATCGGCGGCAAGCTCAAGGTCCGCGGCAAGCTCACGGGACGCTACAGCGACGCGCTGGCCTGGATGCTGCTGGGCCTGTCGACGCTGCGCCGCTTCGAGGCCGAGGGCCGGCGCAAGGAAGACCTGCCGCTCGTGCATTACGCGCTCACGCACGCGCTCCACCAGGTGCAGGAAGCGTTCTCGGGTATCTACCAGAATTTCGGTGGGCCGGTCGGCTTCTTCCTCAAGTATTTCGGCGGCTTCTGGCTGCGCCTCAACCCGATGGGCAGCGCGCCGAACGACCAGCAGAGCCGCCGCGCCGCGCTGTGTATCCAGAACGCCAACGAGCAGTGGCAGCGCCTCGCGTATGCGGTCTACCTGCCGAAGAACGAGAAGCTCGGCCTGGGCCGCCTGCTCAAGGCCTTCAGGCTCGTGTCGATCGCGCATCCGGCCGCCGAGACCATCATCAAGGCGCAGAAGGCGCGCAAGCTGCCGCGCGGCTACCTGCCGGCCGAAATCGCCGACGAAGCGCTCAAGGCCGGGCTCATCGACGCAGCGCAGGCCGATCATCTCAAGGCCGCACTCGCGGCGCGCATGGAGGCGATCGAAGTCGACAGCTTCACGCCCGAGCAGTACTTCGCGACCGTGACCGAGCAGGGCGGCCTGCAGTACGGATCGGACGACGGTCGCGCCGCAGCCTAAAAAAGCCGCATTCGTCTGCTCCTCGAAGCGGACGCCCGAAGCGCTTTTGCTCCGGGCGTCCGCTTTTTGCTTGAGACCTCGTTCTGCTTTGAGGACACTCGCGACCGGAAGTCGTCGCGGGATCGTTGGGGAAGCGAGGGAGCGAGGCGCATGGACGAACACGAAGCGGACCCGTCGGGCGAATGGACACCGGTCCAGCAGCTGCTGGACGAATTGCTGGACCTGCCGGCCGACCTGCGCGCCCAGGCGCTCGCGCGCAGCACCGCGAGCCCGGCCGTGATCCAGCGCGTGCGCCAGCTGCTTGCCGCACTTGAAGGCTCGCCGGACTATCTCGAGTCGGCCATCACCGCACCGAGGTCGGACTCCACGGCCTCGGCCTCGCTCGCCGAAGGCGCGATCATCGGCAGCTGGCGCGTCGAGCGCCTGCTCGGCCGCGGCGGCATGGGCGAGGTCTACCTCGCCGCGCGCAGCGACGGCGCCTTCGAGCAGCGGGTCGCGATCAAGCTCGTGAGCCCGGACGCGGTCGCGCATCTCGATCGTTTCCATGCCGAGCGGCGCATCCTGGCGGGACTCGAGCACCCGGGCATCGCACGCCTGCTCGATGGCGGCGTATCGGCGGATGGCCGTCCGTACATGGTCATGGAGTACGTCGACGGCCAGGACATCGTCAGCTGGTGCCGCGACCGCAGGCTCGATCTCGGTGATCGCCTGTCCCTGTTCAACAAGGTCTGCGCGGCCGTGCGCTACGCGCATTCGCGGCTCGTCGTGCACCGCGACCTGAAGCCGCGCAACATCTTCGTCACCGCGCGCGGCGACGTGAAGCTGCTCGATTTCGGCGTTGCCCGCTTGCTCGAGGCCGAATCCGAAGCGGCGCGCACGCAGCCGCTGCTGACTCCCGAATACGCCTCGCCCGAACAGCTCGAAGGCGAGCCCGTGAGCCTGGCGACCGATGTCTACGCGCTCGGCCTGCTGCTGTTCGAGCTGCTCGCCGGCGTCAGTCCCTGGGCCACGCGCAACTCGACCATGCCGGCGCTCGTGCGCCGCATCCTCGCGGGCGATCCGCCCGCGCCGAGCAAAATCGCGGCACAACAAGCATCGCCACCGGTCTCGCCCAAAGCGATTCGGGGCGATCTCGACGCCATCGTGCTCAAGGCCCTGCGCCGCGAACCCGAGCGCCGCTACGACTCGGTGGCCGCGCTCGCCGACGACCTGCGCCGCCATCGCGACCATCAGGGCGTGCTCGCCCGCAGCGGTGAAACCGGCTATCTGCTGCGCCGCTTCCTGCGCCGGCACTGGGTGGTTTCGGCGTTCTCGTTCGCGCTCGTGCTGAGCATCAGCATCGGCCTGCTCGCGGCCCTGCGCTATGCGCGCGAAGCCGACCAGGCGCGCATCCGGGCCGAGCAGGAGAACGATCGCATTGTCGCCGTGCTGTCGTACCTGCAGCACATGTTCAGAGAAGTGAGCTCGGCACCGTCCGATCAGCCCGCAAGCATGCGCCAGGTACTCGAACGCAGTGCGAACGAACTCGCGACCTCGTTCGAAGGCAAGCCCGACGAGAAGGCCGCCGCGCTCAGCGTGATCGCGGACTTCTACATCGAGATCGGTGATCACGACGCGGCCGCGCCGCTGCTCGAAGAACTGCTCGCGAGCCTCGGCGACCAGCCCGGCGAGCAACGCGCCCACACGCAACTCGAGCTCGCGACCTGCCAGCTCTACATGCGCCGGCTCGACGAAGGCCAGCAGAACATCGAAGCGGCCGTCGCCTGGTTCGCGGATTCGCCCGACCCCAAGGCCGAAGTCGACCTGCTGCGTGCCTACGACATCCAGGCCAAGCTGCTGTGGGAACGCGACGAGCGCGAGCGCTCGATCGACACCTGGCGCCGCATGGTGAGCCTGAGCCGGCTCGTCAACGGGCCCGATCACTATCGCACCGCGGGCTATCTGAATTCGCTCGCCGTGCGCCTGCTCGACACCGATGGCCCGCAGGCCGCGCTCGAAGCCGGTGGCGAAGCCTGGTCCATCATGGAGCGCACGCAGCAGCAGAACACCGTCATGGGCCTGGCGGTCGCCAACGGCTACTCGATCGTGCTGCGCGAAGCCGGAAAGCCCGATCAGGCCGAAGCCGTGCTGCATCAGGCGATCGCGGCGATGCGCACGCTGTACGGACCTTCGGCGAGGCTAGTCGCGCTCTACTTCAATCTCGTCGTCGCCCAGCTCATGCAGGACAAGACGCGCGAAGCGCTCGACGCGATCAACGAAGTGGAAGGCCTGCTCGCCCAGGGCGGCGTCACGCTCAAGCCCGACAGCGAAGGCATTCTGCGCATGAGCCTTTTGCGTGCGCGCGTCGAATCCAGGCTCGGCAATGCAGGCGAAGCGCGGCGCGTGTTCGATCGCGCACAGCCGCTCGTAGCTCAGAGCTACAAGCCCGATTCACCGACGTGGCTGATGGCATCGACGGTCGAAGCCGAGGTCTTGTTCGCGGAGAAGCGCAGCGTCGAAGCGCGGCAGGCGCTGCAACGCGTAATCGATGTCTACGCGAGTGGAAAGTCCGGCCCGGCGCCACCGGATTTCGAGCCGGTGCGAAAGCGCATCATGGGCAAGTGAGGCAGCCTGCCCGGCAGGAGATCCTCGACGCAGAACGACTGCCGCGTTCAAGCATCCATCGACGGTATTGCCAATGAATTTCCGTAACCGATCACCAGCGTCGAAGCGATCAGCGTTGCGATGCCCACCCATACCCGCCGGCGCACGGAACGACTGGAACCCGCCCATTCCTTGAGCGCGAATCCCCATAGCGTCGAGAACACGATGATGCTGGACATGTGCAAGGTCCAGCTCGAAAAGCCATACGCCCCCATCTGGCTCTCGCCCATGGTGTAGAAGAAGAACTGGAAGTACCACAGCGTGCCGGCAACAGCGCAGAGTGCGTAGTTGCGAAGCAGTGGGCGCGGCCCGCCGCTCCCGCTGCGCCGCAGGAACTCAGCACCCGTTCGGTTGCGCAGAATCAGGTAGAAGCACCAGACGAAGTTCGTCGCGAATCCGCCGAGCAGAACCACGCACAACACCGGCAGGCCCTGCCAGATCGGCGCGGTGCCGGCCTGCAAGCTCAGCTGGCGTATCGGCTCGCCCGCCGCCAGTCCGAATGCAAAACAACTGCTCATCACGCCTGAGAAAATCGCGACCGCAATACCCTTACGGAAATTGAACTCGGTGACGCCCGAACTCGTGGCGCCGTGCGCGGATTCACGTTCTTTCGCGCGCCCAGCGGAAGCGACGACGATGATGCCGAGCACGGCAACCGCGATGCCGCACAGAATCACGCGGCCGCTGGTGCTGGCAACGAGCGCACCCAGAAGCCCCTCCATGACGGGCGGTCCCAAGGTGCCGATCACCGTCGTCAGGCCCAGCGCCACCGCCATCCCGAGCGACATCCCGAGATAGCGCAGCGTCAGTCCGAACGTCAGGCCGCCGAAGCCCCACAGCGCACCCCAGAACCAGCACATCAGCAAGCTGCGACCGGGCGTCGAAGCCAGCACCGCGTACAGATCCTGAGTGCGGAGTGCAGCGAACAGCCACGGGGACAATACCCAACTGAAAATTCCGCCGACCAGCCAGAAAATCTCCCAGGACCAGCGGCGCACACCGGTGTAGGGCACGTAGAAGCTGGCGGATGCGAGCCCGCCCAGCCAATGGAACATCACGCCCAGCAGTGGATTCGGCAGCATGCAGTTCTCCCCTCGTTTGTCGGTGCGTGATCGAGCGATCCGCACGGACTGGTTTGGTCTTAGTGCGGGCGTTCGGCAGTGGCGCGCCAACGTGCCTTGTATGCAGACAGATCCACCGGCAGTGGTACGGCTTTTTGCAGCGACATCGCAGGTTTCAGCGAGGCGGCGAGCAGACGCAGTGCGCCGTAGGCCACGCCGTCGTGTGCCCCGCCGACATAGACCGAGCAATCGGGACGCAGCGTCGCCAGCGCGCGCACATACACGTCGCACTGCGCGAAGCGGCCCTCGATCAGCAGGCACTCACGCGCATCAATGAGTTCAAGCAGGACATCGGTCATCAGCGCCGCATACAAGCCGGCCGCCGCACAGCGTTCAGAGACCGACGCAGGCTCCACGAGCCAGCGTCCCCGATGATCGGGATAAGGCCCGACGCCGGGCGCCCAATTGGGCAGCGCCATCACGTCGCCTGCCAACAGCGAGGGAATTGCATCCAGTGCCGCGACCTGCTGATCCGCGTCGCCGATGCCGCCGAGCACTTCCAGTTCGCGCCCGCCCATGAAACGCGCCGAAGGCACCAGGCCGGCGTCGACGTCGATATTCATGAGGCAATCTCGCCGCTCGGTTAACGAGGCGATCTCTGGCTTTGCGCCCGTAGCCGGCAGTCGCATCGCGACGAACCAGGTTCCGGTCGAGATTACCGTTGCTTCATGCCCCGCGATTTCGGCATGCCCGCGGGCAGCCAGCAGCGCGGCATTGGAATCGTGCAGGCCACAGAGAATCTGGACGTCGGATGACAGGCCGGAGCGCGCCGACCATTGAGCCGACAGGGTTCCGATCACATCGCGTGCATGTCGCAGCGGTGCGAAGCGCGCGGCCCAGCCGCGTTGCTGCGCCAACATCGACGGCCGTCCAGCGAGTGGCGACCACAGATCGCTGTGACAGCCGAAGCTGCTGATTTCGGACACCGCGACGCCGCTGAGTTTCCATGCCCAGAACTGCGGCCACGGCAGGATCAACGCGTCGCCGCTCAGCAAGTCCGGCCACTGCGACTCCAGCCGATGCAGTTGCACACCGAGATTCAGCCCGCCGGGCAGCGCTGGAGAACCCGTGAGCGCGAAAGCGTCGCGCTCGCGATCGTAGCGGGCGCGCATGGCGGGCGGCGGCTCGTCTTCATAGTCCGGCACCGCGCAGGCCAGCCGACCGTCGCGGATCACGGCTGCCGCTGCGCCGTGCCCAACCGGAACGATCGCGGCGACCGGGCCGAGCTTCGCGAACTCGGCCAGTACTTCGGCGACCCAGGCCTCGATGCCATCGGTGTCGAGCGCGCGATAGCCGGCGGCCGCCCGTAAAGGGGGATTCGGCCGCGCACGCCGCTGCAGCAAGCGACCCTGCGCATCCCAGAGACTGAGTTTCGCCAGCGTCTTGCCGACGTCCAACACGATCACTCGACCCGGCAGCACAGCCTCCCCCTTTAATGATTGTTATTGATTTATTTTTATTTAATTTGATTGATAAAGGCAAATTAAACGATTAAATTTGGAGCATGAACACTGCTCCCATCGCGACCCCCTTCGCCATTCCCTCTCATCGCTGGTCGGCGCAAGACGCCGCCGGGCTGACGCCGGAGGGCTTGCTGCTGTACCGATCCAATTTGCTCGGCTCCGACCTGACCGTGACCAATTTCGGCGGCGGGAACACCTCGGCCAAGCTGGTCGGCCGCGATCCGCTGACCGGCGCCGAAGTGCCGGTGCTGTGGGTCAAAGGGTCCGGCGGCGACATCGGCTCGATGCGGCTCGATGGCTTCGCGACGCTCTACCAGCAGCGACTGCTCGGACTTGAGCGCTTGTACCGGGGCGTCGAACACGAGGACGAAATGGTCGGCTACCTGCCGCACTGCACGTTCGGACTGAATCCTCGCGCCGCCTCGATCGACACCCCGCTGCATGCCTTCCTGCCGTTCGCGCACGTCGACCACCTGCATCCGGATTCGGTAACCGCGCTGGCCGCGTCCAGCAACGGCGAAGCGGCGACGCAAGAGGCCTACGGTGGCGAAGTCGGCTGGATCGGCTGGAAGCGTCCCGGCTTCGACCTCGGCCTGCGCCTGCGCGACTACGTGGCTAAACGGCCCGGCCTGCGCGGCGTGGTCATGGCCGGCCACGGACTGATCTGCTGGGGTGACAGCGCCGAGTCCTGCTACGACAACTCGATCGCGCTGATCGCGCGCGCTGCGGAATATCTGAACGCACGTCTCGCCAGCGGCCCGGCGTTCGGCGGCGCTATCGTTGCGCCGCTGCCGGCCGACGAGCGCGCACGCATCGCCGCGCAGCTGATGCCGCAGCTGCGTGGCCTGATGAGCCGGGAGCAGCCGAAAGTGGGGCATTTCAGCGACGACACCGAAGTGCTCGAATTCACCGGCAGCCGCCAATTCCGTGGCCTCGCCGCCATCGGTACCTCGTGCCCCGATCACTTCCTGCGCACCAAGATCGCGCCTCTGACCCTGGATCCGGAACGCATCGACGACAGCGCGTACCTGCGCGACGCGATCTCCGAATACCGCGCCGGCTACGCCGCCTATTACCAGCGCTGCGCAAAACCCGGCGATCCGGCGATGCGCGACACCAACCCGGTCATCGTATTGCTGCCCGGCGTCGGCCTTTTCAGCTTCGCCGCCGACAAGACCACCGCGCGGCTGGCCGGCGAGTTCTATGGCAATGCGATCAACGTGATGCGTGGAGCCGTTGCGATCGGCGACTACGTCGGCCTCGATGAGCGCGAGGCCTACGGCATCGAATACTGGGCACTCGAAGAAGCCAAGCTGCGGCGCCTGCCCAAGCCCAAGCCGCTGGCGGGCCGCGTCGCCTTGGTCACCGGCGCCGCCGGCGGCATCGGCGCGGCAACCGCGGCACGCCTGCTGGACGAAGGCGCCTGCCTGATGCTGGCGGATCGCGACGCAGCTGCGCTCGAAGCAGTGCGCGCCGTCTTCGCCAGGCAGTACGGCGCCGACCAAGTGCGTGCCACCACGTGCGACGTCACCGACGAAGCCCAGATCGCGACGAGCTTCGCCAGCTGCGCGCGCGAATTCGGTGGACTCGACATTCTGGTCGCCAATGCCGGCCTGGCCTCGTCCGCACCGCTGGAAGACACCACGGTCGATCTGTGGCGGCGTAACTACGGCGTACTCGCCGAAGGTTATTTCCTCAGTGCGCGCGCCGCGTTCCCGCTGATGAAGCAGCAGGGCGGCGCGATCGTCTTCATCGGTTCCAAGAACGCGCTGTCGGCTACGCCGAACGCCTCGGCGTACGCGTCGGCGAAAGCCGCTGCGGTGCATCTGGCGCGCTGTCTTGCATTGGAAGGCGCAGCCAGCGGCATTCGCGTCAACGTCGTCAATCCGGACGCGGTGATTCGCGGCTCGCGCATTTGGGACGGTGACTGGCGCAAGGAGCGCGCGCAGGCCTACGGTATCGATTCCGGCGACGAACTCGAACGGCATTACCGCGAACGCAGCCTGCTCAAGCGCGATGTGTTGCCGCGGGACATCGCCGAAGCCGTGCTGTTCCTGGCATCCGACGCATCGGCAAAGTCCACCGGAAACATCATCAACGTCGACGCCGGCAATGCCCAGGCGTTCACGCGTTAGGAGAGAGACCTCATGAGCCTCGCTGCCCTGCCCCTCAGCCGCGATCTGATCGACAGCCACAACGCACAAAGCCTCGCTGCGTTGCAGGACGAATACCACAGCCTCGGCCGCGTACTGGAACGTCGCGGCTGTGCCATCGACGCGATCAAGCAGCGCCTGTTGAGCTTCTCGCTGGCACAACCGAGCTGGGGCACCGGCGTCGGCGGCACCCGCTTCGCGCGCTTCCCGCTGGCCGGCGAACCGACCCATTTCACCGAGAAGCTCGAAGACTGCGCGGTGGTGCAGCAGCTGTCGCGAATCACGCCACGCGTGTCGCCGCATTTTCCCTGGGACAAGATCGGTGATGCACGCGCGATGCTCGAACGGGCGACGAGCCTGGGACTGAGCTTCGACGCCGTGAACTCGAATACCTTCCAGGATGCCCCCCGACAGTCGCTGAGCTACCGCCACGGCTCGCTGTCGCATACCGACCCTGCGGTGCGCGCGCAGGCGGTCGAGCACAACATCGAATGCATCCGCATGGGCGAGGCGCTGGGCTCGAAGGCGATCACGGTATGGATCGGCGACGGCACCAACTTTCCGGGCCAGCAGTCGCTGGCCTCGTCGCTGGATCGCTATCTGGAATCCGCGGCTCGAATCTACGCAGCGCTGCCACCCGGCTGGAGCATGCTGCTCGAACACAAACTCTACGAGCCGGCGTTCTACTCCACTGTGATTTCGGACTGGGGCTCCAGCATGCTCGCCGCGCAGCAGCTCGGGCCACGGGCGCGCTGCCTGGTCGACCTTGGACATCACGCACCCAACGTCAACATCGAGCAGATCGTCGCGCGCTTGCATCGCTTCGGGAAACTCGGCGGATTCCATTTCAACGACTCCAAATACGGAGACGACGACCTGGATTCCGGCTCGATCAATCCGCACCAGCTGTTCCTGGTGTTCAACGAGCTGGTCGAAGCAGAGCTGCGCTCGCCTGCCGACTTCGACCCCGCCTACATGATCGACCAGTCCCACAACGTCACCGATCCGATCGAAAGCCTGCTGTCGAGTGCGGATGCCATCGCCGGCGCTTATGCCCGCGCACTGCTGGTGGATCGCGCCGCGCTGACCGAGTACCAGCAAGGCAACGACGTGATGATGGCGTTCCAGACCCTGCGCCGCGCCTATAATGTCGACGTTACGCCGATCGTGGCGATGGCACGCTACGAACGCGGCGGCGCGATCGATACGATCGCGACCTATCGCCAAAGCGGGTGGCGCCCACGCAAGGCACGCGAGCGTCGCGCGACATCCTCCGGCGCCGGCATCGTCTGAAACCACCCTCCCCTCACCGATCACCAACATGCATTCCGCTGACCGTGAACGAATGATCCTCCAGCTGCTGCAGCAGCGCGGCTTCGTCGCATTCCAGGAGCTCGATCGCCAGCTGCAGGCTTCGCCGGCAACCTTGCGTCGCGATCTGGAGAAGCTCGAAAACGCCGGACGCATCGTTCGCGTGCGTGGTGGTGCCAAGCTGGTCGGCGACGGCAGCAGTGCATCGACTGCCGAGATTCCGCAGTTGAGCGGCGTGCCGTTCCACCAGAACGTCGCTCGCCACCATGAGGCCAAGCTGGCGATCGGCCGCGCCGCCGCCGCACTGTGCAAGGCGCGCGAATCGGTGATCATCGACGGTGGCTCGACCACGCTGTGCATGTGCCCGCATCTGGAATCACTCGAATTGCAGGTGCTGAGCAACTCGCTGCATATCATCGATGCGCTGCTGCCGCAGGCCGGAACGCGCATCGCGATTCCGGCGGGTGCGGTGTTTCGCGAGCAGAACATCGTGCTGTCGCCATTCGAGGACGACGGCATGGGCCGCTACCGTGCGTCGCGAATGTTCATGGGTGCGGCCGCCGTCGGCCGCCACGGCGTCATGCAGTCCGACGTGATCCTCGCGCAGGCCGAACGCCGGCTGCTGGAGCGCGCCGACGAACTCGTGCTGCTGGTCGACAGCAGCAAATTCGAAGCGCCGACCGGCCACGTCATCTGCACGCTCGACGAGGTCGACATCGTCGTCACCGACCGCAATATCCGTGATGAGCATGCGCGCATGCTCGAGCTGGCCGGTGTCCGCCTGATCACGGCCGGTCTCGAGGACTGAGGCTCAGCGACGAGCTGAAGCGATAGCGCCCACCCGCGGCGCGATAGACCGCCTCCGCGCCATCCATCCGAAGGAACTCTGCGCCAGCGGGTGTGCTCTTCGGCTGCGTACCGGCAGTCGCGACGCTGATCTCCGCGACGGCACCGACCGGCACTTCGATTTCGAGCGAATAGGCGCCCGCGCTTCGCTGCCATTGCGACGAGACCGTCCCGTAAGGCGTCTCCAGACTCGCGCTGACGCGGTCGAGCCCATCGGGCAGACGCGGGCGAATCGCGATTTGCGCATAGCCTGGGCTGCCCGGACGAATGCCGGCGAGGCTCTGGTAGAACCAGGAGCTGATCGATGCCCAGTAGTGATGATCGTAGGAGCGCGACGACAGCTCCCAGCCTTCGGCCATCGTCGACAAGCCATTTTCGATCCAGTAACCCCAACCCGGGAGCGTGGTGCGTGTCGCGACCCGATATGCGGTGTCGACATGGCCGTAGTCGCTGAGCAGCGTCATCACGTAGCGGCCTGCGTAGACACCGGTGGTCGCGAGTTGATATCCCTGCGCGACGATGTCGTCGTTCAGATGCTGCATCACCGCCGCCGCTTGTCCGTCCGGCACCAGGCCGAACGCGACCGCGAGGATGTTCGGCGTCTGCGCGTATTTCGCCGGTGCGCCGGCGATCGCCGGCATGCGGTAGATCTGCGCCTCCGCATCCCAATAGCGCTGGTTGTAGGCTTCGCGCACACGCGCCGCCAAGGCACTGTATTGCGCGTGCTCGTCCGCGCGGCCACGCAGCACCGCGCTGCGCGCATACAGATCCAGCATGTGGAAGTAATACGCCGCCGCAGTCGCATCGATGGGCCCGACCGGCTGCGAACGCAGCGCGGCGATGATGCCGCCCTGCGGCATCGGATAGGCGTATTCGCCAAGCAGGAAGTTGCCCGCGTTCTTGTACGCGAGCGCACTGCTGAAGTAGCTCGCGGTGTAATCGAGCAGCTTCTTCTGTGTCGCCGCCATGTCTTCGAGAATGCGGCGATCACCGCGCAGCTGATAAAGCTCCCAGGGCAGCACGAACGTGGCCGCGTCCCAGGACGGAATCGCGCCCCAGACCATGCCCCAGCCGGGCGTCTTCTCGTAGCCGTAGAACGGTGTCGCCGGCACGATCACCGGCATCTCACCCGTGTCCGATTGCGCATCGCGAAAATCGGCGAGCCACTTGCTCCAGACACGCGCCGTATCGAAGTTCAGCGCCGAGGCCAGCGCGGAAGCCTGGGCGTCGCCGGTCCAGCCGTTCTTCTCGTAGGTCGGCGTATCGGTCTGGTTGCCGTGCATGTTGTTGAGCACGGTGTTGCGCGCAGCCGCCTGGATCTTGTTGAGCAGATCGTTGGAGCTTTCGAAGCGACCGTTCGAGGCCACCGCCGAGTGCACGATCTCGCCGCTCAAGGCCTCCAGCGTGGGCTTGCCCGGCCAGCCTTCGACCTGCACGTAGCGAAAGCCCTTGTAGCTGAAAGCCGGACTCCAATGCTCGATGCCGCGGCCTGCGAGTGTGTACTGATCGGTCTGCAGCTGCGCGTCGACCAGTCCGCTGGCGATCTCGACTCCCCCATCGGCGCCGACGCGCTCGGTCTGGATCATGCGCACCGTGTGGCCACGCGGGCCCGACACTTTCAGGTTCAGACGTCCGGCGAAGATACGGCCGAAGTCGTAGACGAAAACGCCGGGCCGCAATTCGCGCATCGCCACGGGCTTCAACGTCGCAACGGCGGCGATCGGCTCCTGGGTGGCGGCAGCGAGCCGGCCTGTCGGCCCCGAAACGAGCGCTACCGGCGCCCAGCCCTTGTCGTCGAAGCCGGCTTCGAGCCAATGCTCGGGCGCGAGTCGCGCGTCGTAGCGCTCGCCTGCATAAACCGAATCGTGACGCGTCGGCCCGTCGGTGCTGCGCCAGCTCTCGTCGCTGGCGACGATGACTCGCCGGCCATCGGCGTAACTCAGTTCGAGTTGCGCCAGCAATGTCGGCGCTGCATGCCAGGGCACCATGTGCCAATACCATTCGTTGGGCTCGGTGACGCCGTACCAGCCGCGGCCGAGTTCGGCGCCGAGCACGTTCGCGCCGGAGCGAATCAGCGCGGTCACGTCGAAACTGCGATACAGCACGCGCTTGCCGTAGTCGGTGTAGCCATCCTGCAAAGCCTCGCCGACCGGCATGCCGTTGAGCCGCAATTTCGGCAGGCCGCCGGCCGCGACATACAAGCGCGCCGAAACCGGCTTGCCGGGTGCGTCGAACACGCGGCGCAGCAGCGGTGCCGGCGCTGCGATCGGCAGCACCAGATCCTTGTCCGGCACGCCGGCCGCGATCTGCAGGCCGCCCGCAACCAGACTTCCGCCACTGAAAGGATTCACCCCATCTGCAAAGTCGGTAGCGAAGCCCTGCTCCGCTTCGACTTTCACCGCGTGCACGATCGCCGCATTCGGCTCGCTGGAAACGAAACCGATGGTGCCGCTTTCACCGCGCGCGCTGTTGTAGGTGTCGAGCACGGCGCCATCGAGCGTCGTGACGATGCGGCTGCCGCGTGCTTCGATCACCAGTTGATGGCGGCGCGAGGTCCAGTCCGCCGGCGCGTCCGCGACCGGCACGGTCCGCAGGTTGACGACACCGACTTTCGCCGCGCTGCCGCCGGAATACCGCCGCTGTTGCGTCATCAGCACCGGCCGGCCATTGTCGATCCCGATATTCCACAAATACGCGTCGCCGTAAGTCTTGCCGACAGGGCGTGCGCGAAACAGCAGGCCCAGCGACTTGCCGGTCAGCGTGAAGTCGACGGTGATGCGGGCGTCGCTCCAGTCGTGATCCAGCGTCTGACGGCCGGAGATCCATTGCGCCGACCAGTCCGATCGCTGCAGCAATCCCATCTCCCAGTACGCGGGTTCGCTCCACTGGGAGGGACGATCGCTCGCATCCCAGACCTGCACCTGCCAGAAATACCGGCGACGTGATTCCAGCGGCGGGCCGGAGTACGCGACCTGCGAACTATCCGCCGACAACTGCTTGCCGCTGTCCCACAGCGGCGCGCTGTCGAATTGCGCAGCGGAGTCTGCGACGCGAATGCGGTACGCGGTCTGTCTTCCGCCGCCGAGATTCGCGGGGAGCTTCCACGCGAGTCGCGGCTGCATGGAATCCAGTCCCAAAGGATTCACTGCGTACTCGGTCCGCAGCGCGTAGGGCGCGGTCGCCGAAACGGTCTCCGCAGCATTCTGCTGCCGAGTCGAAACACTTGCGCACCCCAGCAACAGCAGCGATCCGATCGTCATGACAACCCCGATCTCGCGCCATGGAATTCGTCGTCCAGCCATCGTCACTCCCTGAGTTGCTCAGATGCCTGCACCGATCACGCCCTGCGCCTGCAGCCAGACGCGGAAATCGTCGGTCCACCGATCGCTGGCCTTGCCCTGCTGCTTCATGCCGAAGCCGTGTCCGCCACTGTCGTAGAGCTTGTATTCAAGCGGCCGGCCAGCCTGCTTCCAGGCCTTGACCACCGGAGGCGTCGAAAACGCGGTCAGCACGTCGTCCTTCGCTGCGGCGATGAACAGCGGCGGCGCATCCTCGACCAGCTTGTCGATCGCCCAAGGCCCGGTATACAACGCCGCCGCATAAGCTGGCCGGTCGGCCGCGTCGGCCTGCTGACAGACGCCGAGCGTGACCACCGCACCCGCGGAGAAACCGATCATGCCGATGCGCTCCGGCTTCAGCGACCACGCCTGTGCCTTGGACTTGAGCAGCCTCATCGCCTGGACGCCGTCCGCGATCGCCGGCGGTGCCAGCCGCTGCATTTCCTGCACGATGCCCGGACCGAACAAAGGCGCCATCAGCGCGCCAAGTCCGGCGTTGAAATCCTCGTCGCTCGCCGGCGTCTCCATGACGCGATACCGCAGCACGAACGCGGCAATGCCCTGCGCGTTGAGCCACTGCGCAACTTTCTCACCTTCGCTGTCGATACTCAGAAAGCGAAAGCCACCACCCGGCGCCACGATCATCGCCGCACCCGTGGCGATGGCCGGATCGGGCCAGTGCACTTCGAGGCTGGCCGCGGTCACGTTACGCACGATGGCCTCGCCCCAAGGCGCTTGCGTATCGCGCTCGCTGGACGCCGTACCGGCTGCTCCCGGTGACAACGTGATGCGAGTGCCTTGCTCGGGACGCGCAGGCCGTGCGGATTCCGGCTGCGTCGCAGTCGCCACGCAGCCTGCGAGCAAGGTGATGGCGCCTGCCATCAGCAGCGATTTTTTCACGATAAAGGCTTCCTTCATTGCAATGAACTTAAAAGCGCGCATCGAGCGTCAGGCCGACGAAGCGGAACGATTCGGTGCTCAACGCGTGCCCGGAGGTCTCGATGCCCGGCGAACTCAGCGCCGACAGCAGATATGGCGCGTAAGTGAACTGCGAATAGCGCTCGTCGAACAGGTTGCGCGCGAACAGTGCGACGCTCCAGGCATTCTGCGGACTGCGTACCCCGATGCGGGCACCCACGATCGCGTGCGCGCCGGACTCGGCTTCCGGATTGCGCGAGGCGACGAAGCGGATGTTCGAGCGGTACACCACGTCGCTGGAGACGAAGCCGTTCCACTTCAGGTAGGGCAGCGCATGTTCGTACTCACCCGACAGCGTGAACTTCCAGCGTGGTGCGCCGGTAAGCTGCGTGCCCTTGACGTTCTCCTGATCGTCTTCTTCGGGCTCGGTCTCCGGGTTGTCGCCGCACTGCGGGCCGGGTACCGTCGTCGAGCACTGCACGTAGTAGCGCGGGTACTCCACCGGGTTGTACAGCGCGGCGCCGGTCAGGGTCAGCCCCTGAATCGGCTTGCCGAACAAATCGATCTCGATACCCTGCGTCACGATCTTGGGAATGTTGTTCGGCGTCGAAGTGCCCTGCGCGTTGAACGTGGACGACTGGAAATCCTTGATGCTGGTGTGGAACAGATTGAGGTTCGCAAAGAAGCCTCCCCATAGCAGCGTCTTGAAGCCCAACTCGTAATCCATCGGATACTCGGGCTTGACGATCGAGATCGACGCGGGCGCCGGCAGCGCGGCTTCGCCCTGCGCGAGATTCAAGGTCGGCAGGATGCCCGGCGGATTGAACACCACCTGCGGGCCCTTGTAGCCGTGCGAGACCGTCAGATAGGCCATCGACACCGGCGTGACGTCGTACTGCAGGCCGGCACGCCAGGACAGATTGTCGACCTTGTCGGCACCGCTCAAGGGATCGTTCATCGGAATCAATGCCGGTGGCGTCGGCATCAGCGAAAGCCCGACACCGATCAGCGAAACCGAGGTCATCGAGATGTCGTCGTGCGTGTAGCGCAAGCCGCCGATCACACGCAGCGAATCGAACAGGCGATAGGTGACCTGCCCGAACACGGCCGAACTTTTCAGCGAAGCGTCGTACTGATTCGGGTTGTTCAGCGAAACCAGGTCGTTCAGGCACAAGCCGAGATTGGTGCACAACGACAGCCCGAGATTGCCCGATGTCGCCACCGATGCGAGCGCGTCGGCGCCAATGATCTGGGTCAGGAAGTTGTGCACGTCGGAGTTCGAATAGAACACGCCTGCGACGTACTCCAGGTCTTCGCCCCCGGGCGATGCAATGCGTACCTCCTGCGTGAAAACCCGGTTGTCGAATACGTTGCCGTTGTTGTAGTAGTCGCCCGGCATGCCGTCGACGTCGAGTTCTCCCTGCTGCAGATAACGACGGAACGAGCTGATCGAGGTGACGGTGTGATCGCCGACGAGCCAGTCGACCTGCCCCGAAAAGCCCCAGCTCTCGTTATCGTAAGTGGTCGGATCGGCCGCGCAGGAGCGTCGGTTGTCCGGTGAGGCGAACGTGCCCTTGCAGCCCGGAATCGGATCGGGACCCTCGGTATCGGGATCGTCGTAGAGCGCATACTGCAGGTACAGCTGCTCGGTCGTCAGCACCTTTTCGTAGTCGGCGATCACGTTGAAGGTGAGCTCGTCGCTGGGCTCCCACATGAAACGCATGCGCCCGCCCTTGATGTCGGCCACGCTGGGTTCATCGCGCACCACGTTGGTGATGAAGCCTTTCTGGTAAGTCTGTCCGCCGCTGAGTCGTACTGCGGCATGGTCGCCCAGCGGCACGTTCACGGTGCTCTGCACCAGGCGATAGTCGTAGGAGTTGGACAGATCGGCATGGCCGATCACTTCGAACGCAGTCGGATCGGGCTTGTTCGTCGTGATGCTGATGACGCCTGCCGAAGAATTCTTGCCGAACAAGGTGCCCTGAGGACCTCGCAGCACTTCGATCTGGGCAACGTCGAACAGGCTGACCGCCGGCGTCTTGCCGAGCACGACACCGTCTGCGACGAACGACACCGCCTGCTCGGCCGTCACACTGAAGGAGTTGGTCGAAATACCGCGAATGCTGGTGCGCGTATCCGGGTTTCCAGGTTGACCGAACACTTCGACGGACGGCGCGGTACGCGTCAGATCCTGCACATTGCCGATATTCTGCTGCTGCAACTGCTTGCCGCTGACCACGGTGATCGCGATCGGAACGTCCTGCAGTTTCTGCTCGCGCTTCTGTGCGGTGACGATGACTTCTTCTAGCACCGGTTCTTCTCTAGTGTGCTTTTCGGGCACGGGATCGGCCGGCACTTCCTGGCTGACCGTAATCATCTGCAAAGGCTGTGTCGATGCATCCGCAGCGGCACCCGTGTAGACAGCCTCTTCGAAAACCGCCGCCGATGTCTGTGCATATGCGAGCGGCGGATGAAGAC
Source organism: Hydrocarboniphaga sp. FW305-C-57 (assembly GCF_058783045.1). Lineage (NCBI taxonomy): Bacteria > Pseudomonadati > Pseudomonadota > Gammaproteobacteria > Nevskiales > Nevskiaceae > Hydrocarboniphaga > Hydrocarboniphaga sp. FW305-C-57. The sequence goes on along the minus strand of NZ_JBYSYG010000003.1, from coordinate 419,924 downwards.
TACTGCCGAGTACCGCAAAACCGGCCACAACAGGCAAAGCATGCGCGTAGTTCGCTCGGAACATGGGTTCTCCTCCCCAACGACAAGCCGCGCGGATCTGTCGTCCGCGGTCGGCCCGTGTAAAAGCGCGCTGTGAACGCGCTCGGCGTGCTACAGGAAGCGGGTCGTCATCAGCCCTGCGACCTGTGCATCGGTTGACTGGTACTGGCGATCTCGCGCGTCATCGCGTCGCGGATCATGAATTTCTGGATTTTTCCGGTGACCGTCATCGGAAATTCTTCGACGAAGCGCACGTAGCGCGGCACCTTGTAGTGCGCGATGCGCTCACGGCAGAACTCGCGTAGCTGCGCCTCGCTCATGGTCGCGCCGGCACGCAGCTTGACCCACACGCAGACTTCTTCGCCGTACTTCTCGTCGGGCACGCCGACGACCTGCGCGTCTTCGATCAGCGGATGCTTGAACAGGAATTCTTCGATTTCGCGCGGATAGATGTTTTCGCCACCGCGAATGACCATATCCTTGATGCGGCCGACGATCGTGCAGTAGCCCTCCGCATCGATCGTCGCCAGATCACCGGTGTGCATGTAGCCGTCGGCGTCGATTGCTTCGGCGGTTTTCTCGGTGTCGTTCCAGTAACCCAGCATCACCGAGTAGCCGCGCGTGCACAGCTCGCCACGCTCACCGTGCGCGACCACGTTGCCGTCACTGTCGATCACCTTGCATTCCAGGTGCGGCTGCACACGGCCCACCGTGCTGACGCGACGATCCAGCGGCGAAGCGGGCGAGCTCTGGAAACTGACCGGACTGGTTTCGGTCATGCCGTAAGCGATGGTGATGTCGCGCAGGTTCATCCGCGCAATCAGCTTGCGCATCACTTCTTCAGGACAGGGCGCACCCGCCATCACGCCGTTGCGCAGAGACGACAGGTCGAAGCGCTCGAACTCCGGATGCTCGAGCTGGGCGATGAACATCGTCGGCACGCCATGCAGTCCGGTACAGCGTTCGGACTCGATCGCTTTGAGCGTTGCGAGCGGGTCGAAAGTCGGCGCCGGATAAATCATCGTGGCGCCGTGCGTGATGCAGGCGAGATTGCCCATCACCATGCCGAAGCAGTGATACAAGGGCACCGGAATACACAGGCGATCGCCTTCGCGCAGATCCATGCTGGCGCCGACGAAGTAGCCGTTGTTGAGAATGTTCCGATGCGAAAGCGTGGCCCCTTTCGGCAAGCCGGTAGTGCCGCTGGTGAATTGAATGTTGATCGCCTGGCTTGCGTGCAATGAAGGCTGCAGCGCGAGCAGCTTCGCGGTCTGGACCGGCCTCGCCAGCTGCGGCAGATCGTCGAAGCGCAGCCATCCGGCGCGTGGGGCGCCACCGATCTTGATCACCGTTTTGAGCGCGGGCAGGCGCGCCGCATCGAGCATGCCCGCGGCGCTGCCGGCGATCTCGGGTGCCAGCGCCTCGATCATCCCGACGTAGTCGCTGCTGCGATAAGACTCGGCTGCGATCAGTGCCTTTACGCCGACCTTGTTCAAGGTATATTCGACTTCGCTGAGCCGATACGCCGGATTGATGTTGACCTGGATCAAACCGGCTTTCGCCGTGGCGAACTGGGCCAAGGTCCATTCCACGCAGTTGCAGGCCCAAACCCCGACACGATCACCCGGCGACAGTCCCAGAGCCAGCAATGCCGCCGCGATTTCGTCGATCCGCGCACCGAGTTGCGCATAGCTCAAGCGAATACCCTGATGCACGGACACCAAGGCTTCGCGCTGTGGCCAACGCTGTACCGCAAGCTGCAGGGCTGCACCGATGCTGTATTCCAGCAGCGGCGATGTCGTCGCGCCGAGTACCTGGCTGCGCGACGTTCTCATGTCGGCAGCGGTATCGCGCTTGCAGGCCGGGGTGTTCGCACTCATTGCGGGACTCGCTCAGCGCAGACCGCAGCTGAAGCTGGCGGCTTCGTCGGTCGAGCCTTGTCCCTTGTACAGTGCGACTTGCGGATAAGGACACAAGGGGCGCGACACCACCGGATCGCCCGGAGGCAGGCCGAGCAGACCGGCGTATTCATTGGCGTACTTGGCCGCGATGATCTCCTTGGGCGGCGTCTTGGCTTCGACCCAGCGTTCCATTGCGGCGATCATGTCGAAGTCGTTGGGACCGGGGCCGCCGAGGCAGTGATTCATGCCCGGCACCATGTACAGCTGCATGAACTTGTCGGCTTCGGTCGCGCCGAGCTTGGCGCGCACGGCATCGCGATAGGCAATCGTGCTCTGCGCCGGAATCGCGGCATCGCCCCAGCCGTGATACATGATCAGCTTGCCGCCGCGCTTGGCGAACGCGCGAAGATCCGGATTGTTCGACACCATGATCTTGTCGTGCTTGGCGCGTGCGATCGGCAGATCGCGATCCAGGTTCAGTTGCGCCAGTTCCCAGTCCGGCTTCTCGAAGACCATGTTGCGGAAGTATTCGGTCGAGAACATCGCCGCGTCGGTTTCCGCACCGGTGAGCCACTGGTTCCATTGCTCGGCCTCCGAGCCCGGCGGAAAGCCCGGATAGATCTGCTTTCCTGCTGCGGTCTTCGGCCCTGAATAGATCTTGCGCACGGCGACGACTTCGGCCGCGCTCAGGCAATCGTCGCCGTCGCCGGATTTGCACTGGACAGTGCCCGGGTCGAACGCACAGCGACGCGGATCATCGAGCCAGCCGTCGCTGACGCCATCCAGCGCATCGCACTGCTCGAGCACCGCATTCTGCAGCACCGTGAGCTTGGCGACCGGCAGCATGCCGTCGGGCAAGGCGTCTCGCGCCAAGGTGTTCCAGGCCATGCCGGCGACCAGCGAGATCCAATCGTAGGCCGGCGCGCCGGCGATGATGCCGTCGTAGTCTTCGGGATAGCGCTGTGCTTCCATCAGCGCCTCGCGTCCTCCATTCGAGCAGCCCTGGAAGTACGAATACTTCGGCGCACTGCCGTAGTAAGCCTGCACCAGCGATTTCGCTGCGGCAGCGGTCAGGTGATTGGCGCGGTTGCCGTAGTCGATCACCTTTTCGGGCTGGCCCAGCGCCCAGCCCGCACCGGAGGCGGCGCGATCACCCATCTGGCCGTTGACGTGCCCGGTGTCGGTACCGGCGGCCGCATAACCGTGGCCGACGGCATTGCCCATGAACAGGTACGGCGAGGTGAAATTGCCGGCGTAGCCGGCATTGCCGGCACCCAGAAACTTGCCGTTCCATTTCTCTTTGGGCGGCAGCCAGACTTCGATGCGAATGTCGGACGCCGGCGTGGGAGTCAGCCGGCCCTGCACGCGGCAATACGTGTTCAACACCGGCAGCGGCGGCACGCCCTTGATGCCGAGATCCAGCGGTTCCGGCGGCGTCATGGTACTGACGCTGTCGATGCGACCTGCAGTGAGCTTGAAATCCTTCAGTGCCTGGCAGGCGTCGTCTGCAGCGTGCGCCTGTTGCGGCAGCGACAAGGCCGACAGCGCAGCGAGCATCGTCAGCGTCTTTGCAATGATTTTCATGTGGCGGTTCCTGAGAGGCGCGGCTTAAGGCGCGCTGGTGCGCTTGGCGAACTGCTGGGCGATCGCATCGAGCGCAGGCGACACAGCGCTGAGGATCGCGATGCCCTTCTCGGAAAACTCCACCATTCGCCCTTCTTTTGCGACATACCGCGGCCATGCCGGCTGGCCCTCGATCGCCGGAACACCCGTTTTGGCAAAGGCGATCAATGCATCGCCGAACTGCTGGGCGGCAAGCCGATCCGCATCGCCGATCTTGTCGCCGTTGGCTGCGAGATTGCCGAGTGTGAACGGCAAGTCGGTAGCGTGCGCAGCCCCCTTGGATGACTTGCGCTTGGATTCGACCACGTAAGCGAAGCGCCACAGATAAACCGGCTGCTTCGCGGCCGCCGCGGTCGCGAGATAACGCGCCGGCTCGGTGAAAGTGACGTCGCTGGCGAAATGCGCTTCATAGGCGTCCTTGCTGCCGTAGCCTGCGATCAGCTGCGCTTCGTCGAAACCGAATTGCTCGATGAGCTTGCTGTTCGAACGTCCGAGCAAAAAGCCCGGCAGAAAACCGAACTCGTTGCTGTTGCTGCCGATCCAGTAAGGAATCCGGGCCTGCTTGCCTTGCGAGAATCCGTCGCTCACCGCACCGGTGACGATGCGTCCGTCGATCATCGGGCCGCTGTAGGTACCGCCGTCGTTGTCGATCAGGCTGATGCCGCCGAGCACCTTGGCCGCCGACACCGCGCGCAGTGCGGCCGCATCGTCGGCGGCGACTTTGACCTTGGCCGCGAACTTGCGGCCCACCGCTTCCGCAGATGGCAGATTCGGCCGGTCTTCACTGAGCTTCGGCCACGGCGAGCGGCCGCCGCCGGATTGCACCATCGCTTTGGCGAACAAACCTCGTGCATCGGTGGCGAGCATCAGATAGTTGATCGATTCACCGCCGGCGGACTCACCGAACACCGTCACGTTAGCCGGATCGCCACCGAACGCGGCGATATTGCGCTGCACCCACCGCAGCGCCGCGATCTGGTCCATGAAGCCGTAGTTGCCGACCGCGTCGCCCGGACTTTCCGCACTCAATGCCGGGTGTGCGAAGAAGCCGAAACGTCCGAGCCGATAGTTGAAGGTGACGATGATCGCGCCGCGCGCTGCGAGCTTGCTACCGTCGAGCACCGCCTGGCTGCCGGCGCCGGCAACGAAGCCGCCGCCATGAATCGCGACCAGCACCGGAAGCTTGCCCTTTTCGCCGGCCGATGCGGGCGACCAGATATTGAGATACAGGCAGTCTTCGCTTTGCGGCTGCGTTGGCGCCATCGAGTCCCACGACTGCCGATTCTGCATGCAGTCACGGCCGTAACGCGTTGCATCACGCACGCCGTCCCAAGGCTCGGCCGGCGCCGGGGCGCGCCAGCGGCGATCACCGACCGGCGGTGCGGCGTACGGAATGTTCTTGTACGAGACGCCGGCTTCGCTGACCGCGCCCTGCAACACGCCGGTCTCGACACGCACCGTAGCTGTGGTCTGACCGGTGCCCGGTATCGTAACGACAGCCTGCCGCTCCACTGCGGTCGTCGACTGCGGGGCCGCGCAGGAGCAGGCAATGTGCAAGCTGCCCAGCAACGCGAACATCGACAAATGCTGACTTGAAACGCGCATCCAACTCTCCTCACCAGTCCGCGGCTTTAGACTCTCGCAGAGAGTCGCGCCTCTTATTCACCAGTTGTATAATGAGATTAATCATAACCCAGGCCACACCGATGTCAAAAGCCCTCAAGACCGCTCAGAAGAAAAAAAAATCGAAGCCGGAAGCAAAAGCAGCCTCTCACGCGACTGCAAAACCGGATGAACCGCGCGTCAACCTTCGTTTGCAGCAGAAAGAAGCGACACGCGCCGCGATCCTGCAGGCCGCTTTGCAGGTGTTCTCAGAGCACGGCTTCGCTGGCAGTTCGACCCGCGATATTGCGGAGCTGGCCGGCGTGCATCACGCCTTAATCAAGTACTACTTCAACAGCAAGGACGCGTTGTGGCGCGAAGCGGTGACGTTTCTGTTCGCGCGCCAGTCCGCTGAACTGGCGGCGCCGCCATCCACGGTGCAGCTGCGCACACGCGAAAGCCGGCGCCAGTTCGCGCGCGAGGCTTTGCGCCGCTACGTGCTGTATTGCGCGCGCCATCCCGAGCATGCGCGTCTCATGGTCCAGGAGAGCGTGCGCGATAGCGAAAGGCTGCACTGGGCAGCCGATCATTTCATCGGCGAAACTTCGCGCTCCGCAGAGCGCTTCGTGCGCATGCTGCAGGGCGAAGGCATTCTGCCGAAAGCCTCGGCCCCGGCACTGGTCTACGTGATCGTTGGCGCCGCGCAGTCGTTCTACACGCTGGCGCCGGAAGTGCGGCGCGTCTGGAACATCGATCCGGCAGACGACGCCGTCATCGAAGCACACATCGAAGCGGTGCTGGGCGTTTTCATTCGCTGACCGGCAGCTTGCGCGCCGCGATTTCCTCGACGATGCGCGCATGCTCCTTGAGCCCGATCGGATAGAAGTAGACCAGCGCTGCCGACACCACTCCACCGATCAGCGGCACCCAGAACATCAACTGCTTCAGGTCGTTCAAGGTCGCCGCCGATTGCAGTTCGTTGGGCAGGTATCCGATCTGCTTCAGTGCCAGGCCGAGTACGCCGGCGCCGATGCCGAGCGCGACCTTCTGCGCGAGCACACCGCAACCGAACACCAGTGATTCGGCACGCACGCCGCTACGCCATTCACCGTATTCCACGGTATCCGGGAGCATCGACCAGAAGCAGACGCCGTAGGCGCCGGTGCCCATCGCACACAAGGCCAGCGACACGAACAGGAATGGCAGCGGCATGCCGTCGGCCAAGTGCCAGCAGCAGATGCCGACGATCGCGGGAACCGCACCGACAAGCCAGGCGCGGCGCTTGCCGTAGGTGCGTGCCAACCAGGTGAAGATCGGGACCGACAATGCCGCGACCAACGCCACCACACCCATCGCCACGCTGCCGAGTTCGGCGCGACCGACCACGTACTTGAAGTAGTACAGCAGGTTTTTTCCGAACAGCGTCGACGAGATCGACGCGATCATGACCGCCCCGAGTACCAGCATCAGCGGACGATTCAGATACAAGGAGCGCAGCAGCGCCTTCATCGGCGGCTTCTGCTGAACCTGATCCTCGATCCTGTCGTAGCCGTTCGCGGCCCAGGCGGCGAGCAGCAGGCTCAAGCTCGCGATCACACCGAAGATCAGCGCCAGCATCACCCAACCGCGACGCGGCGCATCCTCCGTGCCGAGCGCTTTCACCAACGGCAAAGTCAGGCTGGCGACCAACAGTGCCGAGACCGTCGCGAACACCATGCGAATGCCTGCAAGATCAGCCCGAATGCGCGCATCGCGGGTCACGCGTGCGAACAACGAGGCATAGGGAATCGAGATCACCGCATACAGGCTGCGAAAGCCCACATGCAGCACGGCGGCGAACACCATGCCTGCGGTGCTGTCACCCGCCGGGCCGGCGAACATCGCCGCGAAGATCACTGCCAGCGGCAAGCCACCGAACAGCAGATATGGGCGGTAGCGACCAAAGCGCGTGCGCGTACGATCCGCCAGCGAGCCGATCAACGGGTCCAGTGCCGCATCCCAGATCAGGGCCGCCATGTAGATCGCACCCGCGACGGCAGGCGGCAGACCGAGCACGTCGGTGTAGAAAAACAATAGGTAGATCGACGCCGTCTGCCAGTACAGATTGAAACCGAAGTCGCCCGCGCCCAGCGCAAAGCGGCGCCCCAGACCCATGTTGCGTTCCATGTCGACTCTCTCCCGGGAGCTCTCATGCTTGTGTGCATGCATTTTCACTCACCATTTGTATAATGAGTTTTCCGAAGTATGGGGGATCACATCAAAATGTCAAAGCTCTGGGTGAGAATCGAAGGGACGCGTTTCGTCGATCGGCAAGGTCGGCACCTGATTCTGCGGGGGGTCAATCTCGGCGGTGATTGCAAGTTACCCTACCCCGACGGCGGCACCGATCGCCCTTCGGATTTCAGCGATCATCGCAGCGTCAGTTTCGTCGGTCGCCCATTTCCGCTGGCCGAAGCCGACACGCATCTGGGGCGCATCGCGCGCTGGGGCTTCAACACGCTGCGCCTGCTGGCCACCTGGGAAGCCGTCGAGCACGCCGGCCCTGGCGAGCATGATGCCGACTATGTCGACTACGTCGGCCAGGTCTGCGAACGCGCGGCCGCGCATGGGCTCGCGGTGTTCATCGATTTTCACCAGGACGCGTGGAGCCGCATGTCGGGCGGCAGCGGCGCGCCCGGCTGGACTTTCGAAAAACTCGGGATCGATTTTCGTCGCTTCGATGCCGCTGCAGCCGCGCACGTGATGCAGTACCGCTACGACTATTCGAACCCCGAACGGCGCCAGGAATCGCGCTATCCGGCGATGAGCTGGCCGGTGAACTATCGCATGGCGGCCAACGGCATCATGTGGACCGCGTTCTTCGCCGGAGCAACGCTGACGCCGCAATGGCAGGTCGATGGCGAAAACGTGCAGCACTACTTGCAGCGCCACTATTTCGGCGCCGTCTCCGCTATCGCAAAGCGGGTCGCGTCGCTACCCAACGTGATCGGCTTCGACAGTCTCAACGAGCCCGGCATCGGCTGGGTGGGGCAGAAGATGTCGCAGCGCCCGGCGCCGCCGCCGATCAGCGATCACTCGCCGTTACGCCTGGGTCCGATGTGGACGCCGTTCGACGGGCTCAGTGCAGCACGCGGCCTGCCGACGAAGGTTCCGTTCTATTCGCGCGCCGCGGATGGAAGCGTCGCGGTGCGCGAAGTCGAATACAACAGCTCGAGAACGTCGATCTGGCTCTCGGACGGCCCCGATCCTTTCGAGCAGGCCGGCGCCTGGCGTGCAGGCGAAACCACAGCGCAGGTCGTCGACGAAGATTTCTTCATCAAGAACGGCGGGCAGCGCATCGATCACGAACGCGATTTCATGCAGCCGTTCTTTCATCGCATGGCGGCGACCATCCGCAGCCACAATCCGGATTGGCTGCTGTTCGCCGAGATCAATCCGCATCTGATCGCGCAGGGGCGCAGCTTTCCGAAAGACATGCCGCCGGCAACCGTCAACGCGAGCCACTGGTACGACCTGGCGCTGCTGTGGAGCAAGCGCAGCCCATCGACGCCGGATGCCGCGCATCAGGCAGAAAAAAAGAAGCTCTACGGCTTGCAACTCGCCTACTTCCGCACCATAGGCGAACGACTCAACGGCGGCGCCCCCACGCTGATCGGTGAATTCGGCGTGCCCTTCGATCTCAACGACGGCGAATCCTTCCACCGCTGGAATGCAGGAGAGCGCAACGGCGCAACCTGGCAGGCGCAGGCTCTGGCATTGCAGAGTGTCTACGACACGCTCGACACGCTGCTGCTGTCGTCCACGCAATGGAACTACACCGCATCCAACCGGAACGATCTACGCGTCGGCGACGGCTGGAATCAGGAGGATCTGTCGATTTTCTCGTGCGACCAGCAGCCGGGCGAAGACGACGGAGGTCGCGCCGTAGCGGGATTCTGCCGGCCCTACATCCAGCGCGCCCAAGGCCGGATTCTTCAAGTTCACTATTCGCAGGATGAAGGTGTATTCCGCTTTTCGATCGATCTCGATCCCGAAATCGAGGGTGATACCGAAATATTCATTCCGGCACGGTTTGCGCGCACGGCACCATCGATCGCACTATCCGGGGCTGCAGTTCAGCAGCAACATGCGCCCGATCGGCAATTGCTGAAGCTACGAGCGATTGCCGCGGGCAAAGTCGAAGGCGTCCTACACTGCCGTTGACCCGAGAACTCGACGAAGGTGCCGGCTCCGTGCTTCAAGGCCATCCGTAAAAATACGGAGCCGCTGTCGAATAGCGCTACCCATTCGGGGACGACACCTTCTCACTTCAGAATTTCTCAAACGGATTGCAGCTTTTCGCGATTGCGTTTTCGGCACTTGCCGTCCTAAGTTGCGATCTCTCCCCGCATCGATCGACAACCCATGCAACAGATGCTGTGCGCACTCCTGGCAGCAGGCCTGACTCTGGCGACCGCAAGCGCGCAAGCCGCGGATCGTCCGCCTCACGACCCGCGCGATGCCGGCGGCGGAAGCTGCGCGAAAAGCGCCTACAACTGCGTCGACACCAAGAATCCGCTGCCGAAAACGGATGAGGTGTGGATCGAAAAAATGACCTGGCTGGACGTCCGCGATGCCATGGCGGACGGCAAGAAGACCATCATCATTCCGACCGGCGGCATCGAACCCAACGGCCCGTGGGTGGCGCTCGGCAAGCACAACTACGCGCTGCAGACCAATTGCGCCGCCATCGCGCGCAAGCTCGGCAATGCACTGTGTGCGCCGATCGTTCCGTTCGTACCCGAGGGCGATCTCGATCCACCGAGCGGCCACATGGACACGGTCGGCACCATCAGCCTGCAGGAATCCACATTCGAGGCACTGCTGGCGGACATCGTCACGAGCTTCAAGGTCCACGGCTTCGAGCGCATTTTTCTGATCGGCGACAGTGGCGGCAACTTGAAAGGCATGGACGCGGTGGCCCACAAGCTCAACGCACAGTGGAAGGCAGCGCCGCTGGTCGCCCATCTGCCGGAATACTACGAATACAACAGCGTCTACGATTTTCTGCGCAGCAAAGGCGTGATGAAGGAAGGCCAGGCCAGCGACCACGTACATGACGATCCGGCGGTCGAGATCGAAGTCATGGGCGCCGATCCGGATGCCGTGCGCTGGAAGGAACGCGTGAAGGCCAACCTCGCGACGATCGATGGCGTCTCGATCAAGGACAAGAAGCAAATGGCACAGTGGGCCAGGGACGTCGCCGAATTCCGTGCGACCAAGACCATCGCGGCGATGCAGAAGGCGATCGAAACCCGGGGCGGCCTCGCGCCTTGACTGCGCGCTAGCTCAGCTTGCCCAGGATCGACAGCGGCAGCCGCTTCATCACGAAGCCGACCGGCGTCCACGGCCAGCCCGGAACATAGGCTTTCGCGGGCTCGCGCTCGATGGCTTTGACGAGCGCCTTGCAGCCGGTGGCGGTGTCGACGAGAAACGGCCGGCTCTTCATCTTGCGATTGATGTCGGTGTCGATGTAGCCCGGATAGATCGTGCTGATCTTGATCGGCTTGCCGAGCATTTCGATGCGCAGGCCTTCGGCCAGCGCGGCGACACCGGCCTTGGTCGCCGCGTAGGTCGCCATGAGGCGCGGCATGCCGCGCAGCGCGCTCATCGAGGAGATGATCACGAGATGACCCTGGCGCTGCTCGCGAAGAATCTGCATCGCCGCTTCGCACTGGGCGAGCACGGCGACGAAATTGGTTTCGGCGGTCTGGCGGTTGGCCTCGAAAAGGCCGGTTCCAACCGGGCCGCCCTTTCCTGCTCCAGCGTTGACGATGATGCGATCGAGCGTGCCGAACTCGTCCTGGAATTCGCGAAACACGCGAAACACGGCTTCGTGGTCATTCACGTCGAGCGGCCGGATGCTGACGCGAATGTTGGGATGGCGCTCGGCCAGTTCGTCGCGCAGGGCTTCGAGCCGGTCGACGCGCCGGGCACAGAGCGCGAGATCACGGCCGCGGGCCGCCCATTCGCGGGCCATGCCCTCGCCGAGTCCGGAGCTCGCGCCGGTGATCAGAATGCTGCGTCGCATGCGGAGATTCCTCGTTGGGTACGGTGCACTAGCCTTTAGTCTAGGTCGCACCTTATAGGCAAAACTGGTGCAATCCATTCGCCGGACTGACAGCTTAAATGTGTAGAATGCCGGCCCCTCATCCACCGTCCGCCGGAGCTTAGCCGCATGAGCACGACCGTCCGCATTCGCAAGGGCAATCTCGAGGTCGCCCAGGTCCTCCACGATCTCATCGAACAGCGCATCCTCCCGGGCGTCGGCGTAGACAGCGGCGCATTCTGGAAGGGCTTCGAAACCCTGGTCGACACCTTCGCCCCGCGCAATCGCGAGCTGCTCGCCAAGCGTGATGCGATCCAGGCGCAGATCGATGCCTGGCATCGCGAGCGCGCCGGCCAGCCTCACGACGCGGCAGCCTATAAGCAGTTCCTGACCGAGATCGGCTACCTGCTGCCCGAACCGGCCGACTTCAAGATCACCACCCAGAACGTCGACGCCGAGATCGCCGAACAATGCGGCCCGCAGCTCGTCGTGCCGGTCATGAACGCGCGCTACGCGCTCAACGCCGCCAACGCGCGCTGGGGCAGCCTCTACGACGCGCTCTACGGCACCGATGCGATCTCCGAGGAAGGTGGCGCCACCAAGGGCCCGGGCTACAACGAAGTGCGCGGCGCCAAGGTCATCGCCTATGCCAAGGCCTTCCTCGACGCCACCGCTCCGCTCACCAGCGGCAGCCATGCCGACGCGACCGCCTACGCGATCGAAGGCGGCCAGCTGTCGGTGACGACCACGGCCGGCAAGACCACGCTCGCCACGCCGTCGCTGTTCGTCGGCTACACCGGCGATGCAGCGAACCCGAGCTCGGTGCTGCTCAAGCACAATGGCCTGCACGTGGAGATCGAAATCGATCGCACGAGCGCCATCGGCAAGACCGATGCGGCCGGCGTGAAGGACGTGGCGCTCGAATCGGCGATCACGACGATCCAGGACTGCGAAGACTCCGTCGCCGCGGTCGATGCGAGCGACAAGGTGGTGGCGTATTCGAACTGGCTCGGCCTCATCAAGGGCGACCTCGTCGAAGAGCTGCAGAAGGGCGGCCGCACGATCACGCGCAAGCTCAACGCCGATCGCACTTACTCGAAGCCCGATGGCGGCGAATTCACGCTGCCGGGCCGCAGCCTGCTGTTCGTGCGCAACGTCGGCCACCTGATGACGAACCCGGCCGTGCTCGACGGCCAGGGCCGTGAGATTCCGGAAGGCATACTCGACGGCGTGGTGACGAGCCTGATCTCGACGCACGACGTCAGGAAGCTCAACGCGCTCAGCAACTCCAAGACCGGCAGCATCTACATCGTCAAGCCGAAGATGCACGGCCCGGAGGAAGTGCAGTTCGCGGTCGATCTGTTCGCGGCCATCGAAGACCTCATCGACCTGCCGCGCAACACGATCAAGATCGGCATCATGGACGAGGAGCGCCGCACGACGGTCAACCTCAAGGCCTGCATCAAGGCGGCCTCCGAGCGCGTGGTGTTCATCAACACGGGCTTCCTCGATCGCACTGGCGACGAGATCCACACCTCGATGGAGGCCGGCCCGGTCGTGCGCAAGGCGGCGATGAAATCGCAGCCGTGGATCAGCGCCTACGAGGACTGGAACGTCGACATCGGCCTGGCCTGCGGCCTGCCCGGCAAGGCGCAGATCGGCAAGGGCATGTGGGCGATGCCGGACCTCATGGCGGCGATGCTCGAACAGAAAATCGCGCATCCGAAAGCCGGCGCGACGACGGCCTGGACGCCCTCGCCGACCGCCGCGACGCTGCATGCGATCCACTATCACCAGGTCGACGTGTTCGCGCGCCAGAAGGAAATCGCCGCCGGCGGCCGTCGCGCCAAGGTCGACAGCATCCTGACGATTCCGCTCATGGGCGACGCGCGTCCGACGGCCGAAGAGATCCAGCAGGAACTCGACAACAATGCGCAGGGCATTCTCGGCTACGTGGTGCGCTGGATCGACCAGGGCGTCGGCTGCTCCAAGGTGCCGGACATTTCCAACGTCGGCCTCATGGAAGACCGCGCCACGCTGCGCATCAGCAGCCAGCACATCGCCAACTGGCTGCGTCATGGCCTGACCAGCGAAGCGCAGGTGCTCGAGACGCTCAAGCGCATGGCCGTGGTCGTCGACAAGCAGAACGCGGGTGATCCGCTGTATCGCCCGATGGCGCCGAACTTCGACGGCGTCGCGTTCGCGGCGGCCTGCGACCTCGTGTTCAAGGGCACCGCGCAGCCCAACGGCTACACCGAACCCTTGCTGCATCAGCGCCGCCAGGAAGCCAAGCTCAAGGGCTGAGCTTCACCGCGTCAGCAGCCGTCGCGTCACGACATCGCGCCTGAGTCATCAGGCGCGATGTGCGTTTGTGGCGGCCGATTTTTCGATGCGCTCGCCTGCCCTGCCCGTCAGCCATTGGCGCGCCGGCTTTTCGATCAGCGCATAGGTCATCGCCGCCATCGGGATCGTCGCCGCGAGCGCGACGAGGCTTTCGATGACCAGCAACTCGTTGCGTGATGCGAGCGCCGCGAGGCGCGGATGCAGGGTCTGCAACAGCAGCAGCACGAGTGGATGCACGAGGTAGATCGAGTAGCTGATCTCTCCGAGCCAGACCACGGTTCTGCGATTGAGCGCATTGCCGGGCTGGCGATCGGCATTCGCGAGCGCGTGGATCAGCAACGGATACAGCGGCAACAGCAGCCAGGCGTCGTGGTCGTCCGCGCGCATCGCCGGAATCGCGTAGATCGCGAGGAGCATCACAGCGAGCAAGGCCATTGGATAGCCCGCGCGAACCGGCTGGGCGCCGCGCTTCCAGACTTCCCACACCACCCAGCCCAGACCGAAGCCCACGGCCGCGCGCAGAAACGCGGGCCAGCCGATGAAGACACGCGTCGGATCGAAGAAATAAAGCCCGATGCCGACGCCGCAGGCGAGCACGCAAAAACCGATCGCGAGCGTTCGCGCCGATGAGCCACGCAGCCACAGGATCAGCGGGAACACGGTGAAGTAACTCCACCATTCGACGCTGATCGACCACGACGGATAGTTCCAGAGCCGCTCCGCCGCGATCACCGGCATCGCGCCGAGCAGCGTGAGTTCACGCAGCGCCGACCATGCGGAATAGCGCTCGTCGAGCGGCTCGCCGCGCTGATACGCGAGCATTGCGACACCGGCCGCCATCGCGAGCGTCGTCACGAGGTGCAGCGGATACAGGCGGGCGAAGCGGGCGCGAAAGAATCCGCCCCAGTCGAAGCGTTTCGAGCCCGGCCTCAAGTACGCCAGGCTGATGACGAAGCCCGACAGCACGAAGAACAGATCGACGAAAGGCTGCCCGCGCAGCACGATGTCGCCACCGGAGACGAACACGTTGACGTGATGGATGACGACCGCGATCGCGGCGATGCCGCGCAAGCCGGTGAGCGATTCGATCTGGCGAGCCATCGGTCCATTGCACCGCCACCGCTTGAATTGCGCGTGAACCGACAATGCATGTCGAAGCTTGAGCGTGCGGCATGCATGAACGAAAACGGCCCGGAATTACGGGCCGTTTCGTCATTCGATGCGACTCAGGAAGCGGCCGGAGCCGGCGCTGCGGGTACCAGGGCCTTGAGCGGCTGGGACTCGTCCACGAGCACCATCGGATCAGCCTTGACGCGCTCGGCGACGAGCTTCTTGGCGACCATGAACTCCTGCGGACGGCTGATCGAATCCACCGCCAGCACCACGCCGTCCTTCAGGTAGAACGCGAGGAAATTGCGATTCGCCGGCGAGCCGCGCAGCGCCACCGTGTCGTAGCCCTGGTTGAGACCGACCATCTGCAGCTTGAGATCATACTGGTCGGACCAGAACCACGGCACCGCGTTGTAAGGCTTCTTCTGGCCGACGAGCAGGGCTGCGGCCGAGCGCGCCTGTTCGAGCGCGCTCGGCACCGACTCCAGGCGCAGGCGACGGCCCGCGTAGGCGTTGGGGTGGCTGCTGCAATCGCCGATGGCGAGGATGTCCGGGTCGGAGGTCTGGCCGTATTCGTCGACGGCGATGCCGTTCTCGATCGCCAGGCCCGCCTGCTCGGCGAGCTCGACGTTCGGAATCAGGCCGATGCCGACGATGACCACGTCGGCCGGAATCCTGTGGCCGTTGGCGGTCAGTACGGTGGTCACCCGGCCTTCGGCGTCGAACTCGAAACCGGTCAGCGCGGTGTTGACGAGAATGTTGACGCCGGCCTCGCCGTGCACCTGCTGGTAGAAGGCCGACACTTCCGGCGCGGTCACGCGCTGCAGCACACGGTCCATCGCTTCGAGCACGGTGACGTCGATGCCCTTCTTGCGCGCCACGGCCGCAACTTCGAGGCCGATGTAGCCGCCGCCGATGATGACGAGCTTGTTGCCGGGCTTGAACTGCTCGCGCATGTTGTCGACGTGGCCGATCGTGCGCAGGTAGTGCAGGTTCGGCGCCTTGTTGATGCGTTCGTCGCCGAGCGACAGCAGGCGCGGACGGCCGCCGGTGGCGAGCACGAGCTTGCTGTACGACAGCGTGCGTCCGTCTTCGAGCGTGACCGTCTTGGCGGCCTTGTCGATCGCGGTGACGCGGGTGTTCGGAATGAAATCGATCGCGGCGTTGGTGTAGACCGCAGGGCCCTTCACGTACAGACGCTCGGTGGTGATGTCACCGGACAGGAAGGCCTTCGACAGCGGCGGGCGCTGGTACGGCAGGTGCGGCTCTTCGCCGATCAGCGTGATCGGCCCCTTGTATCCATTCATACGCAGCGCGGTCGCCATTTCGCCCGCTGCGTGACCAGCCCCCACGATCAACACCGGCTGGGACGTTTCCTCTGTCGTCATTTCACCCTTCTCTCGTCGTATACAGGCGTTTGGAATCCGACAAGATTAGGCATCTTGTGCCTGGTGCTCAAGGAGCCTCGTTAGATAAGCCCGTCTGGTGCAAGACTCTCAGCCGGCAGCGGCGGCCGCCGAGGCAGTGCGCTTGGCCCGGATCTCGAGCCAGAAGTGCAGCAGCAGGGCCGCGATCAACGGCGCGATGTAGTACACCGCCCGGAACGCGAGCAGCGCCGCGAGCAGGCGCCCGTGCCCGATCGTGCCGCCCAGGATCGCCAGGAAAGTGCCCTCGAGCACGCCGATGCCGGCCGGCAGGCGCACGATGAGCCCCCCCAGGCCGCTCGCCATGAACGCGATCATCGCCTGCGAAAACGCCACGTCGCGCGGCAACAGCAGATAGACAGCCGCCGAGGCGGCGAGCCAGTTGACCGACGACAGCGCCAGCTGGGTGCCCGCGTACGGAAGCGTCGGGCATTCGAAGTGCACGCCACGGATTTCGCGCGAGCGACCGTGGAAGCTCGCGCAGAACACCAGGTACGCCGCGACGATGCACAGCATGAGCAAGCCAAGTCCCTGCAAGGCCGCCGATCCCATGTGCCAGGAATCGCGCAGCTTGGGCGGGGCGATCAGCAGGACGAGGCCGGCCAGCAGGATGAAACCGGCCCAGTTCGTCAGCACCGACAGGCCGATGATCTGCGTGGTGCGCGCGGTCTCGAGCCCATAGCGCGAGTACAGCCGGTAACGGAACCCGAGGCCGCCGAGCAGGGCGCCGACATTGAGGTTCACCGCATAGCTCACGAACGCGATGCTCATGACGGTCGGGGCCGGAATGTCGTGATGGACGTAATGCTTCGACAGCAGATCATAGGCGCTGCAAGCGGCGTAGCCGATCAGCGCAAGACCGAAGGCTCCGGCGATCGTGAGCGCGTCGTAGCGCAGCAGCGAGGCGGTGATTTCCTTCCAGTCGAGTTCCGATCCGCGATCGATGACGATCCAGGCCACGGCCCCGAGAAACACGATCGACAGCATGAGCTTGCCGCGTTGCTGCCACTTTGCCTTGTCCATGCCGAGCGAGGTCCGACCCAGGGATTCAGGCTTAGTCTCTCGGCGGGCACTGAATGAGCAGTGACTTGCAGCGCACCGGGCCCGCTAGATCAGCTTGCGCGCCTTGGCCGGCTTGGCGTCGCCGCGGTAGACGCTGGGCCTGACGCCGGTCCACTGCTTGAACGCGCGATGGAAGGCGCTCGGTTCGGCGAAGCCGAGCGTCAGCGCGATGTCGGCGATGCTGGCGTCCGAGCGCTGCAGATGCGCAATCGCCAGATCGCGGCGTACCGCGTCGCGAATGGTGCTGAAGCTCGTGCCCTCGCGCTCGAGCCGGCGCCGCAGCGTGGTCGCACCGATATGGAATCCGTCGGCCAGCACCTCGAAACTCGGCCAGTCCGACGGTGGCAGCGAACGCAGATGCCGTCGCACCCGGCTCGAAAGGCTGTTCTCGTTCTTGTACTTGAGGATGAAGTTGCCCGGCGCGCCGCGCAGGAAATCGCCGAGCGTGCGCTCGGTCTGGGCTACCGGCGTCTCGAGCAGCAGGGCATCGAAGATCATGCGCGTGACCGGCGCATCGAACTGCGAGTCGCTCGAATACACCGCCTTGTACTCCTCGCCCCAGGGCGGGCGCGGATAGGCAAACAGGGCCTGGCGGACCGGAATCCGCCGGGCGATCAGCCAGCAGGCCAGGCCGTGGATCAGCGTCAGCAGGGTTTCGTGGGCCAGAACCCGGTCGATCTCGCCGAGCGGGCCGCGCGGCAGCAGATCGACGAGCCGCAGCTCGGCGCGTTCGGCCCCGGCCTCGAAATCGACGCGGATGTCGTCGAGCAGGATGCGGAAGAAACGCGAGATTCCGACCAGCACCTCGCGCAGATTCCGCGCCTGCAGCCCGTTGCGGGCGATCAGCGCAAAGCTGCCCACCTTCACGCGGCGCGAATCGAGGCCGAAGAACTCGTCGTCGAGCGCCCGGCCGACGGCGAGCCACAAGGCCCCGAACTGGCCGGGCGACACGCGCGCCGCGTCGTTGTCGAGCGACTTGAGCGGAATCTGGGCGGCGGTCAGCAGCGGAGCGGCCGGCTGGCCGCGCCGGGCCGCCGCCGCGATCACTTCGCGCACGAAGGCGATCGACACGGTACCCGCGGTATGGTCCTGCACGATCTCGCTTTTTGGGGTTCCCATACGGATGACCAATTCTCTCATCGCGGATGGCGGTTTTCGACATTCGCCAGCGAATGGAGGCTTTTTAAACTTGCGGCCGCATCGCGAACACCGTCCTACCCCGATGGGTGTCGCTTGAGGTCTGGGCGCCTACCATTGTGTGCTGCCCTAGCCGTTCGCAACCGTCTTCATCAATCCGCCAAGGACTTCCCATGAGCGAATACACCGCCCCGCTTCGCGATCTGCAGTTCGTCGTCGAGGAACT
Organism: Hydrocarboniphaga sp. FW305-C-57; assembly: GCF_058783045.1. Taxonomy (NCBI): domain Bacteria; kingdom Pseudomonadati; phylum Pseudomonadota; class Gammaproteobacteria; order Nevskiales; family Nevskiaceae; genus Hydrocarboniphaga; species Hydrocarboniphaga sp. FW305-C-57. Next base: position 401,369 of record NZ_JBYSYG010000003.1, on the reverse strand, counting down.
CGCCGGGCTCGATACCGTGAACAAGCTGCCCGGCTACGAGGAAGCGACGCCCGATCTGGTCTCGGCCGTCTTCGAAGAGGCCGCCAAGTTCGCCGGCGGCGTGCTCTCCCCGCTGAACCGCGCCGGCGACACCAACGGCGCCAAGTGGAAGGACACTGAAGTCACTACCACGCCGGGCTGGAAGAGCGCCTACGGCCAGTTCGTCGAAGGCGGCTGGAACGCGCTCGCCTGCCCGGGCGAGATCGGCGGCCAGAACCTGCCGCGCCTGGTTTCGGCGATGGTCGAGGAGATGTGGAACGGAGCGAACATGGCCTTCGCGCTGTGCCCGATGCTGACGCGCGGCGCGATCGAGGCGATCGAGCTGCGCGGCTCGGAACACCTCAAGGAAACCTATCTGCCGAAGATGGTCAGCGGCGAATGGACCGGCACGATGAACCTGACCGAGCCGCAGGCCGGCTCGGACCTCGCCGCGGTGCGCACGCGTGCGGTTCCGCAAGACGACGGCAGCTACAAGATCGACGGCCAGAAGATCTTCATCACCTACGGCGAGCACGATCTGACCGACAACATCATCCATCTCGTGCTCGCGCGCACGCCGACCGCGCCCGAAGGCGTCAAGGGCATCAGCCTGTTCGTGGTGCCCAAGTTCATGGTCAATGCCGACGGCAGTCTCGGTGAGCGCAACGACGTTCGCTGCGTCTCGATCGAGCACAAGATGGGCATCCATGGCAGCCCGACCGCGGTGCTCGCCTTCGGCCAGGCCGGCGGCGCCATCGGCTACCTGGTCGGCGAGGAGAATCGCGGCCTCGAGTACATGTTCATCATGATGAACGCAGCTCGCTACTCGGTCGGCATCGAAGGCATCGGCATCTCCGAACGCGCCTACCAGCGCGCCCTCGCCTACGCACGCGATCGCGTCCAGGGCGCCGAGGCTGGCGTCAAGGGCGGTGGCAAGGCGGCGATCATTCGCCATCCGGACGTGCGCCGCATGCTCATGCTCATGAAGTCGCAGACCGAGGCCATGCGCGCCCTGGCCGCCGTCGTCGCGGCGGCGATGGACACCGCACGCCTGGCGCCCGATGCGGCCGAACAGGCCAAGGCGCAGGCCTTCGTCGATCTCATGATCCCGATCGTGAAGGGCTGGAGCACCGAGAATTCGATCGACATCGCCTCGCTCGGCGTCCAGATCCACGGCGGCATGGGTTTCATCGAAGAGACCGGCGCCGCCCAGCATCTGCGCGATGCACGCATCACCGCGATCTACGAGGGCACCACGGGCATCCAGGCCGCCGACCTCGTCGGCCGCAAGATGGCGCGCGACAACGGCCAGACCGCCAAGGTGGTGATCGCGAGCATGCGCGAAACGCTGGAGTCGCTGAAGGGCGAAGAACTCACCGCCCTGCGCGAAGCCCTGGCGGCCGGCATCGACGCGTTCGAGCGCAGCGTGCAGTTCGTCGTCGCGAATTACGGCCCGGACGTGCGCAGCGTGCTGACGAGCTCGGTGCCGCTGCTCAAGCTGTTCGGCATCGTCGCCGGCGGCTGGCAGCTCGCGCGCTCGGCCGCCATCGCGGCCGAACATATCGCTGCAGGCGAGGGCTCGGATTTCTACAAGACCAAGCTCGTTACCGCCCGCTTCTATGCCGACCACGTGCTGTCGCAGGCGCCGGGCCTGGCCCACACGGTCGTCAACGGGGCCAGCGGAGCGCTCGCGATCGCCGACGACGCGTTCTGAGTCGCAACGGTGCGCTGGTTCGGCCGCGATGCGGCTGAGCCAGCGTGATGATCTCGGAGACAAAAAAATGGCCGCTTACGCGCGGCCATTTTTTATCGGCGGCAACCGGCGCTCTAGCGGACGAGCCTCCAAAGACGGGCGAGATCCTTCGAGCCGTCGGTCCCGCCGACACCCGCGAAAGTCTTGTTCGCCTCGGCCTTCTTGCCCGCAAGGTTCTGCGCCACGCCGAGATGCAGCTTGGCCTGCTCCGGAGCCTTGAGGCCGCCCTTGCTGATGCCCTGCTGGATCAGCTGCAGGCCCTTGTCGTACTGGCCGTAGGTCACGAGGTTGAAGCCGGTGGCGACGAGCGCGTCGCCGGTGGCCTGCGCGGCCGCGGCTTTCTCGCCTTCGGCCAGCGTGGCCTGATCTTCGGTGAGCTTCTTCGCAACGAGATCCTTGAGGCGCTGGTGACGCGAAGCGTCCGCGCCTTCACCGAGCAGCTTCTTGGAATAGCCCTCGTCGACGAAGCCCTTGGCTTCCGCCGGATAGCCCGCTTGCAGCGCGAGCTGCGCGGCTTCCATGTAATCGCCGGTCTTTTCCATCGTGCCGGTCGCCTTGCGCAGGCGATAGGTGTCGAGCGTCAGCGCCGGCGAGAAGCCCGGCTTGTTGCCCGTGCGCACGATCAGGTCGAGCCAGTATTCGGGCTTCGGCGTGAAGGTGACGATCTTCTCGAGCGCCGCCGCGTACGCGACCATGTCGTTCTGCTTGAGCGCGCACGAGGCGAGCAGCTGCAGCTGCGTATCCGTCGGGCGCTTGCCGGCTGCTTCGAGCGCATCGATCTGGCTCGTGAGTTCGGCACCGGCTTCCTTGTACTTGCCAGCGAGATACAGGCTCTGCGCATACAGGCCGAGGGTATCGGGGCTCGTGCCGCCGGCCGCCTTGTACTTCTGGATCGCATCGGCCGTCTTGGCGTAATCCTTGGCGGTGTAAGCGATCTTCACGTAGGCGTCGAGACGCTGGACCTTCTCGCCTGCCGGCAATTCGGGCGAAGCCAGAATATCGTCGTAAGCAGCCAGCGCGGACTTGTAGTCACCCTGACCGAGCGCGGCCGACGACTTCAGCTGCGCAATGACGAAGCTCTCGTACGAAGTGAGCTTGCCCTTGCCGGCCGCCTCGGCGGCCGCAATCTTCGCCGAAGCACCCTTGTAATCCTTGGACTGGAGAGCCTTCTGCGCTTCCTGCAGCGGAGCGCCCACTTCGGCGCTGATGGTCTGCTTGCCGGCCGCGAATGCCGCGCCGCTCACCACGGCCTGAGCCGCCATGAGCAGAACGAGGGCCGAAAGACGGTTTCGCTTGAAAGTCTGGGTCATGGTCAATACCTACATGAACTGTTCGTTGCCGACGATGCCGATCTTGGTCACGCCGTTGCGCTGCGCGCTGGCTAAGACACCCGCAACGTACTTGTATTCCACGAGTTTATTTGGACGAATGTGGAACTCGCTCTGGTTGGCGACGTCGGCGTGACCTTCACGACGGAAGTTCGCTTCGAGCGTGCCGCGGTCCATCGGCGTGCCGTTCCACAGGATCGTGCCGTCGAAGTCGATCTCGAGATCGACTGCTGGCGGCGGCGGCGCATCGCTCGGCGGGCTGTTCGCCTGCGGCATGTCCAGCTTCACCGCATGCGTCTGGATCGGGATCGTGATGATCAGCATCACCAGCAGCACCAGCATCACGTCGATCAGCGGCGTGGTGTTGACGTCGACGACGACTTCCGGATCTCCGGAGCCACCGCCGCTTCCTACGTTCATGCCCATTGGGATTGCTCCGTTCTATTGGGTGGCTTCCTCGCGTGAGCGAGGGGAGAGAGGGTTCGTCCGAAAAGTGGGCGCACTTTCCGATCAGCCCCTCTCCCGGTGCTTCGCATCACCCTCTCCCGCACGCGGGAGAGGGGACTGCTTGGCTGCGTTCTAGCCTCTCGGCGGCGGTTCCAGGATGAACCCGACCTTGGCGATACCGGCACGCTGGCAGGTCACCATCACCTGGCCCACGGCCTGGTAGCGGCTGGCCTGGTCGCCGCGAATGTGCACTTCCGGCTGCGGGACCTTCACCGCTTCCACCTTCAGCTTCTCGAACAAGGCATTCGTGTCTGGAATCCGCGTGATGTTCCAGTACATGTTCCCGTCCTTGTCGATCGCGATCACGATGTTCTCGGGCTTGGTCTGCAGCGCCTGGTTGCGCTCGTTCGGCAGCTTCACCGGCACCGTCTGCGTCACCACCGGAATCGTGATCAGGAAGATGATCAGCAGCACCAGCATCACGTCGACCAGCGGCGTGGTGTTGATCGCGGAGACGACGGCATCTTCGCCTTCGTCGTCTCCGCCTACTTGCATGGCCATGGCGTTCTCCTGCTTCTGGCTGGGAGTTTTCTAGGCCTTACTTCTTTTCGCCCACGCGCGTGCCCGACAGCAGCACCGAGTGCAGGTCCGCGCTGAAGCTGCGCACCGTCTCCATGCCCGCCTTGTTGCGGCGAACCAGCCAGTTGTAGCCCATGACCGCCGGAACGGCGACCGCCAGACCGATGGCCGTCATGATCAGCGCTTCACCGACCGGACCGGCAACCTTGTCGATCGAGGCCTGGCCGCTGATGCCGATGGCCGTCAGTGCGTGATAGATGCCCCAGACGGTGCCGAACAGACCCACGAACGGTGCGGTCGAACCCACCGTCGCGAGCACCGCCAGACCACCCTGCAACCGGCTCTGGATCTCTTCGACCGCGCGATTGATGCTCATCGTGATCCAGCTGCTCAGGTCGATCTGCTCGACCAGCGTGCCTTCGTGATGGTTGCTCGCCGCGATGCCGCGGTCGGCGATGTACCAGAACGGCGTGCCGGCCTTCAGGCTCTTGGCCCCTTCTTCGACCGAGCGGCTAGCCCAGAACGTGCTGTTGGCGGCCTTGGCCTGTGAGATCAGCTTCTGCTGGTCGATGAACTTGACGATCATGATGTACCAGGTCGCGCCCGACATGATCAGCATCAGCACCAGTACGCCCTTGGCGACGAAGTCGCCCTGCGCCCACAGCGCGCCGATGCCGTAGGGGTTTTCGACTGCGACGGTTTCGGTCTCCCCGGCCGGGGCTGCCGGAGCGGCCTCTGCGGGAATGGTCTCTGCGGGAGCGGCGGTTTCAACCGGGGCGGCCGGAGCCGGGTCCTGGGCCAGAATGGTGGGCGACAAGGCCATCAGACCGGCGACGGTCAGGGCCTGCAGCAGGTGCTTCGTGAAGGACATCTGTTGGCTCCTCAAAAAAATCGTGATCAGTTCTGCTTGCGGAATGTGTACTTGAGTTGAGCCCAGGCAGCCGTCGGTTTTCCATCCGTCGTGCCGGGTTCGAACTTGCAGCGTGACAACGCTTGTTGTGCGGCTTTGTCCAGACGCTCGAAACCACTGCTCTTCTCGATCTTGCTCTCGGTGACCCTACCGTCGACACCGACGAGCAACTGCAGCAGCACCGTGCCGGTTTCGCCGAGACGCTCGGAGACGGCCGGATACTCGGGCTCGCGGCAGGCCTTGGCCTTCACCACCGGAGCCTTGCTGACGCCAGCCGGACGCGGCGCCGGAGCCGGTGCGGGGGTCGGCGGAGGCGGAGTCTGCGTCGTCGTGATCGTGTTGGTCGGCGGCGGAGCCGTCTGGATCGTGATTTCCGGCGGCGGAATGAACGGCGGCGGCGGCACGTCGAGCTTCGGCGGAGGGGGCGGCGGTGGCGGCTCTTCCTCGACCGGGGCGTCTTCGAGAATCTTGGTTTCAATCGGGGCGGGCAGCAGTTCCACGGCCTTGCGTGCCAAACCGCTCACGAGGCCCCAGACCAGCAGTACGTGGAACAGCACCACACCGACAAGCCCGACAACGCGCCGAGTAGGATCTCGACGTTGACCGAATTCCATCCAGCTCCTCCAAGTGACTATTGCAGTCGCAATATGAAGCCCCTCTACCAGCGCTTCATTTATTACCGGCTGATTGGCGAAACACCACCATCTGCCTGGATTGTTGAACTTTTGAAACTACAGGTCTAGCCAAGAATGATCATCATCGGCAAAACACCGTTACCGATAATAGCCAGTCCACTATACGGTTTCAAACCGGCGTGCACTGATTTTGCTTCGGCCCAACAAAAAAAGCCGCTATACAAAACGATAGCGGCTTTCTTGGTTTTTCATCGATGGTGCCGGAAAGAGGAATCGAACCTCCGACCTACTGATTACGAATCAGTCGCTCTACCGACTGAGCTATCCCGGCAGGGGCGCGGATTATAGGGCGGCGAGTCGTGGGCGACAATGCTCATGGCTTTCCGTGAGCGTCCTTTCAATATTCCGAGCCGTCTAATTACGGTGCAGGTATGGGAGCCGGGCGCAGCAGGGCTTGTGAAGAGAGTGCCGGTTCGAATGCCGCGATCGCGGATTCGACGATCGCCGAGCCTGCAATGCCGTTGAGATCGGTCCATGCCAGCGTCATCGTGATCCACAGCAGGTCGGGGCGTCGCCCAGCCGCGCAGGGGTCTCGCGTGGCGGCGCCTTCTGCATCGCAGAGATAGAGGGGACTCGTCGTCCACTCCCGCGTGAATCTCAGCCCATCGATTTCGAGCGCGCCGGCGGGCAGTTGCAGGCGCCCATCCGCGGTTTCGGCACCACCGGAGGAAGCGCCGATCTCGTCGAAACCGAAGATTCCGGCGGGCCCGGCGTCGAGCTGCGAGAAACTGCGCAAATCTTCGAACTTCTCCCGCGCCAGCTGCACCGCCACGGCCCGCGCCCGACCGATCTCGATCTCACGCAAGGCCAGCGCAGTGAGCCTTCCGAGCGCGAGCATGCCCACGCCCAGGACGAGAAGCGCGAGCAGCACTTCGACGAGGCCGATGCCACGCTGTCGTTCGATCAAGGCACTCACCAGTCGCGCCAGCTGCCGGGAACCGGCGTGAGTGCGATCAAGCCTTCGCGTGCTTGCGCGAGTTTTCGCAGGAGCGGCACCTCATAAACCAGCGCTCCGGCACCCGAGACGCTCATCGCGCCAGCCGAGACGAGCGCGCCATGCAGGACTGCGCTGTCGGACAACTCGATCTGCGCTGCCATCCCGGTCGCCGGCAGCATGACGACGAGTCCGTACAGACGGCTTCCCGGTTCCAGTCTCAGATCGCTGCCCGCGACGATCAGCACCAGTGGCCTGTCGGCTGCCCCGATCGGCCGATCCGCGGGAACGGCGCAAGGCCCATCGATCCAGAACAGCCCGCTGGACGCCCCGTTCAACGAGGCACAGCTCGCGAGGGCGGCGGCTTCGCCGCGCAACAGCAGAGCCCTGGATCGCGACAGGCCGAAGAACTGCAGCAGCGGATCGGGAACGGGCGAGGCGACATCGGGATTGTGGCCGGTATGGCCGTCGCGATCGAAGACATCGGCGCCTTCGGCAGCTGCTTTGCTGAGCAAGCGCGTGGGCTCATCGGGACAACGGCAGGAGGCGCAATCGCCGGCCGGCTCGGGCGCACTCGCCAGGTACTCGCTGCGCAGGCAACTCCGGGAGGCGCCGATGTAGCGCGCATCGGCCGAGGACCAGGCCGATCGCGGCGCGCCGAGCGCATCGTCGACGACGACGCTCACATCATCGCTCACCGTCAGCGCATCCGCAGCGATCAGCGGAGCCGCTGCGACGGCGGAGACTCTGGGGCTCAACCGAGCGGAAACCCGCTGACGCGCCTGCCCCATTCCATCCGGTGTCGAGCCTTGCGCGAAGACGGTGATCGTTTCGAACGCGGCAGCGCCGCCGTCGGCGACACGCACGAGGTAGTGAACCCGGTTCGAGCCCGATGACACCGCCCGCAGCGCCGGCACATCGGCATAGGCCAGCCAGCGCTGGTCGTACAGATTGCGAATGCCGTCACCGCAGGGTGGCGCGAGGTTCGCTGCCGAGCAGGCGCTCCAATGCGCCGGAAGCGGCCCCGACCCGCCCTGCCCCGTGATGCTCCAGGCATTGCGGCGCAAAAAGGCCAGGCCTTGATCCAGCGCGGAATCGGCAAGCATCGCGGCCAACTGCGACCTTTCCTCACTCGCCAGGCTGCGCTGCTCTCCGAGGACGGCGACGACGAAGCCGAGCGTGACCAGGCTGATCAGGCCGAGCATGACGATCACGCTCGCGAGCGCGATCGCTCCGCGTTGAACCGTCGCAGGGCTACCAGGCCTGCGCATCGTTGCGAACCCGCACGCGCGCTTGCAGCTGACGATCGGCCCGCGCATCGCGCTTGAGGCTGGCTTCCATCTGCAGCGTCGCGACGTTGCGGCGCAAGTCGGCGCCTGCTCCGGTCTGCAATGCGCTGGCAGCAAGCTGCAATCGCAAGGCGGAAACCGTCACGGTCCGCTCGTCGCTGATGTTCTCCCAATCGCCGGATTGGCAGCTGCGCGCATTGTTGACGCCGCGAACCGCCTGCGCGCTCCCGTCGAGGCGATAGCCGAACCATTCCTGATCGCCGCGCAGGCCGTCGCCGTCCTCGTCGTAGCCGAACACCAGGCAATCGCCCGTTTGCGCGGTCGTCGAGAATGGGTTGTCGATCGTCCAGCTGCCGGCTGGCACCAGCGGCGATGACAGCGAACCCGAGAGCAGCAGCCGATTCGCATCGAGCAGCGTGTCGATGCGCAGGTTTCTGACGACCGGCTGGGCTTGCGCATCGAGCTGACTGATCACCAGGCTACGACCGGACAGCAGGTTCGCGGACAGCGGCGCTGCGAATGCAGAACACGGCGAACTGCCGCCCGCGACGACGGAGCGGACCGTAACACTGCCTGCGCCCGCATCGGCAAGCTGCAGATCGCAGCGAGCCGATGCATGCGCGACGGCTTCCATCGCCTGCCAATATCCGGCTCGCAGAAGATCGCGCTGCATGCCGTTGGCCAGATGGCGTACGTCCTGGTTCAGCCGCACGAGGTCCAGAGCATCGCGGCTCGTCACCAGGGTGGTCATCAGCAGGCCGAGCGCACTGCCGGTGACGACCAGGCCCAGGCTCAGCGAGAGCATGAGCTCGATCAGCGTCCAGCCGCCTTGCCTCAGCATGTGGGCATGCCTGAAAGGTACTGCGACCCTCTCGGTGAGCAGAGCCGCAGACGCCCGGAGCGGCTCGCGACGAGACGCAGACTCGATCCGCCCGCGCTGAAACTCGCATTGCCTGCCAGCGTTTCGGGCCGCACCGGGCTCAATCGCAACGAGCCTCCGAACGGCAGGGCATCGAGACGAACCTGCACATACCGCTTGCTGTGGACCACGCGGGACAGACGCCGGGCCGGTGAACGCGTGGCGTCGATATCGAGATAGCAGTAGCGGCTCGAGCTCTCGTCCTGCTGAGTGCAATCGCAGCCGCTTTGCAGGCTCATGCCCCAGCACCAGGTCGCTCCGTCCGCGCTGCGCGAGAAGCTCACGTAAACCGGCTGGCCGCGCTGCAAGGCCTGGGTTCTGGCTTCGCCCAGATCGTTGCGCAGATGGTCGGCCGCGGAGCGCAGCCGCGTTCTCGCCGTCATCGCGGCATACGACGGAATGGCGATCGACAACACGATCGCGATCACCGCCACGACGACCATCGCCTCGATCAGCGAATAGCCGGCAGCACGGTCGCAGGGTTCGGGAAACGGTCTCATGGCGCATCCATTTGCGATGCGCATCAATCTATACGTCGCCGTCGCTCTCAAATGCGCGCGAGTTCACCGATTCAGGACGCATCCGCACGCAGAATCCGTTCAAACACGGAGCCACGGATGCACACGAACCGAATTCCCTCCCTTTCGCCGGGCTATACCCTGGTCGAACTCGCGATGACGCTGCTCGTCATCGGCCTGCTTGCGACGATGGCCGTCAACAGCTATCGCGACAGTGTGATCAAGACACGCCGCGCCGAAGCGCAGGCCAGTCTGACGCGCCTGCAATTGCAGCAGGAGCGCTGGCGTACGGTGAATCCCAGCTATGCCAGCGCGAACGAGCTCGGCCTGTCCGAGCAATCGAGGGACGGCCATTACGAGTGGTCGGTCCCAGTCGCCAACGCCACGAGCTACGTGCTGCGTGCCGCCGCGACATCGACCGGTTCGCAGAACCAGGACCACCAGGGCCCGGTCGACTGCAAGGTGCTCGAAGTCGACCAGACCGGCCAGCACCATCCGAGCGAGTGCTGGCGCTGACGCCCGGCCTCAGCCGCGCAGGCGGGCAGCTTCCGCGCGGTACGGCATGGCCTCGAGGCGTGGGGGATCGCCGAGCATCAGATCGGCCAGCAGTTCGGCCGACGCCGGCCCCATGATGAGTCCGTTGCGGTAGTGCCCGGTATTCAGGAACAAGCCGGGCCGTTCGGGATGCTCGCCTATGTAGGGCAATTCGTCGCGGCTTCCGGGTCGCAGGCCGGCCCAATGATGCTCGACCTGGCCGGCCACCTCGCGGCCGAGGACTTCGACCGCGAACCCCATCAGCTCCTCGCGCGCCTGCGCATCGACGGAGGTGTCGAAGCCGGCGTTCTCCACCGTGCTGCCGACGAGGATGCGTCCATCGCGCCGCGGGATCAGGTAGCGCCCGTTGCGAAACACGATGCTCGCGAGCCGCCCGGGCTCGCAGGCCAGCAGCAGCATCTGGCCACGCACGGGCGCCACCGGCAGCGAAGCTTCGAGCTGGGCGCTCCAGGCGCCGGCCGCGAGCACCACCGCATCGGCGCGGCGCTCGACGGCAGCCGTCCGCACGCCGACGACGCGGCCGCCCTCCATTAGCCAGCCGTCGACGGCGCAGTGCTCGACCAGCTCCACTCCGAGCTGCAGCAAACGCAGGCGCAAGGCGCGGCAAAGCCGCGGGTTGCGCACGTGGCCGATCCAAGGCAGCGCTATGCCGGATAGCTCCGGCCCGCCCGCCTGCAGCGTTCCGCGCCAGCCGTGCGCTTCGAGCCGCTCGCGCTCGCACCAGGCGAAGGCCTGCTCGCGCGGCTGCGGGTCGAGCGAAACGGCGCCGGTGACGCTGAGCTCGGGATCGACGCCGGTCTGCCCGGCCAGTTCGGCGCCGAGCGCTGGATAGAGGTCCAGGCTGCGACGGCTCAGGCGCCAGATCGGCTCGGGGTAGTTCCACGGCAGGATCGGGCTCAGAATGCCGCCGCCGGCCCAGGACGATTCACGCCCCGCCTGGCCCCGCTCGATCAGGCTCACGCGCAGGCCACGGCGATGCAGTTCGAGCGCGGTGAGCAGGCCCAGAGCACCGGCGCCGACGATGATGACGTGTTGCGGAGGAGACAGTGCCAAGACTCGACTCGGAGTGCGGAGCGAAATGCGCAAGGCAATTCGATCGGAGGAGCGGCCCAGGGCCGCTGCGTGCGCATCGGGCCGCGAAACGAGGCGAATTGTCCGCAGTTTCCCTTGAGCCTGCAAAGCAGCACCGCCCATCTGGGCTCGACGGCCGACCTCCGAGCCGTTGGTATAACGGTGACATGCCGGTCATCCATCGACATTCCGGATTCACGCTGCTCGAGCTGCTGGTTACCGTGAGTATCGCCGCCATCCTCATGGCGATCGCGATTCCGCAGTTCCAGACGCAGGGGCTCGGCGCGGCCCGGGCCCAGGGCGGGCGGCTGCTGATGGCCGCGCTGAATCAGGCGCGCAGCGAGGCGATCGCGCGCAACACCACGGTGAGCGTCTGCCGGCGCGACTACTTCACCACCGGCTCCACGCCGAGCTGCGCGATCGGCAGCGGCAAATGGTCGCAGGGCTGGATCGTCTATCGCGACACCAACGGCAGCGTCGACACCAACGAGCCCGCCAGCGCCGACGACATCATCGGCGTGTTCGATCCGGTGGGCCGGGTGACGGCCGACGGCAGCGGCGATGCCTTCACCATCAAGCTCAGCGCCACGGCCGACACGCCGGTCGTGCAGTTCGGCAGCAATGGGCGCACCACGCAATCCTTGAACTTCACGCTCTGCGACAAGAGCGGACGCCTGAAGGACAGCCGGCGCGTCGAGATCGCCCTGAACGGCTACGTGAGCCTGCGGGCGATCAGCACGGCGGACACCAGCAGCGCATGCGCCTGAGCCCGCCTGCCAGGCCGCGAGGCGCCGCCGGCTTCACGCTGGTGGAAGTGCTGATCACCATCTTCGTCACCGCGGTGGGCCTGCTTACGGTGGCTGGCCTGCAGGCGGCTTCGAAGAAAGTCAGCTACGAAACCGCGCAACGCACGGCGGCCGCGGCGCTGGCCCAGGACATGGTCGAACGCATTCGCGCGGTGTCCTCCAACGCCCTGGTGTCCGACGCGAACAAGTCCTTGTATCTCGATGGTGTACTGACGAACGACGCGACCGCCATCACCTCCTCCACCGACTGCTCGAGCTCGGTCTGCACGCTGAGCCAGCTGGCCGGCTGGGATCTCCGGCAATGGGGACAGAAGTTGGTCGGCAGCGAGGAGAAAATCGGCAACGACGCGGTCGGCGGCCTGGTTTCGCCGACCGGCTGCGTGAAGAAGATCGGCAGCAGATATCGTGTCGTCGTCGCCTGGCGCAGCTTCAACAACACGCAGAGCCAGCTCGAAACGAGCGAGTCCGGCTATGACAGCTGCGGCGCCGGCCTGGGCCGCTACACCGACCCGGCCAGCGGCACGGCCGACGCGATCCGCCAGTACATCGTGATCGAGTTCGTATGAAACGCTCGCTCCATTCGCAACGCGGCCTGACCCTCGTCGAGCTCATGATCAGCCTCACGCTGGGTCTCGTGCTGCTGGTCGGCATCGGCACGCTGTTCGTCTACACCAACCGCAGCAACCGCCAGAACGAAATGCTCGCGAGCATGCAGGACCAGGCGCGCTTCGCGCTGTCGACGCTGTCGCGCGAGCTGAGCATGGCCGGCTACTGGGGCGGCATGGGTCGCGTCGAAGACGTGCAGCCCGATTTCGACGCTGCTGTACTCAGCGAGACCTCGGCCTCGACCGCACTGACCGCCGCGATCGACTGCGGAGCCGCGGCCACCGATCGCTGGGCGCTGAGGCTCAAGGTCAAGGACGCCGCCGGCGTGCGCAGCAACCGCATCGAGTTTCGCAATCACAAGGAGACCGCGAGCATCGCGTCCAAATGGCGCTGTGTCGGCGGTTACCGCAGCGGCACCGACGCGATCGCGATCCGCCGCGCGGTCGGCCAGGTCTCGCTCACGCAGTCTTCTTCCGCCACGCAGATCACCGGCACGCCCTACGGCTTCTACCTGATGACCAATGGCGTCGCCGGCGCGCTCGTGCGCTGGCCCGCGGCCGCGACGGCCGCGAACAACGCCAGCGACGCGGCATTCATCGACGGCATCAATCCCCCGATCTCCGCGCCGCGCAGCTTCTCGCGCTTCCTGCCGCGCATCTACTTCGTGCGTGACTACGCGCGCACGGCTGGCGATGGAACGCCTTCGCTGTGCCGCAAGGAACTCTGCAGCAGCGGCTACTCGGGCAGCGGCGAAACCGCGAGCTGCAGCGGCAGCAGCAGTGCGCTCGGCTTCTACACCGAGTGCCTCGCCGAAGGCATCGAAGACCTGCAGATCACCTGGGGTCTCGACACCAACAACGACGGCGCTCCGGACAGCTTCACGGATACGCCGAGCGACCGGAACATCGCCGTCAATGCCATCACCGCGCAGATCGCCCTGCGCGTACGCTCGTCGACGTCCGACGGCTCGTACACCGACGACAAGACCTACCAGCTCGGCGACGCGGACAGCTACGCGCCGGCGTCGGACGGCGACACCACGGCCAAGCGCTACTACCGGCGCGTCTATTCCACCACGGTCTATCTGCGCAACCCGGGGGCCGAGACATCGCCATGAACCATCACGCGCAAGCCCGAACAGCGTCCGCGAAACAGCGCGGCGCCGCGCTCGCCACCGCGGTGTTCTTCCTCGTCATCATCACGCTGATCGGCCTGGCGGCGATGCGTGCCGGCAACATCGACCTGCGACTCGCGCAGAACGAAGTCGGGCGCGTCGATGCGCTGCAGAACGGGCAGACCGCGCTCGATGGCATGTGGGCCTATCGCAAGACGCAGGTCGATCGCCTGCCGGTACTGCCGGGCTCCAACTACGTGCAAGGCTGCGCGATCGGAGACAAGCTGAGTTCGTCCGATCTGTCGGCCCAGCAGGGTTTCAGCTGCCCGTCCGACAAGGTCGACGCGAACCTGTTGCCCGCGACGATCCACAAAGGCTATTCGTACGCCGCGCTGCGCCGCGAGTCGGTCGGCAGCGGAGACTATGCGCCGGTGAACGCGCTGCGCCGCGGCGACAGTGGCGATCGCTTCCAGCTCGCATCGTTCACGCTGATCGCCGGCTACGATCGAGTGTCGACCAACGACGACTCGGCCCCGCAGGGCGGGGCCGAAGTGGCGCAAGGCATCTACGTGCGCGTGGCCCAGATCAAGGGCCTGACGCAGCAATGAGGACATCGGCCATGAAGAAATGGGTGCATCGTCTTTGCGCGTTGATGCTGGGGCTGATCGTCTGCACGCAGTACGCGGTCGCCGACGACATCGAGATCTACACCAACCCGACAACGAATAGCGTCCGGCCGCCCGCTACCATCCTGGTGCTCGATCTCAATCTGCTCGGCGTCTGCGACAACATCATCACCAATCCTACGAACAGTCCGACCTGTCTCTCGCTGACACAGGGCAAGACCGTGAATGAACTGCTGAGCGGCCTGGGCGATCCGGTCAAGCTGCTCACGGGAACCGACAGCAGCATGTCTAACAAGGATCGCGCGCTCGCACTATGTGATCTGTATGGATTGCTGGGCATGAATTCGCCCGTGATGGCGCTACCGGGGCTCGGGTTGCTTGAGTTCCTGGTGCGACCGCTGCTGGGCGGAGTGACCACGCTTACTTGTGGAACGCTGCGTCTACTGCTTAGCATTCCCCTTCTGGGCGACATTCTCTCCACTCTACTGGGTGGCTTCGTCGGCCAGCTCCTGCAAGGGCTAACGGTGAATGTGCTCAGCAAGACACTCACTGCGTTGCCGGCTGCGACGATCGGCGTACTCGACAGCACCTTGAACGCCGTCGATAAGATTCTGATCAATCCAACCGATCTGGCCAACGTAACGGGACTGGTCAACAACATCGTCGCCAGTCTGGCGAATACACGGTTGGCCATCGTCGTGTCCCATGCGGACCGCACTTCCACGAACCAGCTGCTCGGCATGCCTAGCCAGACTGCGTCGCAATGCGCTTTTCCGGACAAGGCCGACATCCTATCGGGACCACGCCGCAATACACCTAACTGCAGCAACGGCGCCTACTTCCTTGCCGGGTTTCTGAATGTCGGTGCCAATGGGTTGGTCGAAGGTGTAATTGGAGATGTCGACAACCTCACTGGCTTGTCCCTCTCAGGCCCCCTAGACCTCGGCTCGGTGGTGGCACGCCTGCTGAAATCGGTACTGATACCCAACCTAGCGAACGACGGCCTGCTCAATCTTCCGAGCACCATCACGGGCGTTGCAACGATCACGCGCAATCTCACGGCTACGCTCGGAGACGTGTCGCTCATTCCATTGCGATTGCCGCAGATCCTGCCTCCCTTCCAAGGGAAGGAAGTCTATGTCGAGATCATGCAGTACCTCGGCGGATACGATGTCTACAATGCCCCGCTCAACGAATGGGACGTCGTGACACGGCCGCCGTTGCTCGCGGGACGCAATCGAAAAGCGGCCAACTTCCTGGGCGGCACGATCGATAACGGAAGCCAATACATTCAACCTGAACTGGCGTGCCGCACGGCGAACGTATTGACAGTGGAGCTGACACATCCACTGTACGATGGCGAATCCGATGCCCGACTCAGGGCCCCGGAACTGCTACCGAACCTGCCAGCCACCTTCACGCTTGATGACGTCATCCACGAAGCCGAGGTCAACGGCTTCCGCGACAAGAACAACCAGAAGATCAATCTCAAGACCTTGAGGCTGGTCCAGAACGTGATGGGAGGCCTGGACAATGTCGCCAACATCGGCGGCACGCTGGGGACCATTCTCTTCGACCAACTCGGAATGTTCGGCCAGGGCGGCGCGCTCGCCACCTGGGTCAAGCCCACGCTCAACGTCGATGCCTCGCTGAACACGCCGACGCTGACGGCCGATCTCACGCAGGCCTCGGTCGTGCGCCCCGAGGCTTTCTTCACGCTGTTCAAGCCTTCCGTCGACAAGACGCCGCGCTGGGACGGCAATCTCAAGAAGCTCAACGTCAAGGTCGACGGCAACAACAACTATCAGTACTACGACGCCCGCAACGCGCTCGCGATCGACAGCAGCGACGGCCGCATCAAGTCGAGCGCGGTGACCTACTGGACCAACACGGGCCTGCTCGGCTCCCTGTCCGCCGACGGACGCGCGACCGCGCTCGGCGGCGCCGGGCAGAAGATTCCGGGCTTCGCGCTCGCCGGCGGAGGCAACCCGGGGCGCGTCAACGGCGACAACCAGCGCCAGCTGTTCTTCGATCGGCTCGGAAGCTCGGGCCAGCTGTCGCTCGCCGCACTCGATGCCGACAGCCAGACCGTGCGCGACGAGCTCAAGGCCGATCTCGGCGTCACCGGCACCGCGACCGCGGACGACACCCTGCGCCGCTCGCTGCTGCTCTACGCTCGCGGCTTCGACGTCGGCACCGCCGCGACGCCGAAGGGCAGCGGGACCAGCGTGACCGGCGTGACGGGGCGGAGCTGGATGCACGGCGCGCTGCTGCATTCGCGGCCGGTGGCGATCAACTACGGCGCGCGTAGCGGCTACACGGCGGCGAGCCCGGACATCCGCGTCGTCTACGGCGCGGCCGACGGCTACCTGCGCATGGTGCGCAACAGCGACGGCGTCGAGAACTGGGGGTTCATGCCGCGCGTGGTCATGAGCCAGCAGCAGGTGCTGCGCGAGAACGTGGCGACCGCGCAGTTCCCGTATGGCGTCGACGGCGCGCCCGCGGTGCTCGTGCAGGATCGCAGCGGCAGCGGCGGGGCCGCCGACGGCAGGATCGACTCGGGCAACGCCAACGACCGCGCCTGGATGTTCTTCGGGCTGCGCCGCAGCGGACGCTACGTCTACGGCATGAACCTCACGAATCCCGACTCCCCGTCGCTGCTCTGGCGCATCGGGCCCGACGGCTTGTATCGGAGCAGCGGCCTGGTTTCGGGCTCG
This sequence comes from Hydrocarboniphaga sp. FW305-C-57, assembly GCF_058783045.1. Taxonomy (NCBI): domain Bacteria; kingdom Pseudomonadati; phylum Pseudomonadota; class Gammaproteobacteria; order Nevskiales; family Nevskiaceae; genus Hydrocarboniphaga; species Hydrocarboniphaga sp. FW305-C-57. Next base: position 384,484 of record NZ_JBYSYG010000003.1, on the reverse strand, counting down.
ACATCGAACTACAGCGAGCTCGGCCTCACCTTCTCGTCGCCGCAGATCGGCCGCATGAGCGTCACCGAAGGCAGCAGCACCTCGACCAAGCCGGTGCTGATCTTCGCGGGCGGCTACAACGGTGGCCGCGACAGCAACAACAATAAGATCGGCAAGGACTACGCGCGCGGCAGCGACGGACGCGTCGGCACCGATGACAGCATGGGCAACGCGATCTACATCGTCGATGCCGAGACCGGCGAGCTGATCTGGAAGGCCAGGCAGGGCAGCTTCAGCAGCAGCACGCCGTACAACAGCGGCACCAAGACCTTCCAGCATCCGCTGCTCGTCAACAGCATTCCGGCCGACGTCACCATCGTCGACACCAACGGCGACGGCATCACCGATCGCCTCTACGTCGCCGATACCGGTGGGCGCCTGTGGCGCGCCGACTTTCCGGGCAACGATCGCAGCAAGTGGGTGCTCACGCCGCTCGCGAGCGTCGGCCGTCACAACGCCAGCACGAGCAGCGTTACCAACGACCGCCGCTTCTTCCACGCGCCGGATTACGCGCCGTATCGCACCGCCATCGTCGGCAGCTTCGACGTCGTGCTGTTCGGCTCCGGCGACCGCGAAGACCCGCTCAACACCGCCACCGAAAATTATCTCTACGCCTATCGCGACTTCCGCACCGCGAGTTCGCTGACCAAGGACGACGTCATCACCACCGAGGCCGGGCTCAAAGGACAAAGCGCGTTCGCCGATCTGACCACCGCCTGCGCCACCGCCAGCGACAGCTGCTCGAACTCGTCCGACCTCGGCACGGGCTGGAGACTGCGGCTATCGGCGAGCGGAGAGAAACTGCTGTCGCAGCCGCTCAGCACCGACGGCACGAGCTTCTTCAGCACCTATGTGCCGCCCGATGCGACCACGCAGTCCTGCGAGCCCTCCGAAGGCTCGAGCCGTCTCTACGGCATCGCGCTGAGCGACTCGCGGCCGCGTTACAACCAGTTCATGAGCGACAGCTTCGGCGACCTGCGCCAAGGCGCCGGCGTGTCGCCGGGCCTGCCGGGCGAGTTCAGCCCGCTGACCGCGAGCGCGCTGACCGCCAACGCGCAGACCATGAGCACGATCAATCCTCCCACCTACCCTTACTTCTGGCGCGAGCGGCGTGGCGACGAGGAAAAGGCGATCAGACAACCGTGAACAACATGACCACAGCAAGGACGCAAGGTGGCTTTACGATGATCGAACTGATGGTGGCGGTCGTCATCGTCGGCCTCCTGACGACGATCGCGGTGCCGTCGTACCGCAGCTATGTGCTGCGCGCGAATCGCACCGTCGCCAAGGCCGCGCTCGTGGATGCGTCCTCGCGGCTCGAGAGCTATTTCATCGTGCACAAGAGCTATACGAACGACGTCACCAAGATTCAGCTGCAACGCTATCTCAAGCGTGATGCCAGCACCTCGAGCACGCAGACGGACGCCATCTACGATCTGTCGATCAGCGTCAGCGGCAACAGCTATACGGTCAGCGCCGCACCGCTCGGCGTGCAGCTCAAGGACACCGCGTGCCAAACCTTGAGCCTGACTTCGACCGGCATTCGCTCGTCATCGGCCGGAACCGCGGACAGCTGCTGGAGCCGCTGACTCCCTAGCCGCCGCGCACCGCGCCGGTGGCCTTGCGCAAGGCCTGCGGCAGCGAGAACACGATGGTTTCCTCGCGCCCGGCGAGTTCCTTCGCCACGCTGCCGCCGAGCTCCTTGAGTCGGCCGACGACCTGCTGCACGAGCACTTCGGGCGCGCTCGCACCGGCCGTCACGCCGACGCGCTGCTTGCCGCTCATCCATTCGGGCTGGATGTCATCGGGGCCGTCGATGAGCCAGGCCGGCGTGCCGCGGCTTTCGGCGAGTTCGCGCAGGCGATTCGAGTTGGAGCTGTTGCGCGAACCGACCACGAGCAGCACGTCGCATTGCGCGGCGAGATCCTTGACCGAATCCTGGCGGTTCTGCGTGGCGTAGCAGATGTCGTCCTTGCGCGGCCCGCTGATCATCGGAAAGCGCGCACGCAGCGCGTCGATGACGCGCGCAGTGTCGTCCATCGACAGCGTGGTCTGGGTCACATAGGCCATGTGCCCGGGCTTCTGGATCGGCAGCGTCTGCACGTCGTCAGGCGTCTCGACCAGGTGGATGCGCCCACCTTGCGATTCGTCGAACTGGCCCATCGTGCCCTCGACTTCCGGATGCCCGGCATGGCCGATCAGCACCACTTCGCGGCCTTCGCGCGAATAGCGTTTGACCTCGATGTGCACCTTGGTCACGAGCGGACAGGTGGCGTCGAACACCGTGAGCTTGCGCGCGCTCGCGTCCTGGCGAACCTGCTGCGAGACACCATGCGCGGAGAAGATACAGACCGCGCCTTCGGGCACCTGATCGACTTCCTCGACGAACACCGCGCCCTTGTTGCGCAGGCTTTCGACGACGAAGCGGTTGTGCACGACTTCATGCCGCACATAGATCGGCGCACCGAGCTGTTCGAGCGCGCGCTCGACGATTTCGATGGCCCGATCGACGCCGGCACAGAAACCACGAGGATTGGCGAGCAGAATTTCCACGGCTGTATCCTCAATAAGGCTTAGCTGTCGGCCGCAGGTGGCTGCGGCTCCGGCTTCTTGCGAAACATTTCGAGCAGCATGTCGAGCACCATGAAGCCGGCGCCCACGCTGATCGCGGTATCGGCGATGTTGAAGGCCGCGAAGTGCCAGCCGCCGACGTAGAAATCGATGAAGTCGACGACGTAACCGCGCGTCACGCGATCGATCACGTTGCCGAGCGCGCCGCCCATGATCAGCGACAGCGCCACCGCGACGAGCGTCTGCCCGCGCGGATTGCGGCGCAGCCAGATCAGGATGCCCACGCTGACGACGACGCCGATGGTCACGAACACGAGCGGCGACGAATCGCTGAACATCGAGAACGCGGCGCCGGTGTTGTGCATGCGCTTGAGGTTCAGATGCGGCAGCAGTGGAATCTCGTCGAACAGCTGCATGTTCTTGGCGACGAGCTGCTTGCTGACCTGATCGAGCAGCAGCGTCAGCACCGTGAGCCAGAGCCAATAGACGTTGCGGAACTGGAAAGTCACGAGGCGGCACTCAAATGACGTGACGGCTTTCGCCGTCGCCGAACACGTTGCTCACGCAGCGTCCGCACAGCGTCGGATGCTCGGCGTCGGCGCCGACATCGGCGACCTGATGCCAGCAGCGTTCGCACTTCTCGTACGGCGAGGCCTGCGCCTGCAGCGCGAGCTTGTCTCCATTCTCGAGCGTCACCGTCGCCGCGCCCGCGGGCGCATCGGCGAACGGACGCACGCTCGCACCGGACGTGATGAACCAGAAACGCAGCTCGTCGCCGGGCTTGGCGAGCGTCTGCGCGAGCTCGCCATCGGCATAGAGCTGCACGCTCGCATTGAGGCCGGAGCCGATCGTGCCGGCCGCACGCAGCTCCTCGAGCTGCTTCTTGACCGCTTCGCGCGCGGCGGCGAGACGCGTCCAGTCGATGCCGTCGTTCGACAGATCGACGCCCGGCAGCTCGTAGAACTGCTGAGCGAAGATCGACTGCGAGCGATCGCCCGGCAGCAGCTGCCATATCTCATCGGCCGTGAACGACAGCACCGGCGCGATCCAGCGCACCATCGCCTCGGCGATATGCAGCAGCGCGGTCTGCGCGCTGCGCCGCGCGAGGCTCTTCGGCGCCGTCGTGTAGAGGCGATCCTTAAGCACGTCGAGATACAGGCCGCCGAGATCGACGACGCAGTAGTTGTGCAGCTTCTGGTAGACCTGATGGAACTGCTGCACCGCGTAGGCATCGCGGATTTCATCCTGCAGCCTCGCCGCCTGCGCGATCGCCCAGCGGTCCATCGCGAGCATCTCGCCCGGTGCGACCAGATCGCTCGTCACGTCGAAGCCATGCAGGTTGCCGAGCAGGTAGCGCACGGTGTTGCGGATGCGGCGATACGCATCGGCCATGCGCTTGAGCAGGTTGTCGCTGATCGCGATTTCGCCGCTGTAATCGCTGGCCGAAACCCACAGGCGCAGCACGTCGGCACCGAGCGTTTTGAGCACCTGCTGAGGCGCGACGACGTTGCCGAGCGACTTGCTCATCTTGCGGCCCTGCTCGTCGACCGTGAAACCGTGCGTGAGCACGGCCTTGTACGGCGAAGCACCACGCGTGGCGACGCAGTTGAGCAGCGAGGAATGGAACCAGCCGCGATGCTGGTCCGAGCCTTCGAGATACATGTCGGCCTGCGGCGCGAGGCCGTCGGCACCGATCGCGCCCGGATTGGTCGATTTGAACGAGCACTGGAATGCGCTGCCCGAGTCGAACCAGACGTCGAGCGTGTCCGGGCACTTGTCGTACTGCTCGGCCTCGCCCGCCGGCAGCCAGTCGGCCACGGTCGAGCCGAACCAGGCTTCGAGCCCGCCGGTTTCGATCGCGTCGGCCACCTTGCGCAGCAGCTCGCCGGACTTCGGATGCTTTTCCTGCGTCTGCTTGTGCACGAACAGCGACAGCGGCACGCCCCAGGTGCGCTGGCGCGAGATGCACCAGTCGGGACGATCCGCGACCATGCCGTGAATGCGATCGCGGCCCCAGCCCGGAATCCAGCGCGTCTGGTCGATCGCTTCGAGCGCCGCGCCGCGCAGGCCGGCGACGTCCATCGCGATGAACCACTGCGGCGTCGCGCGGAAGATCAGCGGCGTCTTGTGGCGCCAGCAATGCGGATAGCTGTGCGTGATGCTCGTGGCATGCACGAGCGCGTTCGCCTCGCGCAGCGCGGCGAGAATCGGCTCTTCGGCCTTGCGCACGTGCTGGCCTTCGACGACCGGCGTGCCGACGACGAACTTGCCGTCGGACCCCACCGGATTGTTGACCGGCAAACCGTAGCGCTGGCCGACGATGTAGTCGTCGACGCCATGCGCCGGCGCGGTGTGCACGAGGCCCGTGCCCGCATCGAGCGTGACGTGCTCGCCGGTGATCAGCGGAACCTGGCGATTCACGAACGGATGCTGCGCGCGCAGGCCTTCGAGTGCGCTGCCCTTCGCAACGCCGAGCGCCTCGAACCGGCTCGCGCCGTAACGCTGCGCGAGCGGACCGACGAGCTGCTCGGCGACGACCAGCGCGCTGCTCTGGCCTTCGAAGCGCACGAGCGCGTAATCGATGTCCGCGCCGAGGCTGATGCCCTGGTTCGCCGGCAAGGTCCACGGCGTGGTCGTCCAGATCACGAAGCCGATCGATTCGACGCCCGATGCCTTGAAACGCTTCGCCGTCTCCGCGACATCGACGGCGGCGAATGCGACGTCGATCGCGGTCGACTGCTTGTCCTGATATTCGACTTCGGCCTCGGCGAGCGACGATCCGCAATCGAGGCACCAGTGCACCGGCTTGAAACCGCGCACGACGTGGCCGTTGTCGACGATGCGCGCCAGCACGCGCAGCTGCTCGGCCTCGTAGGCCGGTTGCATCGTCAGATAGGGCTTTTCCCAGTCCGCGAGAATGCCCAGGCGCTTGAAATCGGCGCGCTGGCGTTCGACCTGCTCGAGCGCGTATTCGCGGCACTTGGCGCGGAACGCGGCCGCATCGAGTTTCTCGCCGACCTTGCCGAACTTCTTCTCCACCTGCAGCTCGATCGGCAGGCCGTGGCAATCCCAGCCCGGCACGAACGGCGCGTGATGGCCGGCCAGACGCGCGCTCTTGACGACGATGTCCTTGAGCACCTTGTTGACCGCATGGCCGATGTGGATGTCGCCGTTCGCATACGGCGGGCCATCGACGAAGTGATACGCGGGCAGCTCCGCGGTGGCGGCGCTGATCTGCGCGTAGAGACCCTGCGCTTCCCAGCGCGCGAGCCAGTCCGGCTCACGCTTGGCGAGGTTGGCCTGCATCGGAAACGCGGTTTCCGGCAGGTTGACGGTGGTCTTGTATTCGGCCCCGGCTTGGGTCGTGTCTTTTGTCGCGTCGTTCACGGTGGTCACTTCAAGAAAATCGGGATAAGGCGCTGGCCGCCAGTCTCAGGCGGCGGCGCTCAGAATTCGGCGGGCGTCTTCGGCATCCTGCTGCATGCGGGCGGCCAGTTCGGCCAGCGAATCGAACTTCAGCTCCGGCCGCAGCCAGGCGCGGAATTCGACGACCATCTCCTCGCCGTAGATGTCGCCGCAGTCGCCGAACAGATGGGTTTCGAGCAGGCAGCGCGTGGTGCCGATGGTCGGGCGCACGCCGATGCTCGCGACGCCGTCCCACCAGCGTCCGCGCACCTTGCCGCGCACCGCGTAGACGCCGTGGCGCAAGGCCAGCGGACGATGCAGGTCGATGTTCGCGGTGGGCATGTCGAGCGTGCGGCCGAGCTGCAAGCCGTGGCGCACGCGGCCGAGGAGCGCATAGCGGCGACCGAGCAGGCGCTCGACGCGCTCGAAGTCCGGCTCGGCGAGCGCCTCGCGCAAGGCCGTCGAGCTGCTGCGTTCGCCGCCGACGAGCACCTGGCTGACGACGTGCACCTCGTGGCCGTGGCGGCTGCGCAGCACGGTTTCGTCGCCTTCGCGCTTCTGGCCGAAGCGGAAGTCGTAGCCGACGACGATGGCCGCGACGCCGAGCCGGCGCACCAGGTATTCGTCGACGAAATCGCCGGCCGGGCATTTGGAGAGTTCACCCGAAAAGCGCGCGATCACGGCCCGATCGAGCCCGCTCGCCGCCAGGCCCGCGAGCTTGCTGCGGAAAGTCGTCACGCGCGGCGGGGCCTTGTCGCCCTGGAAGAATTCGCGCGGCGATGGCTCGAAGGTCAGCGCCGTGGCGGGCAGCCCGAAGCGCTGCGACAGCTCCTGCGTCTTGCGCACGAGCGCCAGATGCCCCAGGTGCATGCCGTCGAAATTGCCGATGGTCAGCACACAGCCGCGATGCTCGTCACGCAGATTGTGAAAGCCGCGGATCAGCTCCATGGGACGTCGGGCAGGCCGGAATAAGGAAGGGTCGAAATTATACCGCCCCGCCGCGCCGCCCCATCAGCAGATGCCGCGGACGCAGGCCCATGAGCGCGAGGCTGCCGAAGTAGGCGAGCCCACAGGCCGCCACCGTCGCCGACAGGCGCAGCACGCGGCCGGTCACCGGCAAGGCCATCCAGTCGGCCCGCGCGCCGGCCCAGGCGACCAGTGCCATCAGCGCGGTAGCGACGAACAGCTGCGTGCCGAAGCGCATCCAGCCAGCCGAAGGCGCGTAGATGCCATCGCGGCGCAGCCGGCAATACAGCAGCGTCGAATTGACCCAGGCCGTCAGCGAGGTCGACAGCGCCAGGCCCACGTGCGCGCCCTCGACGCCGAGCCGGCGCGAGACCAGGAAAGTCGTCAGGCTCAGCGCCATGCCGCAGAACAGGCCGATGGTCGCGAAGCGCACGGGCAGCCTGGTCTCCTGGCGCGCGTAGAAGCCCGGCACGAGCACCTTCACGAGCGCGAAGCCCATGAAGCCGAAGCCGTAGGCCCAGACGGTCCAGGTCGTCATGAGCACGTCGTGCTCGCCGAACCGGCCGTGGCCGAACAGGGTCGCGGTCAGCGGCCCGCCGAGCACGATCAGGCCCGCGGCCGACGGCAGGCCGAGCAGCAGCATCGTGCGCAGGCCCCAGTCGAGCGTCGCCGAAAACTGCTCGGGCGAGCGATCGGTGTGCCTGGCCGACAGCGCCGGCAGGATCACGGTGCCGACCGCGATCGCGAAGATGCCGGTCGGGAATTCCATCAGGCGGCTGCCGAAATTGAGCCAGCTCACCGCGCCGTCGGCGATCAGCGTCGCCAGGCTCGTGTTGAGCAGCAGGCTCACCTGCGCCACCGACGAGCCGATCACCACCGGCAGCATCAGGCCGGCGATGCGCTTCACGCGCGCATCGCGCAGCGAAAAGCGCGGAGCCGGCAGCAGCCGCAGCCGCGCCAGCGACGGCAGCTGCGACAGCAGCTGCAGCACGCCGGCCAGGAACACCGCATAGGCCAGCACCATGACCGAATCGGCCGAAATCCAGGCCGAGCCGATGATGCAGAGGTTCAGGATCACCGGGGCCGCGGCCGGCACCGCGAAGCGCCCGTAGCTGTTCAGGATGCTGCCCGCCATCGAGGTCAGCGAAATGAACATCAGATAAGGAAAGGTCCAGCGCAGCAGATCGGCCCCGAGCGCCTCCTGCGCCGGGTCGGAACGAAAGCCCGGCGCGAAAGCCCAGACCAGCAGCGGGGCCGCGAGGCAGCCGATCAGGGTCACCAGCGCGAGCACCCCGCCGAGCGTGCCCATGACCACCGCGGCCAGATCGCGCACGTTCTCGTGCGCCTGGCTCTTGTGCGTCTCGGTGAAGACCGGCACGAAGGCCTGCGAGAACGCGCCTTCGGCGAAAATGCGCCGGCCCAGGTTGGGCAGCATCAGCGCGACGAAGAAGGCGTCGAGCAGCGGTCCGGCGCCGAAGGCCCGGGCGAGCGTGATTTCGCGAACCAGGCCGAGCACGCGCGAGGCGAGCGTCAGGCCGCTGACGATACTCGTGGATTTGAGCAGGGATCGGGACATGCGAGGCCGTCTGGACGAGCTTTTCGGCCGTCGGGAAGATTGACAACCAGGGGGTCGATCACAATACTAGCGCCCCTTCGATTTGTCGCCTCATTTTTGGAGTTTCACTTTGGCCAACACCGCTAGCGCCCGCAAGCGCGCACGTCAGTCCGAGAAAGCCCGTGCCCGCAATGCGAGCCAGCGCTCGATGATCCGCACCTACGTCAAGAAGGTCGTCAAGGCCCTCGACGCCAAGGACAAGACCGCTGCCGAAGCCGCCTACAAGGAAATGGTGCCGGTTCTCGATCGCTACGCCGATCGCGGCATGATCCACAAGAACAAGGCCGCTCGCCACAAGAGCCGCCTGCTCGCGCACCTCAAGGCACTCGCCTGATCTGACGCAGCTTTGTTGAAAGTGGTACGACGCGGGCCTCAAGGCCCGCGTTTTCGTTTGTCCAGCGTCCGCAAAACCCGCGCTCAGAAGCGCGTATACAGGGCGAATTGCACGACGTGGTTGAGCGTGTCGTTGACGCGGCCGTTGATGTACTGGTTCAGATAGCCGAGTTCGAGATCGATCTGCTTGCTGAGCCGGAAGCCGCCCGCCAGATACGCGCGGTTCTGGTCGAAGAAGGCGCCGTTCACCGCGTCGCGATGCTGCAGGTTGAAGAAGGCTTCGTTCTGCAGGCCGATGAACGGCCCGTGCGTGAATGCGCCTTCCGAGTGAGCGACCGGAATCACCGCGCGCGCGAGGTAGCGCAGGCGCTGTGCGAAGCGCCGGTCACCGCCCGAAGCCTGCTCGATGAATCGCTGCTCCAGGCGTAAGCGATGCGTGAGCGGCACCAAGCCGAGCTGCTGCACGTGGATGTACTGCTGCCAGATGCGATGCTCGACCAGATCGTGGCCCGGCGCATTCAAGGTGCCGTTCCACAGATAGCCGACCGTGAAGTTGCTGTGCGAATTGATGAAGTACGTGAGCCCGGGCCTGAACATCAGGTTCTGCGTGTCGGCCCAGTTGTCGCCCGAGCGAATCTGCACGTCGCTCAGCGAACCCCAGTGCTCGCTGAACTTGAAGCTGCCGTTCCAGGCGGCCCAGCCGGATTGCTGCGTGATGGTTTCGGCCGCAGCCTGCGAGGAGATCAGCAGGCCGGCGAGCAGCAGGAGCGTCTTTTTCATCCTTGGATCTTTGATTCGATGCAGCGGCAGCGAAGTGCCGGAGCGTCCAAGGATACGTCGCTTTGATCGCGACGTTCGCCTTTTACAACTAAACGAGAACCAGGTTGTCGCGATGCACGAGCTCGGGCTCGCCCGGATAGCCGAGCCGCTGCGCGAGTTCCTCGCGCCTGGCCCCGAGTATGCGCAGCGCTTCGACGTGCCCGTAATTGACGAGTCCGCGCGCGATCTCACGCCCGTCCGGAGCCAGGCAGGCGACCAGATCACCGCGATCGAACTGCCCTTCGACGCGCTTCACACCGACCGGCAGCAGGCTCTTGCCCTGCGCGCGCAGCACCTGCGCAGCGCCCTCGTCGAGATGCAGTTGGCCGCGAACCTGCAGCTGCCCGGCGATCCAGCGCTTGCGCGCCGCCATCACCGTCTGCGCGGGCTTGAGCAGGCTGCCGATGCTCTGCCCGCGCGCGATCTGCAGCAGCGCCTCGGGCGCGCGCCCGTGCGCGATCACCGTCGCCGCCCCGCTACGCGCCGCGATGTTGGCCGCCGACAGCTTGGTGCGCATGCCGCCGCGACCGAGCACGCCCTTGCTGTCGCCGGCCATCGCCGCGAGCTGCGGCTCGGCGAGCGAGGCTTCGGAAACCAGCTTGGCGTCCGGGTTGTTGCGCGGATCGGAATCGAACAGGCCGTCCTGGTCGGTCAGGATCACGAGCAGATCGGCCTCGATCAGATTGGCCGTCATCGCCCCGAGCGTGTCGTTGTCGCCGAGACGGATTTCGTCGGTCGAAACGGTGTCGTTCTCGTTGACGACCGGTACCACGCCGAATTCGAGCAGGGTCGTCAGCGTGCTGCGTGAATTGAGATAGCGGCCGCGATCGGCCACGTCCTCATGCGTCAGCAGGATCTGCGCCGCGCGCAGGCCGTGCGCCTCGAAGCCGAGTTCCCAGGCGCGCACGAGGCCCATCTGCCCGACCGCGGCAGTGGCCTGCAGCTCGTGCAGGATGCTCGGGCGCTTCTTGAGACCCAGCCGCGCCATGCCTTCGGCGACCGCGCCCGAGGACACCAGCACGATCTGCCGGTCTTCGGCGCGCAATGCGGCGATCTGCGCGCACCAGTCGGCGATGGCTTCGCGGTCCAGCCCCTGGCCCTTGGCGGTCACCAGCGAGCTGCCGATCTTGATCACCCAGCGCTTGGCGCGGGTCAGGGTTTGACGGTCCATGCAGTCTTTACTGGTTGTCGTCGTCTTCGTCGGACAGCTGCTGCTCGTGCGGCGGACGCTCCGGCATCACATCCGGCTCGTCCTCGGGCTCGTCCTCGATCACCGGCGCATGCGCCTCGACCCAGGCCATCGCCTCGCGCGCGAGCACGTCGCAGCCCTCGCGCGTGGCCGCCGAGATCGCGAACCAGCGGCCCTGCCAGCCGAGTTCGGCGAGCGTCCTGTCGATGAGTTCCTGACGCTCTACGGGTGCGAGCACGTCGATCTTGTTGAAGCACAGCCACTGCTCGCGGCCCGACAGCTCTTCGCTGAACTCGGCGAGCTCGGCGTTGATCACGCGAATGTTCTCGGCGATGTCGCTGCCATCGGGCGGCATCACGTCGACCATGTGCAGCAGCAGTCGCGTGCGCTGCAGGTGCTTGAGGAAGCGGATGCCGAGGCCGGCACCGTCGGCCGCACCCTCGATGAGTCCCGGCACGTCGACCATCACGAACGAGCGATGCTCGCCGACCGCGACCACGCCGGGCTGCGGATACAGTGTCGTGAACGGATAGTCCGCGATCTTCGGCCGCGCGGCCGACACCGACGACAACAGCGTCGACTTGCCCGCATTCGGCATGCCGAGCAGGCCGACGTCGGCCATCAGCGACAACTCGAGCCGCAGTTCGCGCTGCTCGCCCGGCGAACCCGGCGTCGACTTGCGCGGCGCCCGGTTGGTGCTCGACTTGAAGCGCTTGTTGCCGAGCCCGTGGAAGCCGCCCTGCGCGATCTTGATGCGGCTGCCGCGACGCGTGAGTTCGCCGATCAGTTCCTCGGTCGAGGTGTCGTAGATCAGCGTGCCGAGCGGCATCGGAATTTCGAGATCGGCGCCCCCGTGCCCGGTGCATTCCGAGGTCTGGCCGTTCTCGCCGCGCTCGGCGCGGAACACGCGCGTGAAGCGGAAATCGGCCAGCGAGTTGAGGTTGTAATCGGCCACCGCGTAGACGCTGCCGCCGTCGCCGCCGTCACCGCCGTCCGGGCCACCGAACGGAATCGCGCGCTCGCGCCGAAAGCTCACGCAGCCGTTGCCGCCATCACCGGCGTAAACCTCGATGAGCGCTTCGTCGACGAATTTCATTGCAATGCTCCGACCACAAAAAAGCCCCGTCAGAACGGGGCTTTTTGCACCTTGCGTGGCGCCGGGCTTTAAGCCGCGACGACGTCCACGTAGGTGCGGTTCTTCGGGCCACGGGCGACGAAGGCCACCTTGCCATCGACCTTGGCGAAGATCGTGTGATCCTTGCCGATGCCGGTGCCGGTGCCCGCGTGATACTGCGTGCCGCGCTGGCGGATGATGATGTTGCCTGCGATGACGGCCTGGCCACCGAACAGCTTCACGCCAAGACGCTTGGACTTGGAATCGCGACCGTTGCGGGTACTACCGCCTGCTTTTTTATGTGCCATGACTGTGCTCCGGAATCTTGAGTCTGGACTTAGGCCGTGATGCCGGTGATCTTCACTTCCGTGAAGTTCTGGCGATGGCCCTGTTCCTTGTGATAGTGCTTGCGGCGACGGTGCTTGATGATGCGGATCTTGTCGCCACGGCCGTGACGGACCACTTCAGCGGTCACGACACCACCCGAAACGAACGGAGCGCCGACCTTGACGCTTTCGCCTTCGCCGACCAGGAGCACCTGTTCGAAGGAGATGGTCGCGCCGACTTCGGCAACCAGGCTTTCCACTTTGAGCTGTTCGCCAGCGGCAACGCGATACTGCTTGCCTCCGGTCTTGATGACGGCGTACATCGGCTGCTCCAAAAGACGTTTCCGAGCGGTGGCAGCAGACTTTGGAAGTCGGGGGCTGCCGTAGGGAGGCGGGATTCTAGTGACCGGGCCTCCAATCGTCAATGCTTTTGTCACAACCGAGCCGGCTGGTCCGAAGCCAGCCGACGACCGGGCTCCGCTGCTGCTTTCTAAGCCGAAAACGAGCCGGCGGATACATGCCGCAGGGCGAGCTTGAGCCGGCCGAGGCACTGGTCGAGCCGGCGCGAGCCCAGCGGCACCCGTGTCATCTCGTCGGTGATGTCCTTCAAGTGGGCCCAGTGCATCGGCAGCGCCTCGTCGGAGGTCATCGCGTCGATCACGCCCGCGTCGACACAGGCTTCGGTGCGCACGACGATTTCATCGATGTAGTGACGGCGCTTCTCTGCGCTGCCGTGCTCGAGGCAGCGATCGATCAGATCGACCAGCGCGCCGGCATTGACGCCACGGCCAGGCTGGCCCTCCCTGCGAATCGGATGCAGGCCGATGGCGATCGGAAGGTCGGAGTGGGTGCTTTCGCGCAGGGTGGTCATGGCGTCGCCTCGGCAGGATCGTCCACCTCCATACGCAAAAGCGGTGCCTGCGTCGGGAGCCGCGCGCGCGGTCGGTGCTCAGACCCTGGCGATTTTTTCGGCAGCCTGGCCAGGCCGGCATTCTGCTGGCCGGCTTCGCGCCCCAGTGCAAAACGCCCCGGGCTCAACGCGCCGGATGATGCCGGCGCAGAAAGTCGGTGACGCCCTGGTTGAAGGCGTCGTTCCGGTCGCCCGCGACCATGTGCCCGGCCCCCGGGACATCGAACACTTCGAGCGACGGCAGGTAGCGACGGAATTCCTCGATGCCGGCCTCCGACACGATGTCGCTCTGCAGGCCGCGCACGACCAGGGTCGGCTCGCGAACCCGCGCCGCGGCTTCGAGCAGGCGCTCGGTGACGATCGGCGGCTCGGGCGGGTACATGCTCAGGAAGCGCGGATCCCAGTGCCAGTGCAGCCGGCCGTCCTCGCGCAGGCGCAGGTTCTTCATGAGCCCGGAGATGTCGCGCGGACGCGGACGATGCGGGTTGTAGGCGGCGACCGCGTCGGCCGCTTCCTCGAGATTGGCGAAGCCTTCGGGCCTGGCACGCATGAAGGCCATGATCTTGGCGCCGCCGGCCGCCTCCACGCGCGGCACCACGTCGACGAGGATCAGCGCGCTAGCGATGCGCCGATCGCTGGTGCCGACCGCATGGAGCGAAGTGATGCCGCCCATCGAGGCGCCGACGAGCGCCGGCGGGTTCGGCAGCGTGGCGATCACCGCCTGGAGGTCGTCGGAAAGCAGTTCAACAGAATAGACGCCGTCGGGCGACCAGTCGCTGTCGCCATGGCCGCGCGCATCGAGATTGATGACGTGATAGCCCTGGGCGACGAGCTCACGCATCGCGCCATGCCAGGAATGCCGGGTCTGGCCGCCGCCGTGGGTCAGGATGACAGCCGGGTGGCGCGGGTCGCCGCCGACATCGGCTGTGACCGCGATGCCGCCCGGGACGGGGTAGCGGCGCACTTCGAAGGCGGCGCCGGAGCGGGTCTTGTCGTTCATCCGTCCATAGTAGCGCGGCGGCCGTGCGCGCCGACCACAGAGGCCGACGCCTACTCTGCGGACGCTTGCCTGCCGACTACTTCATGTAGTCGAACAGGCTGAGCCCCTGAACCTTCAGATAGCTCTGCTGCGCGGCCTGCAGCGCGGTCTCGGTCTGCGACAGCCGCGCCGCGGTTTCGACGTAATCGGCCTCACGCAAGCCGGCCAGCCGCTCCTGCAGCTGCGTCGAGCGCGTCTCGAGCTGCGCTTCGGCGTCTTCGATCGCGTTGAGCCTTGCACCGACGCCACCCCGCACGTTGCCGAGATGGTCGATCGCGGTATCGAGCGACTTGAGCGCATTGAACATGCGCGTCTGGTCCTGCGTGCGCTGCGCCGGACTGCGGCCGCCGCTCGAGACCAGATCGACGAGGTTCTGCACGGTGCTGAAGATGTCCTGCTGCTGGCTGGCCCCGAGCGTGAATTCGTCGCCATCGGACGGATCGCCGACGAGCGTGATCGAAGCGCCGCGAAACTGGATCGCCACCTGCGATTCATAACGGCCGCTGGCCACGACACCGTCGTTCGCATCGAGCACGCTGTACTGGCCGTCTTCGATGCGCAGGCGATAGCTTGTGCCGTCCCACTGGCTCGCATCGGTGAAGTGCACGTCCTGCACGCTCGCGAGGCCCTTGTTCGTAGCCGACGCACCGACCGCGAGCCGGCCGTCGCCCGACGGCAACGCCATGAACACGTCCTGCCCGTTGTCGCTCAGCGCGACATTGCGGTTGGAGCCGATCGGCAGCGAAGCGCTCAGCGTGTCGCCCTGGTAGCGCACGCCGCTCGCGGTGCGCTCGAAAGGCCGGCTGTCGCTGCGGCTGCCCGAGAACAGGTAGACGCCCTGCCCGTCGCGCGTATTCGCCTGCGCCACGAGTTCGGTCAGCCGCTCCTTCATCTCCTTGGCGATCGAGGCGCGATCGGAATCGCTCAGCGTGTCCGAGTTGGCCTGCAAGGCGAGCTGGCGCACGCGATCGAGCGTGGAGACCGAACTCGCGAGCGTGGTTTCCTCGAGCGACAGCCGGTCGCTGGCCGAGCCGATGTTGCTCTTCCAGCGGCCGAGGTCCGCGAGCGCCTTTTCGATGTTGAGCGACTGACCCGCGGCGACCGGATCTTCACCCGCGCGCTGGAAGCGCGCGCCGGTCGCGAGCTGCGTCTGCACTTTGGACAGCGCCTGCATCTGCGCCTGCATGACCGCGATGCCCTGCTCCGCCATGCCCGCGCTGGTGACCCGAATGCTCATCGTCTACTCCCTTATCGCCGCACCGCGGCCAGCAGCGAGTCGAACAGCGTGTTCGCCATCGACACCACCTGCGCGGCGGCTTGGTAAGCCTGCTGATAGCGCATCAGATCGGCCGCTTCCTCGTCGAGGTTCACGCCGGACAGCGAATCGCGCTCGCTCTGCAGCTGCGAGCGCAGCGTGGTCTGCGCATCGAGCTGTACGCTCGCCTGCGCCGCCTGCGAGCCGACTTTCGACACCAGCGCGCTGTTCGCGCCAGACAGGCTCAGGCGACCGCCGTCGAGCAGGCCGAGGTCGGCGATCGCTGCGAGCGCAACCGCGTTGCCGTTGTCGCCCGAACTACCGTCGCTGCGGCTCAGCGAAAACGTATCGCCGCTCGCGGGCGTTCCGCTGATCCGCACGCGCAGGCCGTTGAACTCGATCGCGCCACCCGAGGTGTACGCGTAGTCGCCGCTGCCGTTGATCGTGAAGCGACCGGCCGAGGTGAAGGCGATCGTCGCGTTGTCGAGCAAGGCAGCGTTGCTCGCATCGAGCACTTCGGGCGCGCCGATCGTCGCGACACCCGTGTTGCTGGCGCCGACGCTAGTGCGCACGGGGCTCGAAGCCGCGAGCCGCGCCGGATCGCTGATCGCGAGCTTGAGTTGGCCGGCCGCGCTGTGCGTAGGCTGCACGAGGAAGCGATCACCGGCATTCGCGCTGCCGCTCAAGCTCAGGCTCAGGCCGCCACCGACGAGCGGATCGTCGGCCGTGCCGCTGCCGCTCAGCGCGATCGAAGCGCCGCTGCTCACACTGCTCATGTTCCAGCGCGCGCCGTCGTAGCTCAGCACGTAATCCTGAGCGCCCGCGGTGTCGACGTCGCTCAAGGCGGCGGCCACTTTCGCATTGCCTGTGTTGGCGCTCGCGGCGCTCACCGTGCCGGTCGGCATCGTGAACAGATCGCCGCCCATCTGGCCGTACTGATCCATGCCTTCGGCATGCTGCGCGTTGACCGCAGCCGCGAAGGCCGCCGCCATGCTGCCGAGCCGCGCCATCGCCGGATCGAGCACTTCGCGACGATAGTCGAGCAGGCCGCCGATAACGCCGCCCGAGACCTGGTTGCTGACCGACACCGGAGCGCCGCCGCCGCTGCTCAGCATGAGTTCGCGCGGACGGCCGAATTCGTCGTTCGCGACGCTCAACGTGGAAGCCTGGCTGCCGAGCACGAGCGACTGCCCGCTGCCGAGCGAAATGTTGATCGAGCCGTCGTCGGCCGTGCTCGTCTCGATGCCGACCTGCTCGGCGATCTTGCGCACGAGCTGATCGCGCTGATCGAGCAGCTCGTTCGGCGTCTGGCCCGGATTCGTCGTCGCCGCTTCGCCGATGCGCTGATTGAGCGTCGCGACCTGCCTGGCGAGCGAATTGATCGTCGACGTCGCATCGACCAGACGCGCATCGACGTCGCGATCGCTCGTATTGAAATTGGCCTGCAGATCGTTGAAGCGCGACGCCATCGTCTGCGCGCCCTGCAATACCACCTGGCGCGAAGCTGTCGACGAGGAACTCGCTGCGAGGCTGTTGATCGCGTCGAAGAAATTTTCGAGCGGTTTCGACAGGCCCGTGGTCGAACCCGATAGCCAGCCATCGGTCTGCGCGGCCTGCGACGACAAGGTGGAGATGCGCGAATGACTGCTGTCCTGCGCGATGAGCCGCTGCGTGACGAGCTGATCGCCGAGTCGCGCGATGCTGCGCACGCTGACGCCGGCCGCGGTCGTGCCGAGCGTGCTCGATTGCAGCTCGATGCGCTGGCGCGTGTAGCCCGCGGTGTTCGCGTTGGCGACGTTCTGGCCGGTGACGTTGAGCGCCGCGCGATATGCCATCAGCGCGGAGGAACCAATGCCCAGCAGATCGGAGCTCATGTGTTCTCCTAGACGCTGTAGAGACGCGGCTTGCCACGCGTCAGCGCCGCGCTCATGTCGCGGCTGTTGGCGACGTCGACGATCTTGCGCGCGTAAGCCGGGTCGGTCGCATAGCCGGCTTTCTGCAGGCCCTGCGCGAAGTCGCCGACGCTGTCCTTGCGCAGGGCTTCGACATAGCGCGGATTGCGGCTCAGGAACTTGACGTAATCGTCGAAGGTTTCGGACAGCGAGCCGTAGGCGCGGAAGCGCGCGGACTCGTCGCGGAACTCACCATCGACGTATTCCTGGGTTCCTGTTTCGACGGTCTTGCCACTCCAATTCGAACCGGCCTTGATGCCGAACAGATTGAGCGTCGGCCGGCCGTCAGTGTCGCGCGGAATGCGGCGTCCCCAGCCGGTCTCGAGCACGGCCTGGGCCATGATCGCGCGCGTCGGAACGCCGAGCGCCTGCGCGGCTTTTTCGGCGTGCGGACGGATCGCATCGAGAAAACTGTCGGCATCGCCGGGCGTCCATTCGCTGGCACCGACTTCGCCGGGTTCATCGATTGCGGCTCGCTTCGCCGTCTTCGAATACGCCGCGATCGAGCTTGCGGAATTCACCGAGGCGGAAGCCGCGCCCGCTGCATCTGAAGACTGCGCAAGCTGCTTCACGAGCAGATCGGCAAGGCCCATGCCCTTGCCGCTAGCAAGCGTCGTCGACAGCTGCTGATCGTAAAGGCTCGTATAGAAATCACCCTGCGCGCCGAGCGTGGAATCGCCCGGCAGCGCGTCGCGCATGCTCTTGAGCATCATCTGCGTGAACAGCGCCTCGAACTGCTGCGCCGCCTGCTTGAGCGCAGCCGGATCGTTCTGCTTGGCGGCCGCGCGCAGGCCCGCGTACTGCGAGAAATCGAGCGCGTTGAGCTGCTGTGCAGACAAGGGTTGGGCGGACATGGCGACGCGCCCTCAGATGACCACGAGCTCGGCGCGCAGCGCGCCGGCCTGCTTGAGCGCTTCGAGGATCGCGACGAGATCGCCCGGCGCAGCGCCGATCTGGTTCACCGCGCGCACGATGTCGTCGAGGTTCACGCCCGAGGCGAACTTGAACATCGTTCCGCCGGACTGCGTCACTTCGATCGCCGACTGCGGAACGACGACGGTCTGCCCGTCCGAGAACGCGGCCGGCTGGCTCACGATGGGACGCTCGGCGATCGTCACCGACAAGCTGCCGTGCGCGACCGCGGCGGGTCTCACGGTGACGAGGCTGCTGATGACGACGGTGCCCGTGCGCGAATTGACGATCACGCGCGCCGGCGCATCGCCGGGGCTCACGTCGATGGCTTCGAGCGTAGCCATGAACAGCACGCGCTGGTTCGAGTCACTCGGTGCCTGTACCGACACCGTCACCGCGTCGAGCGCGCGTGCGACCGGCGAATGCAACGCCGCGTTGATGCCGTCGGCGAGTCGCGCGGCGGTGGTGAAATCCGGCGTGTGCAGGTTCAGCAGCAGATCGCCGGCGCCATCGAAAGCGCCCGGCACCGCGCGTTCCACCGAAGCGCCGTTCGGAATGCGGCCGGCGCTCGGCACGTTGACGCTGACGCGCGAACCGTCCTTGCCCGAAACGCCGAGCCCGCCGACGACGACGTTGCCCTGCGCGATCGCGTAGACCTGACCGTCCGCGCCTTTCAGCGGCGCCATCAGCAGCGCGCCACCGCGCAGCGAGCCCGAGTTGCCGATCGAGGCGACGGTGACATCGATCATCTGCCCGGGCTTGGAGAACGGCGGGAGTTCGGCCGACAACGCAACGGCCGCGACGTTCTTGAGCTGCGGATTGACGTTGGGCGGGACCGTCACGCCGAGCTGCTGCAGCATGCTCTTGAGGCTTTGCACCGTGAACGGAGCCTGCGTGGTCTGGTCGCCGGTGCCGTCGAGGCCGACGACGAGGCCATAGCCGACAAGATGGTTCGTGCGCACGCCCTGCACGCTCGCCAGATCCTTGACGCGCTCGGCGTGGGCGGCGTTCAGTGCGCTCGCGGCGAGCAGCGCGGACAACAGCGACGACTTGAAAGCTTTGCGTAGCATTCGGGCGCTCCTCAGAACGGCATCCAGGGCGACGAGAAGAAGCGCGCGAGCCAGCCCTGCGCATTCGAGTCGGCGAGCGCTCCGCGGCCCGCATAGGTCACGCGCGCGTTGGCGACGCGATCCGACGACACCGTGTTGGCGGTGCTGATGTCGGCCGCGCGCACCAGGCCTTCGAGCTTGACGACTTCGGAGCCCTGGTTGAGCTGCAACTGCTTCTCGCCGCGCACGAGCAGATTGCCGTTGGCGTAGCGCTGCACCACGGTCACGGTGACGCTGCCCGACAGCGAATTGCTCTGGCTCGTGTCGCCCTTGCCAGCGAAGCTGCGATCGCCATTGAAGCCGACGCCGTAGGTCAGATCCTTGCCGAAGGCGCTGATGTCGCCGAGCGAGACATCCTGCTTCTTGCTCGTGCTCGTCGCCGCCGATTTCTTCGCCTGCGTGCTCTCGACGAGCACCACGGTCAGCACGTCGCCGACGTTGCGCGCCTTGTTGTCCTCGAACAGCGCGAGCCCGCCGCCGCTCGAATAGATAGCGCCCGCTTCGGCGCTCGCCAGCGGCAGCGTCGGCGCGGAGGCTTCGACGACCGGACGGCTCGCGCTCGCGGCGCAGCCGGCCAGCGAGGCGGCGACCGCGGTCAGAATGAAGGCACGCATGGCCACGCTCATCCCTCAAAGATTGCTGGTGATGAACTGCAGCATCTGGTCGGTCGTCGAGATCGCCTTCGAGTTCATTTCGTAGGCGCGCTGCGTCTCGATCATGCTGACCATTTCCTCGACGACGTTGACGTTCGAGGATTCCAGCGAGCCCTGCGCGAGCGAGCCGATGCCGTTGAGCCCGGGCGTGCCGGTCTGCGGCGAACCGCTCGCCGCGGTCTCCGCATAGAGATTGTCCCCGCGCGGCTGCAGGCCGGCCGGGTTGATGAAATCGGCCAGCGTCAGCGTGCCGACCTGCTGCGGCGTCGACTGCCCGGCGAGCGTCACCGAGACGATGCCGTCGGCCGAAATGCTGACGTCCTGCGCGCCCTGCGGAATCTGCAGGCCCGGCTGCAGCGGAAAGCCCTGGTCGTTGACGATCTGGCCCTGGCTGTCGAGCTGGAAGCTGCCGTCGCGCGAATAGGCCATGGTGCCGTCGGGCATCAGGATCTGGAAGAAGCCGCGGCCGTTGATCGCCACGTCGAGCGAGTTGTTGGTCTGCAGCAGGTTGCCCTGCGCGAACATCTTCTCGGTGGCCCCGATGCGCACGCCGGTGCCGATCGACAGGCCCGACGGCAGCTGCGTCTGCGTGCTGCTCTGGGCGCCGGCGGTCTGCACGTTCTGGTACAGCAGGTCTTCGAAATTCGCGCGGCCGCGCTTGAAACCCGTCGTATTGACGTTGGCGAGGTTGTTGGACACCACGGCCATGCGCGTCTGCTGCGCATCGAGACCGGTCTTGGCGACCCAGAGGGCTGAGTTCATGTGCTGGCTCCGCACGCCGGAGAGTCGGCGTTTGGCCTGCCAGTACAAGTCCTGGGCCAGGGGGTGTGCGGGAGGGCGTGTCAAAAAGACGGCGGCGGACTTGAGGGGTCTGCCGGCCTACCGGGGCACAGCTGTGCGCTGGGAGCTTTCAACCTCGCCGGTCGGGGCCTGATTTCTTGGCTTGTGCATCGGCGCGAAGTCATCTGCGCTGCTCGCATGCTTGGGGCGTCACCATGGATCAATGAATCAGAAGCGAAGCTGCGGCCGCTGTTGATTGCCCCCTCTCCCGCTTGCGGGAGAGGGGAAGCTCGGAGAGGGAGCTCACGTTGCGGATGACCCCTCTCTCCCCGCCTCCGGCGGGACTCTCTCCCGCAGGCGGGAGAGAGGACAGGCAAGGCAGCCTAGCGCTGAAAAATCTCGGCGGAGCGCAGCGAGAGCGAGCCCTAGCCGTAGAGGCTCACTCCCTGGCAGTGCCGGCGGTAGGCGCGCGCAGGAGCAGCTGGACGTCCTGTCCGGAAGTAACTCGGCCCACAGGCCGACAGCCGACATAAAACCCTCAGCTCACAGCCGGCGCCTCGAGCACCAGCGCCCCCAACGGCGGCACCGTAATCCAGGCACTGCAGTCCAGCGACATCCACGGCTCCTCGACCGCCACCACGCGCCCGGCGTTGCCGACCCCGCTGCCACCATAGCCGAGCGCGTCCGAGTTGAGCCGCTCGATCCAGACGCCTGCGCTCGGCAGCGCGATCCGATGATTCGCCCGCACCACCGGCGTCGCATTGAGCACGATCACCACCTCGCGACCGGCGGCATCGCGCCGCCGGTAGACGAAGATCGATTCGTCGACGTTGTTGCAGTCGATCCAGGTGAAGCCGTGCGGCTCCGCATCGAGCTCATGCAGCGCCGGCAGCTCACGATGCAGCCGGTTCAGATCGCCGATCAGTGCGCGCACACCTGCGTGCAGCGGCTTCGTGTCGAGCCCCCAGTCGAGTTCGCGATCGTGATTCCACTCGCGCGTCTGCGCGAATTCGCCGCCCATGAACAGCAGTTTCTTGCCAGGCCGCGTCCACATGAACACGAACAGCAGGCGCAGGTTGGCGAACTTCTGCCACTCGTCGCCGGGCATCTTGTAGATCAGCGGGCTCTTGCCGTGCACGACTTCGTCGTGCGACAGCGGCAGCACGAAGCGCTCGGTCCAGGCGTACATGAAGCCGAAGGTCAGATGGTTGGCGTGATAGCGCCGGTGAATCGGGTCGCGCTTGAAGTAGTCGAGCGAGTCGTGCATCCAGCCCAAGTCCCACTTCATCGAAAAGCCGAGCCCGCCGTGCTCCACCGCGCCGGTGACATCGGGCCACGAGGTGGATTCCTCGGCGATCACGAGCGCGCCCGGATGCACTTCGCGCACGGCCTGGTTGAAGTCGCGCAGAAACTGCACGGCTTCGAGATGCTCGCGGCCGCCGTAGCGATTCGGCTGCCATTGGCCCGGATTGCGCCCGTAGTCGAGGTAGAGCATCGAAGCCACCGCATCGACGCGCAGGCCGTCGATATGGAACTCCTCGATCCAGTACAGCGCGTTCGACATCAGGAAATTGCGTACCTGCGGCCGGCCGTAGTCGTAGATCAGCGTGCCCCATTCGGGATGCTCGCCGCGATGCGGCTCCGGATACTCGTACAGCGGCAGGCCATCGAACTGCCGCAGGCCGTGCGCGTCCTTCGGGAAATGCGCGGGCACCCAGTCGAGGATCACGCCGATGCCGTTCGCATGGCAGTAATCGACGAACCAGCGGAAGTCGTCGGGTTCGCCATGCCGGCGCGTCGGCGCATACAGCCCGATGGTCTGATAACCCCAGGAACCGTCGAACGGATGCTCGGACACCGGCAACAGCTCCACGTGCGTGAAGCCCATCGAGACCACGTAGGGCACGAGCCGGCGCGCGATCTCGCGATAGTTCAGGAACCCACCGTCGGCCTCGCGCTGCCACGAGCCCAGGTGCAGCTCGTAGATCGAAACCGGGCCGCGCTGCCAATCGGTTTCGAGGCGGCGCGCGATCCAGTCCGCGTCGGTCCAGACATGCGCCGATGGGGCGACCACCACGCTCGAGGTCGCCGGCCGCATTTCGAACAGGCGGCCATACGGGTCGGACTTGAGCAGCCATTGGCCGTGCCGTGTCTGGATCGCGAACTTGTAGAGCGCACCCGGGCCGACGCCGGCGACGAAGCCTTCCCAGACGCCGCTGTCGCTGCCGCGCAGCGGATGTGCGGTGTTGCTCCAGGCGTTGAAATCGCCCGCGACGCTCACCGCCCTGGCATGCGGGGCCCAGACGGCAAACCGCGTTCCCGCGATGCCGTGCGCCTCCGAGGCATGCGCGCCGAGAAATTGCTGCGCGTGCCAGTGCCGGCCTTCGCCGAACAGGTGCCGATCGAAATCGGCGAGCGCAGCGGGCACTTTGGAAGTCACGCGGTCGAAGTCCTTGTCTGGAATCTTAGGAAAGCGCGGTCGCGAGGCGACTCGCAGGCCACTATCCTACGGGCAGTTTCGCCCCTATGACCTGAACCAAGGATTCGGATCGCCTCATGCGCGTGCTTTTCGCCGCCAGCGAATGCTGGCCGCTGATCAAGACCGGCGGCCTGGCCGACGTGGCCTACGCCCTGCCGCTGGCCCTCACCCGCGCGGGCGTCGAGGTGCGCGTGGTGCTGCCGGCGTATCGCGGGCTTGCCGACAGGCTCGGGAACGTCCGCGAAATCGGTGATCTGCATCTGCGCGGCCAGCATTTCCGCATCCTCGAAGGCCAGTTGCCCGATACGCCCTTGACGATCTGGCTGGTCGACGCGCCCTATCTCTACGACCGCGCGGGTGATCCGTATCGCGACGAATTCGGCCGCGATTTCGCCGACAACGCCTGGCGCTTCGGCTGCTTCTGCGAGGCCGTGCACGGGCTCGCGCTCGGCGCCACCGGTTGGCGCGCCGACGTGGTTCACGCCAACGACTGGCAGACTGGCCCGGCGCTGTCCTGGCTGTCGACCGAGAACCCGCGTCCGCGCCTGATCTTCACAATCCACAACATCGCCTACCAGGGCTGGTTCGGCCGCGAGGCCTTCGACTTTCTGGGCCTGCCACGCCAGCTCTGGGCGATCGACGGCGTCGAGATGCACGGCGGCTTCAACTTCATGAAAGCCGGGCTTTCGGCGGCCGACGTCATCACCACGGTGAGCCCGAACTACGCGCGTGAAATCCAGACGCCCGAATACGGCAACGGGCTCGACGGCCTGCTGCGCTGGCGCTCGGGCCAGCTCGTCGGCATCGTCAACGGCGTCGAAACCGAAGCCTGGTCGCCGGCCACCGACAAGCTCATCGCGCGGCGCTTTTCGCCGGCGAGCCTCAAGCAGGGCAAGAACGCCAACAAGAAAGCGCTGCAGCACGAGCTGCGGCTCGCCGAGGACAGCGAGGCGACCGTCGTCGGCATCGTCACTCGGCTGGCCGAGCAGAAAGGCAGCGATCTCGTGCTCGGCGCACTCGACGCGTTGCTGATCCGCCATCCGAAGCTGCAGTTCGCCGTGCTGGCCTCGGGCGACAAGCAACAGGAGCAGGCCTGGCGCGAGGCCACGACACGCTATCCGGGCCGCGTCGGCACGCATCTGCGCTACGACGAGCGGCTCGCACACCTCGTCGAGGCCGGAGCCGACATCTTCCTGATGCCCTCGCGCTTCGAACCCTGCGGACTCAACCAGATGTACAGCCAGCGCTACGGCACGATCCCGGTCGTGCGCCGCACCGGCGGGCTCGCCGACACGGTCACCGATGCGAGCGTCGAGAACATCGCCAACGGCAGCGCCACCGGCGTGCATTTCGAACACGCCGACGTCGGCGGCGTGCTCTGGGGCGTGGAACGCGCGATCGAGCTCAAGCAGAACAATCCGCGCGTCTGGAAGCAGATGCAGCTCGCCAGCATGGAGCGCGATTTCTCGTGGGAGCGCGCGGCGGCCGAGTATCTCAAGCTCTATCGGGCCTGAGCGATCCGATCACCGATGCGCCGTCAGTGATGACGATGGCGCATCGGTGCGTAAGGCCTGACCTCGCCGGAATTTCGGTCTTCGCGAATCTTCATGAGCGGCTGACCGACGAAGGCCTGGATGCCGAAGCGCGGATAGATCTCGTTCGGAAAGAACACCACGCCCTGCTGCATCGTCAGCATCGGTGAGCGGATCGCGTTGATGTCGCGCGTCGGGTCGCCGTCGACGAGTACCAGATCGGCGAGCTTGCCGGGCGTGATGCTGCCGAGGCGATCGAGCGTATTCGTGTAGCGCGCACCGTTGTAGGTCGCGATCTTGAGCGCTTCGGCGGCCGGAATGCCGTAGCGCACGTAGAGCTCGAGCTCGCGATGCAGCGTGAAACCCTGGATGAAATCGGTGCCCGCCACCAGCGGCACGCCGGCCCTGTGCAAGGCCACGACCATCTCGCCCATCTTGTCGTACGAGGCCTTGTAGCGCGCCGCGTTGGCCGGCGTGACGTCGAACGAACTCTTGCGCAGCGTGCGCTGCATCGCCGGCGGAAAATGATCGGCCACCATCGCGTAGCTCGGATGCATCTGGCCCTGGCGCTGGTACATGTCTTCGAACACCGCGAGCGTGGCATCCACCGAAATACCGCGCTGCTTGAGCAGGTCGATGAAATGCCGCACGGGCTCGGAGTTCAGGTCGAGCGCATGCGCGTTCTCCATGATGCGGTAGAAGCGCTGCAGGGTGCGCGTGTCGTCGCCGGGCTGGACGAGGAAATTGAGCAGCACCTGGTTGATGTGCGTGAGCTCGTCATAGCCCGCGCGCACGGCTTCTTCGGCACGCATGAAGGCCGGAATGTGCCCGCTCACGCGCAGCCCCTGGTCGTGCGCGTAAGTCGCCAGCGGCTCCACCCATTCGGGCTTCACCGAGTTGTAGAGCTTGAGCTGCCGGTAGCCGCGCTGCGCGTACCAGTCTGCCGCGTTCCTGGCTTCGTCGAGGCCGCCGACGACGAAGCCGCCGCGCGCCGAAAACTCGCTGCGTCCTTCGATGAAACCCGCCGGCACGATGCGCGCACCGATGCGGTCGCCGATCTCGATGCGCCGGATCAGCGAATCGAGCATGTCGTTGTCGTTGCCCATGTCGCGCACCGTCGTCACGCCGGCCGCGAGCTGCAGCGCGCTCGCGTTGGGGTCTTCGTGCGCGTGCAGGTCGAACAGGCCCGGCAGCAGCGTGCGGCCCTGCGCATCGATCTCGGTGCCCGGCTCGCGCGCGTCGGAACCCGCGAGCTTGATCTCGGCGATGCGCCCGCGGAACACGTAGACGTCACGCAAACCCGGCAACAACCGCGCGTTCTCCGAATCGAACACGCGCGCGTTGCGGATCACGATCGGCTCGGGCAGATGATGCGGCAGCGTGTTCGCGAGTTCGCCGGCCCAGGCGTCTTCGGCCTCGAGCTGCGCGGCTTCGAGCGTTTCGACCAGGCTCGCGCTGCCACGAGGCAGGATCGCGACATAGCCCGGCGAGACCATCGCGAAGAAACGCGGCAGCGGGCCGTCGGTGAACCACAGATAACCGGGCTGCAGATCGAGGCCGGTCATCTCCACCATCACGAGCGCGGGCGTCGCCCCATCGGCCGCCAGCGTCTTGACCCGGCGCACCTGCAGCGAGCCCATCGGCAGCACGCCCATGCGGCCCTCGGGCATCGTCAGCGCCTGCTGCACGAGCAGCGCGGTCATGTACGGCGAGGCTTCCACCGGCACGTAGCCGGCCGGCTCCTTGGTGACGGCCGAGCCGCTGTCGACCATCGAGCTCCAGCGCGTCTGCGCGCCCGTGCGCGAGTAGCTTTCGCGCACCGGTGCTCCATAAGTGGAGGTACCGTCGATGCGGTATTCGAGCAGATGGCCGGCCGCATCGAGCCGGATGGTTTCCTTGTAGTCCGGGCCGCGGCCGTTGTCGCGATAGCGGAAATCCACCGCGATGCGATCGGCCTTGCGCTCGACTTTCATCGAGCCGGCGACCTCGCCCTGGAACAGCACCTCGAATTCCTCGGGCGCGGCCCAGGCGGCGCTGCTGCCGAAACCGAAGGAACCGGCACAGAGCAGCCCGACGACCATCGCCAGGCGGCGCAATCCGCTGCAAGACATGCAAAACCTTAGTTGGGTTGATCAGTGAGCGCGCGAGGCTAGCCGAAGCAGGGCCCCGCCGCGACGGGGTTTTCCTGCCGGATCGCGGCTTGGGACAATGGACGGTGGTGCCTGTTGCGAGCCTCTTTTATTTATGTAAATGCGAATCAGTATCATTGAGTTCCGCAAGAAGGATTGTTACCCTGCCCTACGTTCAGCTTCCTACCGGCATCGGCGTGACGCTCTCTTCTCCTTTTTCCAGACTGCTGTCCGTCCTGATGCGTGTCGCACTGATCGCGAGCGCCCCAGTGCAAGCCGCCGATGTGACCCAGCCAGCGACCGCGCATCTGCCTGCGGTAGTCGTCACCGCGACGCGTACCGAGAAGACGCTCGACGAAACGCCGATCCGCACCGAAGTCGTCGATCAGGCCGAAATCCAGCGGCTCAATGCGCGCTCGCTCAAGGAAGCCCTCGAAAACGTGCCGGGCCTGCAGCTGCAGGAAGTGCACGGCAAGTCGGGCTATCAGCTGTCGCTGCAGGGACTGACCAGCGACCAGGTGCTGGTGCTGATCGACGGCCTGCCGATCAGCGCCTCGACCGGCTCGACGGTCGATCTGAGCCAGTATTCGCTCGCGACGGTCGATCGCATCGAAGTCGTGAAAGGCGCGACCTCGGCGCAATACGGCAGCTCGGCGATGGGCGGCGTCATCAACGTGATCACGCGGCCGGTCGCGGAGGGGCTTGCGGGCGCAGCGATCGTCGACATCGGCAGCTACGGTTCGCAGAACGTGTCGGGCAATGAGGTCGACGACGCGCGCCGTCACGCCCAGCTGCGCATCGAAGGCGGCGGCAAGACGCTGCGCGGCCGGCTGGCGGGTGACATCGTCGACGATGCCGGCTTCACCGCCGATCGAAGCGCATGGACGCGCCAGGGCGATGCGATGCGCCGCCAGCAATACAGCGGACGGGTCGATTGGTTTCCGGCCGGGCATGGCGCGTTCTGGGTCGACAGCAGCTTCTATCGCGAGGACGACACCAGCCGTTATCAGTACTACGCCCCGCCGAACTACATCCCGCAGCACAAGGATGAGGGCATAAACCGCGATCGCCATGCCGCGGGCGGCAGCTGGTCGTGGGCCAATGGAGCTCGACTGCAGATCAAGGGCGTCGACGAGCGCTACGAAGGCCATTCGCAGGAATTCTCCAGCGACTCGGTCGCCGGTGACCGGCGCACCGAACAGCGGCTCGATCACCTCACCACCCAGCTCGATTTGCCGGTCTGGCGCAGCCAGCTGCTGACGCTCGGCGGCGATTACCACCGCGAAGCGCTCACGCAAACCAGCAACGGTGTCTCCGAGCTCGACAGCGACGACGATGTCGTTCGCCACAGCAACGAGCTGTTCGTTCAGAACGACATCGCACTCGGTGATCGCTGGGAGCTGCTGATCGGCGGACGCTGGCAGGACGATTCCGATTTCGGCTCGCATGCGGTGCCGAAGGCGAGCCTGCGCGGCGAAGTGCTGCAAAGCGGCGACTGGAGCGGAACGCTGCGCTTCAGCGTCGGCCAGGGCTATCGCGTGCCGAATCTCAAGGAACGCTATTACCTGTTCGATCACAGCTCGCTCGGCTACCGGGTGATCGGCAATCCGAACCTCGATCCCGAACAGTCGGACAGCTACCAGGCCGGCTTCACCTTGCAGCATGGAGATGGCCTGAGCGCCGAGCTGAACCTGTTCCGCAACAAGGTGCGCGACCTGATCCAGACCGATCTGCAGAACGCGCAGGTCATCAACGGCATCAGCTACTACAGCTACGAAAACATCTCGCGCGCGATGACGCAGGGCATCGAGACCAGCGCGCGCTGGCAGGCTTCGGCAAGGCTCGATTTCAACGCAAGCTACACGCTCACCGATACCGAAGACCGCAGCCGCGGCGGCGATCTCACGCGTCGTCCACGCCATATGGCCAGGCTCGGCGCGAACTGGACCTTGCCCACGCGCACCACGCTTTCGCTGCGCAGCCGCTACCAGAGCAGCGAGCTCGTCGACAGCGACAGTGGTGGACGATCGCCGTCCTGGACCGTCGTCGATCTCAAGATCAATCAGGCGCTGCGCGAAGGCTTGGACCTGTTCGCCGGCTTCGACAACCTGTTCGACGTCCAGCGCGATTTCGCCGACAGCAACGACTTCAGCCCGATCGTCGGCCGCTTCATCTACCTCGGTGCGCGCTGGCAGTGGTCGCCGCCTGCCTCGCGCTGACGCCTTCCATCAACCCATCCGAAAGACTCCAAGGAAAACCCGCATGCAAACCCCCGCCCCGCTCTCCAAGGCCCAGGTTCCATTTCGACGCCTGCTCGCCGCCAGCCTGTTCTCGCTCGCGCTGTCGGCTTGCGGCGGCGGTGGCGGCAGCGACGATGAAGGCGGCGGCGAAACGCCCACCACGCCGACGGCTCAGAGCTTCCAGACCACCGCAAAGACCTGGAGCATCACGCCGCCTTCCAGCGGTTCGCTCTGCTACGACTTCGACGCCGGCACGGCGGCCGATTGCGGCGCCAGCACGAGCTGGGACTTTCAGCTCATCGGCGGCACAGCCCCTTCGTTCCGCAGCAACGGCGGCGTAACCAACAGCGCCGGCAGCGGTGCGGCGTTCGCATTCTTCGACTGGAGCACGCTGTCGACCTGGACCAATGCGACCACCGATCCGAGCAGCGGCAGCAGCGTGGCTTCGCTCTATGTGGCCGACAGCGCGAGCAACATCTTCACGAGCAAGAGCTGGTACGCCTACGGCGTCACCGGCGCGTCCACCGATCACCTGCTCTATCCGAACTACCGCATCTATCTGGTCAATGCGAATCCGTCCGACACCAGCGCGGCGACCTACGCCGTGCAGCTGATCGGCTACTACGGCGGCACCTCGGGCACCGCCTCGGGCTATCCGAAGATTCGCTGGATCGATCGCGCCACGCCCGACGTGGTCCGCACCGAAACCATCGATGCCACCGACAGCAATGCCTGGGTCTACTACGACCTCCAGAACGGCGCCGTCGTGAACCTCAGCGACGAGGCGGCGGCGACGTCGAACGCCTGGCAGATCGCGTTCCGCCGCTACGACATCAAGCTCAACGGCGGCAGCTCGGGCGGCGGTACCGTGGCCGGTTATCTCGGCAAGGAGATCGAGGGCTTCTACGACGCATCCGGCGACCCGATCGCTTCCAAGTTCACAGGTACCACGCCGGACGACACGCTCGCCGCGCTGACTGCGAACGAATTCTCCACGCCGTCCAACACCAGCGGTTGGGTCAAGGACAGCCAGGGCTCGGTGCTGAGCCCGGCCTACACCGGAACCTATCCGGGTGCGCTCGACTACGGCTTCTACAGCTACAACCCGACCGCGGGTGCAACGGCGAGCGAGCCTGCGCATCGCCTGACGCCGAACAGCGCGGCCGGTGCGCTACTGCGCTCGGGTGACGGCAAGAGCTATGCGCGCCTGCACCTGACCGAGATCCGCTACGCCGATCCGACCGACCGCAACAGCCAGCAGACCTGGACCTTCGAGTTCAACGTGCAGCCGGCCGAATGAGCCGAGCCCGGACGAGAGACGCGATGAACCTGACCGTCACTGAAAACCTGCGCTCGCAATGGGATCGCCTGCGCGCCGACCAACCGCGCCTGCGCATCCGCGATGCCGCCACCCAGCTCGGGGTCTCCGAGCTGCAGCTGCTGCTGACCGAGCCGGCCGACGAGGTGCTGCGTCTGGAGCCGCGCGCCGGCGAGATCATCCAGGCGCTCGAAGGCCTCGGCCGGGTGATGACGCTGAGCCGCAACGAGGCCGTGGTGCACGAGACCAAGGGCGTGATCCGCAACGTCGACATCGCCGCGAGCGGGCAGATGGGCCTGTGCCTCGGCGAGATCGACCTGCGCCTGTTCCTAGGCAAGTGGAAACACGCTTATGCGGTGCGCCAGAGTGCGCAGGGCGGACGCGACAGCCTCCAGTTCTTCGATGCAGCGGGCACCGCCGTGCACAAGATCTACTTCTTCGGCGAAGAAGACGACAGCACGTACAAGGCCGCCTGGAACGCGCTGATCGAGCGCTTTGCCGCGCTCGAGCAGCGGCCCGCGATCGAATTCGCCAGGCCCGGGCCGAAGGCTGCACGCAGCGCGCCGAAAGATGCGCAGGCCCTGCTCGCCGACTGGGCCGCGATGACCGATACGCATCAGTTCCACGGCCTGCTCAAGCGCCACGGTGCCGATCGCCTGAGCGCGCTCGAAGCCGCCGCGCCGATCTTCACCAGGCGCCTGCCGATCGACAGCCACGAGCGCGCGCTGATGCTCGCCGCCGAGCGCGGCCAGTCGATCATGGCCTTCGTCGGCAACCCGGGCATCGTGCAGATCTACACGGGCCGCGTGCACAAGCTCATGCGCGCCGGGCCGTGGTTCAACGTCATGGATCCGGACTTCAACCTGCACGCGAACAGCGCCGCCATCGTCGGCTGCTGGCTCGTGCGCAAGCCGTCCGAGGACGGCGACATCCACTCGATCGAATGCTTCGACGCCGACGACGAGCTCGTGCTGACGCTGTTCGGCGAACGCAAGCCCGGCATTCCCGAACAGGCTGGATGGCGCCGGCTGCTGGAGGATCTGCGTGCTTAAGCTTCGTGTTGCGCTGCTGCTCGCCGCTGCGGCGCTGCTGCCTCACACAGCTTCCTCCGCGCCGCCCGAGCGCGTGGTCTCGCTCGGCGGCGACATCACCGAAATCGTCTACGCGCTCGGCGCCGAAGGCGCGCTCGTCGGTGTCGACACCACGAGCATCTGGCCCGCGCAGGCGCGCTCGCTGCCCAACGTCGGCTATGTGCGCCAGCTCGGCACCGAAGGCATTCTCGCGCTGCGTCCGAAGCTCGCGATCGCCACCCACGACGCCGGTCCGCCGACCGTGCTCGAACAGCTGCGCGGCGCGGGCGTGCAGCTCGAAAGCTTTCCGGTCACCTACACGCCCGATGCGATCGCGGCCAAGGTACGTCGCATCGGTGAGCTGCTCGAACGCCGCGAAGCGGCGGAAAAACTGGCGAAGCAGATCGAGTCGCAGGCCAAGGCGCTCACCGGCAAAGTCGCGGCGATGCCGACGCACCCACGCACCGTCTTCCTGCTCAGCGGAGCCGCAGGCGGACTGATGGTGTCGGGCCGCGAAACCGCCGCCGATGCGGCCGTGAAGCTCGCCGGCGGAACCAACGTCGTCGACGCGTACACCGGCTACAAGCCGCTGTCGCCCGAGGCGCTGATCGCGCTCGAGCCCGACGTGCTGCTGCTCATGAACAATCGCGGGGACGCCAACGGCGGCGTGGCCGAGGTGCTCAAGCTGCCGGGTGTCGCGCAGACGCCGGCCGGCAGGAACGGCCACGTGCTACTCGTCGACGGACAGGCGCTGCTCGGCTTCGGCCCGCGCACGGTCGAAAAAGCCACCGAGCTGCAGGCCGAACTCGCGCGCATTCCGGCGGCTTCCGGCAAGTAGGAAATGGCCGATTCGGCGAACTCGACGCTGTCCACCGCTGCGGCTCCGCAGCGTGGCGCCGCGATTTCGGGGCATCGCGCAAGCAAGGCGCTCGTGCTGCCGGCGCTCGCCGCGCTCGTCGTGGTCATCGCCATCTGGAGCCTCGGCAGCGGAGCGGTCGACATTCCGGCCGCCGACGTCATCGGCGCGCTCTGGCGTGCCGCGAGCGGCGCCGAGGCCATCGGCGACGACGCCATCGTCACCACGCTGCGACTGCCGCGGCTGCTGTTCGGGCTTGTCGTCGGCGCCGGCCTCGCGGCCGCGGGCGTCGCGATGCAAGGGCTTTTCCGCAATCCGCTCGCCGATCCGGCGCTGATCGGCGTGTCGTCCGGCGCGGCCTTCGGCGCGGTGGCGACCATCGTCTTCGGCGGCGCCGTGTTCGCGAACGGCGCGCCGCCCGACGCGATCGCGCTCGGCGCCTTCGCCTGCGGGCTCGGCTCGACGCTGCTGGTCTGGAGCATCGGCCGCCGTCGTCCGGGCGTGGCGACGCTGCTGCTCGCGGGCGTGGCGATCAACGCCATCGCGCTGGCCGGCGTCGGCTGGCTGCAGTACCTCGCCAACGAACGCCAGCTGCGCGATCTCACCTTCTGGTCGCTCGGCAGCCTCTCGGGCAGCGACTGGAAGCGGCTGGTCATCGTGGTGCCGTGCATCGCGCTGCCGCTGCTGGTGCTGCCGACGCAGGCGCGTGCGCTGAACGCCTTGCTGCTCGGCGAGCACGAAGCCGCCTTCCTCGGCTTTCGCCCGGCGCGCGTGCAGAAACTGCTGATCGGCCTCGTCGCGCTGATGGTCAGTTCGGCCGTCGCCTTCACGGGCATCATCAGCTTCATCGGCCTCGTCGTTCCGCATCTGCTGCGGCTGAGCTTCGGCCCCGATCACCGCCTGCTGCTGCCGGCCTCCGCGCTCGGCGGCGCCGCGCTGGTTCCGGCCGCGGACACGCTCGCGCGCACGCTCGCCGCACCCGCCGAACTGCCGCTCGGCGTGCTCACCGCGCTCGTCGGCGGTCCGTTCTTCCTATGGCTGCTGTTGCGCAGCCCGATCGTGGAGTCCCGCTGATGCTCGCACTCGACCAGGTGAGTCTGTTCAGTCACCGGCGCACCCTCATCGACGGTCTCACTCTGTCCGTGAAACCCGGCAAATTGCTGGCGCTGATCGGCCCGAACGGCGCCGGCAAATCCACCGCGCTCGCGCTGCTGTCCGGGCGCGTCGAACCGAGTCTCGGCAACGCGACGCTCGACGACCAGCCGCTGTCCGACTGGCCACCCGAAGCGCTCGCCCGGCGTCGCGCCGTGCTGTCGCAGCGCGTGCAGCTGGCCTTCGGCTTCTCGGCGCGCGAAGTGGTGCTGCTCGGCCGTAGCGCGGCCCCGCATCGGGCGAACACGCTGGACGAACGTATCGCACTCGAAGCGCTCGCAGCGGCCTGCGCCGGGCACCTGGCCGATCGCAGTTATCTGGAGCTGTCGGGCGGCGAGCAGCAGCGCGTGCAGCTCGCACGCGTGCTCGCCCAGGTCTGGGACGCCGGCCGGCGTCCGGGCGAACGGCCGGCGTATCTGCTGCTCGACGAACCCGAAGCCGGGCTCGACATCGCGCATCAGCACTTCATCCTGCATTTCGCGCATCAGCTCGCGCGCGAAGGCTACGGCGTCGCCGTGGTGCTGCATGACCTCAACCTCGCCGCGCGGCATGCCGACGAGATCGCCCTGCTCGACGGCGGTCGGCTCGTCGACTGCGGCCCGCCCGACCAGGTGCTCGATCCATGGCGCCTCTCGGAGGTCTACGGCATCGGCCTGCGGCGGGCCGCGCTCGATGGAAGCCGCGAATCGGTCATCGTGCCGCGCGCCGATGCGCTCGCATCGATGACGGTGAGACCGCAGGCGGCCTGAGCCGGCGCATCGCAAGGGCTGCCGCTTACGCGCCCGAGCGAAATGACCGGGGCGGGTCCAGCGCCTAAAATGCGCGCCCGCCGATGACCGACGCTTCGCCGATGAAAGAATGGTTGCCCGCCTGGACGCACGAATGGCTCGACGTGATCGTGCCGACCATGCAAGTGCTGCTGATCCTGATCGGGGCCTGGCTGCTGCGCACGCTGCTGCGCCAGCTGATCCAGCGCCTGGGCCAGCGCTACAACCTGCCGCGCGAAGTGGTGATCATGACGCGCCGCCTGAGCGGCTTTCTGATCTACCTCGGCGCGGTGCTCGCCGCACTCGGCCGCTTCGGCGTCTCGGGCTCGGTGCTGTGGACCGCGTTCACGGGCTTCGCCGCGGTGGCGGCGGTGGCCTTTTTCGCGGCCTGGAGCGTGCTGTCGAACATCTTCTGCACGCTGCTGATCGCGATCACCGGCTCGTTCCGCATCGGTGACCAGATCGAACTCGTCGAAGCTAGCGACAAGCCCGGCGCCAAGGGCCGCGTGATCGACATCAACCTGATCTACACCACGCTCGAGGAAGTGCACGAAGAGGGCTCGCTGAAACCCGCCGCGATGCTGCAGATTCCGAACAGCCAGTTCTTCCAGCGAATACTGAGGCGGTATCGCTGAATACGCTTTTCTCCCTCTCCCAGCGGGAGAGGGCAAGCGACGGCATCAGGTCTTCGGCAGCGTGACGCCGGTCTGGCCCTGGTACTTGCCGCCGCGATCCTTGTAGCTGACTTCGCAGACTTCGTCGGATTCGAGGAACAGCATCTGCGCCACGCCTTCGTTGGCGTAGATCTTCGCGGGCAGCGGCGTGGTGTTGGAGAATTCGAGCGTGACGTGGCCTTCCCATTCGGGTTCCAGCGGAGTCACGTTGACGATGATGCCGCAGCGCGCATACGTGCTCTTGCCGAGGCAGATCGTGAGCACCGAGCGCGGGATGCGGAAGTACTCCACCGTGCGCGCGAGCGCGAACGAGTTCGGCGGAATGATGCAGACCTCGCCCTTGAAGTCGACGAAGTTCTTCGAATCGAAGTTCTTCGGATCGACGATCGTCGAGTTGATGTTCGTGAAGATCTTGAATTCGTCGGCGCAGCGCACGTCGTAGCCGTAGCTGCTGGTGCCGTAACTGACGATGCGGCCCCCGTCCTGGGTGCGCACCTGGCCTTCCTCATACGGCTCGATCATGCGGTGATCGCGGGCCATGCGCTTGATCCAACGGTCGGACTTGATGCTCATCGTCGATGCGGTCTGCTTCAAGAAAGAGCCGGCGGCCGGCTCGGGAC
Source organism: Hydrocarboniphaga sp. FW305-C-57 (assembly GCF_058783045.1). NCBI lineage: Bacteria > Pseudomonadati > Pseudomonadota > Gammaproteobacteria > Nevskiales > Nevskiaceae > Hydrocarboniphaga > Hydrocarboniphaga sp. FW305-C-57. Next base: position 348,660 of record NZ_JBYSYG010000003.1, on the reverse strand, counting down.
GCGCATTGTGAGCCAGCGGGCTGCCGGGGCCAAGCCGATCGGCCGGCCCGCCGGATTCAGCCGAACAGCGCCGCGATCCGCTGCGCCTGCTTCGCATCAGGCAGGCGCCCGCGCCCGGCGCCGAGGTTGTCGAGCAGGTTGCGGGGCTTGGAGGTGGCCGGAATCACGCAGGTGACTGCGGGATGGGCGAGCACGAACTTGAGCATGAGCTGGCCCCAGGACGCGCAGCCGATCTCGCCGGCCCAGTCCGGCAGCGGCCTGCCCTTCACCTGCGCGAACAGGCGTCCATCCTCGAACGCGCGGTTGACGAGCACGGCGACCCCGCGATCGGCGCACAGCGGCAGCAGCTCGCGCTCGGCCGAGCGCGACACCACCGAATAGTTGATCTGCACGAAATCGAGCTTCTCCGTGCGCACCACGTCGACGAGTTCTTCATGCGCCTCATCGCGGTAATGCGTGACGCCGATGTAGCGCGTGCTGCCGGCCTGCTGCAGCTCGCGCAGAAACCGCAGGTTCGACTGCAGGTCGACGAGGCTGTGCACCTGCAGCAGCTCGACCTTGTCGGTGCGCAGCCGCGCGAGCGAGCTCTGCCATTGCGCCCTGGCGGCCTGCGGTGAATAGGACGAAATCTTGGTCGCCAGAAAGCAGCGCTCGCGCTGCGCCTTGGCGGCGAGCAGCGAACCGAGCACGGACTCGGCGCTGCCATAGCTCGGCGCCGTGTCGACGACGCTGCCGGCCTGCTTCAGCAGCTCGTCGAGCACCGCGGCAAGTGGCTCGCGCTCGGCCGCCGAATCGCCCACTTCGAAGGCGCCCGAGGTGCCGAGGCCGATCACCGGAAGCTCGGCGCCCGAGCTCGGAATGCGCCGCCTGAGCAAGGGCTCGGCGGCCTGCCGGGCCCACGCCGGCAGCAGCGGCGTCGCAGCCGCTGCGGCAAAGCTTTGCAGCAGCAGCGTTCTGCGCTTCATCGCAGAAGCGCCTCAGTCGTCCGACAGCTCGATACTCGGAAACGCCTCGACCGCGCCATGCGCGAGCCTCGCCACTGCGCGCAGCGCGATCTCGCCGTAGAGCCTGGCCGCATCGGAAGCCGGTTCCGCCGCAACGGTCGGATTGCCGCTGTCGGCGAGTTCGCGGATGCGCGCATCGAGCGGCAGGCGGCCGAGCACTTCGACGCCGGTGTCCTGCGCGAGCCGGTCGCCACCGCCGGTGCCGAACACCGCGGTCTGATGGCCGCAGTTCGGGCAGCAGAACACGCTCATGTTCTCGACCACGCCGAGCACCGAGACGTTGACCTTCTTGAACATCTCGAGGCCCTTGCGCGCATCGAGCAGCGCAATGTCCTGCGGCGTCGTCACCACCACGGCGCCCGACAGCGGAATGCGCTGCGACAGCGTCAGCGCGATGTCGCCGGTGCCCGGCGGCATGTCGATGATCAGGTAGTCCAGATCCTGCCAGCGCGTCTCCGTCAGCAGCTGCATGAGCGCCGAGGTGACCATCGGCCCGCGCCAGATCGTCGGCTGGCTGTCGTCGACCAGAAAGCCGATGCTCATCGCCTGCAGGCCGTGCGCGACGACCGGGTTCATGATCTTGCCGTCCGGCGAGGTCGGGCGCGCCGAACTGCCGAGCATGCGCGGCTGGCTCGGGCCGTAGATGTCGGCATCGAGCAGGCCGACGCGCGCGCCCGCGGCCTGCAGCGCGAGCGCGAAATTGACCGCGACCGTGGACTTGCCGACACCGCCCTTGCCGCTCGCGATCGCGATGATGTTGCGGATCTGCGCGAGCGGTTGCAGCTTGCTCTGCACCGCATGCGCCGTCACTTTCCAGCGCACCGTGACCTGCGGTTCGAGGCCGACCGCCTGCCGCAGGTGAGCGGCCAGCGCGTCGCGCAGCGTGTGCTCGTAGCGCTGCGCCGGAAAGCCGAGTTCCAGCTCGATCAGCGCGCGCTTGCCCGCGATCTCGGTGCGGCGCAAAACGCCGGCAGACAGCAGATCGCGCCCGATCAGCGGGTCGACGAAGGTGGCGAGTGCGGCTTGCAGCTGCTGGTGAACCTGGGACATGCGGCGCCTTCGATACCGGGAAAAAAGCGGGCGCCGAGTCTAGCTCAGTGAGCTTCGGGAGGCGCCGCCGCCCCGGCTGGCGGTCGCTTGGACATCCAGATCAAGGGTGCCACCAGCAACGCGACCGCGCCGAAGAAGTAGAAATCGTCCGCATAGCTCAGCAGTGCGGCCTGCTGCGCGACCCGCCCCGCGATCACCGCCTGCGCAGCGGTGGTGTCGAAGCTGCCGCTCATGGCGGCCATCGTCTGCTGGTAGGCCGGATCGAGCAGGTTCACGCGATCGACGAGCTGCGATTGATGGATTTGCAGTCCGCGCGCAAGCCAGGTCACGGCAAGCGAAATGCCGACACTCGAGCCGATGTTGCGCATGAGATTGATCAACGCGGCCGCGTTGCCGCCTTCGGTCGGCGGCAGGCCGACGTAGGCGAGCACATTGATCGGCACCATCAGAAACGCCATGCCGAAACTCTGGATACAGCGCAGCATGATCATCTGGCCCTGCGACACCGACGCGCTCATGTAGTGGGCGGTCACGATCATGGCGATGCCGGTCGAGACGAAGCCCAGGCAGACCATCAGGCGCGGATCCACCTTGCCGACCAGCCTGGCGCCGATCGGCATCAGCACGATCAGCAGCAGGGAGCCCGGCGACATCACCAGGCCGGCGTCCATCGCCGAATAGCCGAGCACCGATTGCGCGAACTGCGGAAGCAGCACGATGGCGCCGAACATCGCCACGCCGACACCGAAGATCAGCACGTTGGCCGCGATGAAATTGCGATTGCGGAACAGGCGCAGGTTGACGATCGGATGCGGGTGGCGCAGCTCCCACCAGACCAGCGTCGACAGCGAGACCACGCACAGGGTCAGGCAGCTGCGGATGAACGACGAATCGAACCAGTCTTCCTGCTGGCCCTTGTCGAACATGACCTGCAGCGCGCCCATGCCGATCGCGATCAGCGCGAAGCCGAAGTAATCGACCGAGAACGGCTCCTCGCGCCGGCGGCGCTGGGCTTCGAGCTGGGCCGGCGAATCATGCACGAGCCGCATCGCCGCCGTCGCCAGAAACAGACCGATCGGCGCATTGACGAGGAATATCCAATGCCAGCTGTAGCTGTCGGTGATGAAGCCTCCGAGCGGCGGGCCGATCGCCGGCCCGCAAACGATGGCCATGCCGTAAATCGCCATCGAAGCCCCACGTTTCTCGGGCGGAAACGCATCCGCGAGGATCGCCTGCGAAACCGGCTGCAGCGCGCCACCCGCGAGGCCCTGCAGGATGCGCGCGGCGATCAGCACCGGCAGCGAAGGCGCCAGCCCGCAGAGCACCGAGGCCAGCGTGAACAGGATGATCGAACTGATGTAGTAGCGGCGCCGACCGATGCTGTTCGCGAGCCAGCCCGTCATCGGCAGGATGATCGCGTTGGCGACCAGGTACGAGGTCAGCACCCAGGTCGCTTCGTCCTGGCTCGCCGACAGTGATCCGGCGATGTGCGCGAGCGAGACGTTGGCGATGGAGGTATCGAGCACCTCCATGAACGCGGAGAAGCCGACCACCGCCGCGAGCAGTTTCGGTCGCGGATTCCAGTTGGCGGCGACGCTTTGCGTCACTGCGCGGTCGCCAGCTTGGTGCCACCCTCGTCGCGCACATCGACGCGCGGCACCACCGACATGCCCGGCGCCAGATGCAGCGCCGCGTCGGGCGCCGGATCGAACACCATTTTCACCGGCACGCGCTGCACCACCTTGACGAAATTGCCGGTGGCGTTCTCGGCCGGCAGCAGGCTGAAGGCCGAGCCGGTTCCGGCCTGCAGGCTTTGCACGCGCGCGCTGAAATGCCGGCCCGGATAGGCATCGACCTTCACATCGACCGGCTGGCCGACCCGCAGATGCTGGAGCTGCGTCTCCTTGAAGTTGGCGACGATCCACGGCGCGTTGCCGACCAGCGCGAGCACCGGCGATCCAGCCTGCAATTGCGAGCCGGGCTGCAGGTTCTTGCGCGTGATGCGCCCGGCGCTCGGCGCCTTGATCTGCGTGTAGCTGAGCTGCAGCGCGCTCTGGTCGACCGCGGCCTGCGCCTGCGCTTCGGCGGCCTGCGCGCTCGCGAGCTGCGCTTCCTTGGCCGCGATCTGCTCGGGCGTGGTTCGGGCCGAGGTCAGCGCGGCGACGGCCTGGTCGGCCTGCGCGCGCATCGCACGGTAGTTGGTCTGCGCCTGTTCGAGAATCTGCTTGGAGACTTCGTCCTTGGCGTAAAGCGCCTCGTAGCGCTTGACGTCGGCTTGCGCGCGATCGGCCTGCGCGCGCGCCGCGGCGAGGCCGGCCTGCGCCTGCGTCACCCCGGCCGGAGCACGCGTGCGCGTGAGCTCGAGATCGGCCTGCGCCGACAGCGTCTGCGCCTGGGCGGCGGCGAGATTGGCCTGGGCCTGGCGCAGCCTCGCTTCGTAGTCCTCGGCATCGAGTTCGAACAGCACCGCGCCGACGGCGACGACCTGGTTGTCGCTGACGTAGACCTTGGTCACCGTACCCGAAACGCGCGGCGCGACCATCGTCACGTCGGCCTGGATGAAGGCGTCGTCGGTCGACTCATAGCCACGCGAGGTCCACCACCAGATGCCGGCGCCGACGGCGGCGACCGCGAGCACCGCGAAGGCGATCGGGGCCTTGGATTTCTTCTGCTCTGCGCTTGTGTCGTTCATGAGTTCTGCGGCTCTACCGATACGAAGGCCGCCTCGGCGACCGAAAGGATGAGAAACGTCCGGCTCGAAAAGATCAGCACCGGATCACAGACGGAATTGCCGCGCATGTCCCTGCGCGGACGCGAGGTTCACGCGCGCCTGCTGATACGCGGCCTGCGCGGACACCACCTGCGAGCGGGCCCGCGCGAGATTGGCCTGCGCGGTGACGACGTCGACGTTGTTGGCGATGCCATTGAGGAAGCGGTCTCGCGCGAGTTCGAGCTCGCGCTCGGCAAAGGCCAGCGCCGCTTCGGCGGCCGTCATCTGCTCGCGCGTGTTCGCCACCGTGACCACGGCCAGGCGCACGTCCCGCTCGATCTGCTCGCGCAGATCGTCGAGGCGCAGGCGCTGCTGCTCGACCTGCAGTTCGGCCGCGGCCTTGCCGGCGCTGACTGCGCCGCCCGCATAGAGTGGCATCTGGATCTGCGCGCCGTAGCGATAGGTGTCCTGCTCGTTCTTGTTCGGCGTGTTGGCCGAGAGGCCGTAGTCGGCGAAGGCCGAAACGGTCGGCAGCACGCGGCGCCGGGCCGCCTGCAGCGCGGCTTCGGCCTGCTTGAGCTGGGCCTGCACAAGCGCCAGATCGGCGCGATCGCTGCGCGCCACCGCGAGCGCATCGTCGGCGCGGGTCGCGAGCGCGCCGTCGGCCTTCAGATCGCCCGACAGCGTGAGCGCCTGTCCCATCGGCAGGCTCGCGAGTCGCTGCAACTGCAGGCGTGACTGCGCGATCGCGGTCTGCGCCTCGGACACCGCGTAGCGATCCTGCGCCACCGCCGTTTCGGAGCGCGACACGTCCACGCCCGCGGCGACCCCGGCCTGGCGCTGGTCGCGCGCCTGCACGAGCAGGTCTTCGGCGAGTTTCAGGTCGGCCTGCGCAGACTCCAGGGCCTGTTCGCCGGCCAGCACGCGGATGAACGACACCGCCACCTGGGCCGCGAGCTGTTCGCGCTGCACTTCGACCTGCGCGCGCGCCGCGTCGACCGCGAAATTGCGGCTGCTGACTTCGCTCATCGTCGACAGATCGAGCAGCTTCTGCGACAGGCGCACGCGCGCATCGAACACCGAGAACGGGCCGATGAGCTCCGGAATGCCCGGAAACTCGAAGCCCATGGCGGCCGGATTGCTGGTCTGGCGCGCCTGCATGGCCTGCAGGTCGAGCTGCGGCAGCAACGCGCCCCGGCTGATGTCGCGCTGCGCTTCGGCGAGCGCCAGGCCGCGGTCGGCCAGCCCCTGGAGCGGCGAGTTCTGCAGCGCGCGCTCGATCAGATCGGCGAGGTTCAGCGCAGCCGTGTCCTGCTGGGCAAGCACGCCAGCCGGCGCGCCGAGCAGCAAAGTCGCCAGCAGCGAGACGCCCACGATGCGATGCCCCCAGCTCGAATGTTCAGCCATGGTGACGATCTCCTTTGAACCGTATCAAGACGTTCTGGCGGCCGGCCCGTACACCAGCCGGCTCAGCAGTTCCTTGAGCAGCAGCTGTTCGCCTGGCGTCAAAGCCGCCATGAACAAGGCCTCCTGTCCCATCACCTGCGGCTTCTTCGACTCCCACCATTGCCGGCCCTGGACGGTCAGGGCGATGGCGTTGGCGCGGCGATCGCGGCGCTGGCGGCGGCGCTCGACCATGCCGCGCTGCTCCAGCTCATCGACGATTTTCATCGTGGTGGTGCGGTCATAGCCCATCGCTTCACCGATCTGGACCTGGCTGATTCCCTCGGCGCGCTCGATCAGACTGACGACCGCGAAGTGGCGGATGCCGAGCCGATCGGACTCGAGCGTCGCGTCGAGCCGCTCGATCAGCCGCTGGCGGCAGCGCGTCAGCAGCACGCCCAGGTGGCCGTTGAATTCGGCGGGCAGCGAGAACCTGGAAGGCGCCTGGGGACGGGAATCGGGCACGGACGGATCGCATCGGAAGATACTCAGCATTATTGAGTATCGATTCGGTCAGCCGCAATCCGGGCAAGCATTCGAGCTGCCGGGCCCGCGAGGCGGCGTGTCACCACCCGAGGTGTAAAATCGCGACCCCTTTCGCAAAGCTCGCCGCCGACGCTCACGCCATGCGCCAAATCCTGGTCACCCACGCCCTGCCCTACGCCAACGGTCCGCTGCACCTCGGCCACATGGTGGGCTACGTCCAGACCGACATCTGGGTGCGCTTCCAGCGCATGCGCGGGCACGAGGTGCACTTCGTCGCCGGCGAGGACGCGCACGGCACCCCGATCATGCTCGCGGCCGAAAAGGCCGGCGTAGCGCCCGAAGCCTTCGTCGCCGACATCAAGACCAGCCACGAGGCGGATTTCCGCGATTTCTCGGTGATCCACGACTGCTACCACAGCACGCACTCGCCCGAGACCCAGCGCTACAGCGAGCTGATCTGGAACCGACTCAAGGCCCGTGGTGTGATCGCGGCACGCACGATCCAGCAACTCTACGATCCGACGCGCGAGATGTTCCTGCCGGATCGCTACATCAAGGGCGAATGTCCGAACTGCGGCTCGCCCGACCAGTACGGCGACAACTGCGAGGTCTGCGGCAAGGCCTATTCGCCGACCGACCTCAAGAACCCGCGCTCGGTGGTCTCTGGCGCGACACCGGTGATGCGCGACTCCGAGCATTACTTCTTCGAACTCGGCAAGTTCCAGGGCTTTCTCGAAGGCTGGCTCTCGCAGGGCGGCGACGCCGAAGTGGCGCAGCCCTCGGTCGTCGCCAAGCTCAAGGAATGGTTCGCGGCGGGCCTCAAGGACTGGGACGTCTCGCGCGACGCGCCCTACTTCGGCTTCGCGATTCCGGGCACCACCGGCAAGTTCTTCTACGTCTGGCTCGATGCGCCGATCGGCTACATGGGCAGCTTCGCGCGCTGGTGCGAGCAGCAGAATCTCGACTTCGGCCATTGGTGGAACGCCGGTTCGCCGACCGAACTGCATCACTTCATCGGCAAGGACATCGTCAACTTCCACGGCCTGTTCTGGCCCGCGATGCTCGAAGGCTCCGGCCACCGCACGCCGACCAAGCTGCACGTCAACGGGTATCTCACCGTCAACGGCGCCAAGATGAGCAAGAGCCGCGGCACCTTCATCAAGGCGCGCAGCTACTTGAAACATCTCGATTCCGATTACCTGCGCTATTACTTCGCGGCCAAGCTCGGCAGCGGCGTCGATGACCTCGACCTCGATCTCGCCGACTTCAAGGCGCGCATCGACAGCGACATCGTCGGCAAGTACGTGAACATCGCGAGCCGCTGCGCGGGCTTCATCCACAAGCTGTTCGGCGGCCGGCTCGCCGACCAGCTCCACGACAAGGCCCTGTTCGACGACTTCGCCGAAGAAGCCGACGGCCTGCGCCAGCTGTTCGAAGCCGGCGACTACGCGGCCGCCGTGCGCGAGATCATGCTCATGGCCGACGACGCCAACGCCGAGATCCAGCGCCTCGCACCGTGGGCGATGGCCAAGGATCCCGAGCGCGCGACCGAACTGCATCGCGTCTGCACGAGCTTCTTGAACGCCTTCCGCCAGATCACGATCTACTTGAAGCCGCTGCTGCCGAAGATCGCCGCACAGGCCGAAGCCTTCCTCAACGTCGCGCCGCTGCAATGGGCCGATGCGGCCACGCCGCTGCTCGATCACCCGATCAACGCCTACCAGCCGCTCGCGCTGCGCATCGAGCAGAAGGCCATCGACGCGATGCTCGCAGAAGAAGCGCCGCCGGCAAATGAAGCTTCCCTCTCCACCCGCGCAGCGGGGGGAGAGGGCCAGGGTGAGGGGGGCGCCGGCAAAGCCGGCGTTGCGAAGTCGGCCAAGAGCGCTCCCTCACCCGGCGCTAGCGCGCCACCCTCTCCCGCAATCGGAAGAGCGGAAAACGACAGCATCTCGATCGACGACTTCACCAAGGTCGAACTTCGCATCGCCCGCATCGAAACCGCCGATCACGTCGAAGGCGCCGACAAGCTGCTGCGCCTGACGCTCGATCTCGGCGAACTCGGCAAGCGCCAGGTGTTCGCGGGCATCAAGTCCGCTTACGCGCCTGAGAGCCTCGTCGGCCGGCTGACGATCTGCGTCGCCAACCTTGCGCCGCGCAAGATGAAGTTCGGCATGAGCGAAGGCATGGTGCTCGCCGCGAGCGCCGAAGGCGGCGCTCCGTTCTTGCTGTCGCCCGACGACGGCGCGCAACCCGGAATGCGCGTCAAGTAAGCGAAAAATGGGCGCGACAGCCGACGCCATCGATGCCCTGCTGCCGCAGACGCAATGCACGCGCTGCGGCTTCGACGCCTGCCGTCCGTACGCCGAAGCCCTCGCAAGCGATGCGACCGAACTCAATCGCTGCCCGCCCGGCGGCGACGAGACCATCGCCGCGCTCGCCTCGCTGCTGCAGAAGCCTGCACTGCCACTGGCTCGCGACTGCGGCGATGACTGGCCCGTGGCGCGCGTCGCCCGCGTCGTCGAGGCCGATTGCATCGGCTGCACCAAGTGCATCCAGGCCTGTCCGGTCGATGCGATCGTCGGCGCCGCCAATCTCATGCACACGATCATCGAAGCGCAGTGCACGGGCTGCGAGCTCTGCATTCCGCCCTGCCCGGTCGATTGCATCGTCATGGAAGAAGCGCCTGCGCTACCGTTGCCGCGCAGGCGCAGCGGCGAATTCCGCTCGCTCTACGAAGCACGCAACGCACGGCTTAAACGCTGGGCGGACGAAGACGCCGAGCGCCGTCGCCGCTTGCGTCCGAACCCGAGCGCGGCGCTCGACCCGGTGGCGGCCGCACTCGCGCGTGCGCGCCAGCGTTGAACGCCCGGGCGCCGTCGCGGTCTGCAGCTTGAGTTCGCGAGCGGCGCTCGCCTGATGATGCACTCATGACCATGAAACGACTTCTGGCTTTATCGACCGCCTGCATCGCGCTCGGCGCCTGCACCACGATCCGCGACGTCTCCGATTCGCACGAAGGCGGCCGCTACCGCGTCGGTGAAACCGCGACCGCGCGCGTCGGCGAGGTGATGTTCGATCAGGCGCGCTACTCGGCGGCGCCCGAAGCGTTTCCGAAGGCCAGCATTCCGCCAGCTCCGGGGCGGCGAGGCGTGACCATCAGCACGCGGCTCGTCGCTCGCGACGTCGACGGCGAACGCGCCTATTGCACGCCGATCGAATCGAGCTTCGCCTGCTTCTACGATCTCGACCGCAACGGCGATTTCGATCACGTGCTCGTCAGCAACCTCGGCCTCGTGAGCTCCAAGCGACCACTGGAACCCGCAGTCAAATACGACCTCGGACCGGGCTCGACGATGCGCGGTTTCAAATCCGAGCTGATCTATCAGGGCCGCGCCGGCGACGTGCTCACGCTGCGCTATCGCGACTACGCCAACAGCCTGAGCCTGCCGAGCTACGAGCAGACGCTCAGCTATACGCTGGACCCGAAAGCGCCGACCGAAATCGGGTATCGCGATGCGCGCTTCAAGGTGCTGCAGGCCGACGGCCAGGGCATTCGCTACGAGATCCTGAGCGGCTTCTCGGACGCGCAGTCGCCGTGACGACCACCGCGATCTTCGACGTTCGCTATCGGCTCGATGAAGAATTTCTGCTTGCCGTTTGCGAAATGCCTGACTAACCTGTGCGCCGCCATGAAGACCCCGACGGCCCTCGCCGCCCATACCGCACGATTTTGGTACTACCGCCCGTATCGATAGCCGGCGGCTGATTTCCGTTGTTCAACGAAAGCCGCCTCCGAACAGGCGGCTTTCGTGTTTCCAGAGGTCCGAGCTCCCACGAACTCACTCGAACGATCGCCACCGCGGAAGCGGCTCCAAACCAGGAGCAAAGGCAGTGTTCAAGCTCGACCAAGACGTCATCACCGGCGATTCGATCGCCGCCGCCGACGCGGATTCCGTTCCGCGACGACGATCACCTGGCGCCGCCACCTGGCACCCGCAGAGCTGGCAGGCGCATCCGATCCGCCAGGCGCCCGAATATCCCGACGCCGACGCGCATGCGCGCGTGATCGCGCAGTTGCGGCAGCTGCCTCCGCTCGTGCTCGCCGACGAAATCCGCGCGCTCAAGGCGCAACTCGCTCGCGTCGCCAACGGCGAGGCGCTGCTGCTGCAGGGCGGCGATTGCGCGGAATCCTTCGCCGAATTCTCGGCCAGCAACCTGCGCGACACGCATCGCACACTGCGCGAAATGGCGATCACGCTGAGCGCTCACCTGCCCGTCGTCACGGTGGGGCGCATCGCGGGTCAGTTCGCCAAGCCGCGCTCGTCCGCGATCGAGAAGATCGGCGATGTCGAATTGCCGAGCTATCGCGGCGACATCGTCAACGGGCCGGCTTTCGACGCGCAGAGCCGCGTGCCCGATCCTCAGCGCATGCTGCGCGCCTACCAGCAATCGGCGATCACGCTGAACCTGTTGCGCGCGCTCGACGGATCGTCGATCGCGAAGGGCTCGCGCCTCTACACGAGCCACGAAGCGCTGCTGTTGCCGTTCGAGGCCGCGCTCACGCGCCAGGACAGCGTCAGCGGAGACTGGTACGACTGCTCGGCGCACCTGCTCTGGATCGGCGATCGTACGCGCCAGCTCGGCGGCGCGCATCTGGAATTCTGCCGTGGCATCGCCAACCCGCTCGGACTCAAGTGCGGGCCGTCGATGACGCCCGACGAACTGCTGCGCGTGCTCGACGTGCTCGACCCGCGGCGCGAGCCCGGACGCATCACGCTGATCTCGCGCATGGGCGCCGAAGGCGTTCGCGACAAGCTGCCCGCGCTCGTGCGCGCCTTGCAGCGCGAAGGCCGGCCCGCGATCTGGATTTGCGATCCGATGCACGGCAACACGCAGACTGCGGCCGGTGGCTACAAGACGCGGCCGTTCGAGCGCGTCGCCGACGAAGTGCGTGGCTACTTCGAAGTGCATCGCGCGGAGAACAGCCACGCCGGCGGCCTGCATCTGGAGATGACCGGCAAGAACGTCACCGAATGCACGGGCGGACCGCAAGAGCTGTCCGAGCGGGACCTGCCGCTGCGCTACCAGACGCATTGCGATCCGCGGCTCAACGCCGTGCAGGCGCTCGCGCTGGCCGCTGTCGCGCGTTCGGTACTCGCGCCGTCGCGTGCCGAGAACGCGGACAAGGCCAGCCGCGAGCTGCCACAATCGCCTGCCGAACCAGAACCGCTGCTTTTAACCTGAAAGCCCGCCTCGATGAACCCAGCCAAGCGCCGCGCCATCTACGAGCGCCTGCGTGCAGCCAACCCGCACCCGACCACCGAACTGCGCTACACCACGCCGTTCGAGCTGCTGGTGGCCGTGGTGCTGTCCGCGCAGGCGACCGACGTCGGCGTCAACAAGGCCACCGCGAGATTGTTCCCGGTCGCGAATACGCCGCAGGCGATCCTCGATCTCGGCCTCGAAGGCCTGCGCGAACACATCAAGACCATCGGCCTGTTCAACGCCAAGGCCAAGAACGTGATCGCGCTGTGCGAGATCCTGCTGCGCGAACACGGCGGCGGGGTGCCGCGTGATCGCGAAGCGCTCGAGAAGCTGCCGGGCGTCGGCCGCAAGACCGCCAACGTGGTGCTCAACACCGCGTTCGGCGAACACACCATCGCGGTCGACACGCACATCTTCCGCGTCGCCAATCGCACCGGGCTCGCGCCCGGCAGCAACGTGCGCCAGGTCGAAGACCGGCTCGTCAAATTCACCCCCGACGAATTCGCCCGCGACGCGCATCACTGGCTGATCCTGCACGGACGCTATATTTGCAAGGCCCGCAAGCCCGAATGCGGGCGCTGTGGCATCGTCGATCTGTGCGAGTACAAGCACAAGACGCTGCCGGAAGCGCCGGTCAAATCAGCCGCGAAGTAGATCGTCCCGGTCACACTCCGCTGCTGCGCCGGCGCACGGGCGCACAGGCCTTGCGCGTCGCCCTGCACGCTGCGACGCCAGAGCGGGCGGCGCCATGCTCCTCGCCCGACGGTCATGCCGCCGAGCCCGCGGGTTGCTGCACCGGCACTCACCGTACTGCACCCCACCCATCCGAAGGGCGACGCGCGGGGCCGTCATCGCGATAATCGCTGCATTCGATACTGGACTGGAGGATGAAGACGATGACGGCCGGCAATGAAGAGCTCGATCTGTTCCGCGACAACGTGCGCCGCTTTCTGACCGACGAGGTCGAGCCGCACTACGAAAGCTGGGAAAAGGCCGGCATCTTTCCGAAGGAGCTGTATCTGGCGCTCGGCGCCAACGGCCTGCTCTGCGTCGACCAGCCCGAGGAATACGGCGGATCGGGCGCTCCGTTCGCGTTCTCGATGGTGGTGATCGAGGAAGTCTCGCGCATGGGTTTTCTGGCGCTGGCCTCGAACCTCACCGTGCATTCGGACATCGCCGCGCCGTACATCCTGCATCTCGGCAGCGAAGAGCAGAAGCGCAAGTACCTGCCGCGCATGGCCAGCGGCGAATGCATCGGCGCGATCGGCATGACCGAGCCCGGCGCGGGTTCGGACCTGCAGGGCATGAAGACCAGCGCGACCGCCGATGGCGATCACTTCGTCATCAACGGCAGCAAGACCTTCATCACCAACGGCCAGCACGCCGGCGTCGTCGTGCTCGCGACCAAGACCGATCCGAAAGCCGGCGCCAAGGGCACCACGCTGTTCACGGTCGATACCGCGCTGCCGGGCTTCAAGCGTGGCCGCAATCTCGACAAGATCGGCCTGCATTCGGCCGACACCAGCGAGCTGTTCTTCGACAACCTGCGCATCCACGCGAGCGAGGTGCTCGGGCGCGTCGGCGGCGGCTTCGGCCACTTGATCGACGAGCTGCCGCGCGAGCGCCTGGCGCTCGCGATCAGCGCGGTCTGGCATGCGCAGGGCGCGCTCGACAAGACCATCGAATACGTCACGCAGCGCAAGGCCTTCGGCGCGACGATCGCGAGCCTGCAGAACACGCGCTTCGAGCTAGCGAAGATGAAGACCGACATCGAGGTGCATCGCGCCTTCATCGAGAAGTGCACGGCGCAATACGCCGAAGGCACGCTCGACCCGGTCACCGGCGCGATGGCCAAGCTGTCGACCACCGAACTCGAAGGCCGCGTCACCGACGCCTGCCTGCAGCTGTTCGGCGGCTACGGCTACATGACCGAATACCCGATCAGCCGCTTTTGGACCGACGCGCGCATCCAGCGCATCTACGGTGGCACCAGCGAGATCATGAAGGAGATCATCGCGCGCTCGCTGGTCGGGCGCTGATGCCTCGCCTGGTTCCGGGCGCGAGCATCGCGGGATGAAATGCCCCTGCGACGAGCAGCGCCTGTACGCGCACTGCTGCGAGCCTTTTCACCAGGAGGGCGCCGCGGCGCCGACGGCCGAAGCGCTCATGCGCTCGCGCTACAGCGCCTACGTGCTCAGGCTCGAGGCTTATCTGCTCGCGAGCTGGCATGCGAGCACGCGGCCGGCGAGCCTCGATCTGGCGGCCGAAACGCCGCCGCCGAAATGGCTGGGACTCAAAGTGCTGCGTCACGAGAGCCAGGGCGATGCGGCCGTCGTCGAGTTCGTCGCCAAGTTCAAGCTCGGCGGCGGCAGCGCACAACGGCTGCATGAGATCAGCCGCTTCGTGCGCGAGGACGCGCGCTGGTTCTACGTCGACGGCGATCTGAGCTGAGTCGCGGCACTGCGAGCCCGCCTCACAGTCGCTTGAGCAGCTCCGCATCGAAGCGCGCGGCGTCCTGCACCTGCGGCGAGTGTCCGAGATCGTCGAAGCTCACGAGCTCCGAGCCTGCGATCCGCTGCGCGGCCTGGCGTCCGAGCTTCGGATAGTTGCCGAGCCGCTTCGCCACCGACGGCGGAGCCGCGTCCTTGCCGATGGCGGTGTTGTCGCGCTGGCCGATCATCAGCAGCGTCGGCACGCGAATGCGATCGATCTCGCGGATCACCGGCTGCGTGAGCAGCATGTCGGTCGTCAGCGCCTGGTTCCACGCCGTGAGCTTGCCGTCGACGCCGTCGTACTGATCCGCGAGCATCCGCACCCAACGGTCGTACTCGGGCTTCCATTTGCCGTCGTAATAGGTCTTCAGCTGGTACTGCCTGATGCTCCCGGCGCTGGTCTTGAGCTCTTTCTCGTAGTACGCGTCGATACCCTGGTACGGCACGCCCTCCGCGAGCCAGTCTTCGAGTCCGATCGGGTTCACGAGCACGAGCTTTTCGAGCTGCTGCGGATACATCAGCGCGTAGCGCATCGCGAGCATGCCGCCCATCGAATGGCCGATCAGCGTGATGCGCTGCAGGCCGAGCTTCTGCGTCAGCGCATGCGTGTTCGCCGCGAGCTGCGCGAGGCTGTACTGATAGCTCGCCGGTTTGCTCGATTTGCAGAAGCCGATCTGGTCGGGCGCCACCACGCGGTAACCCGCCGCCAGCAGCGAGCGCATCTGCGCCTCCCAAGTCGCGGCGCAGAAATTCTTGCCGTGCAGCAGCACGACCGTGCGGCCATTGGGCTTGCCGGTCGGGGCGACGTCCATGTACGCCATCTGCAGGCCCTGGCGCTGGGTTTCGAACGCGAAGCTGCGAACCAGGAACGGATACGCGAAGCCCTCCATGCCGAGCGCCGGGCTCGGCTTGGCCTCGGCGCGCACGGCCGGCGGATTGTCGGGCGGCGGGGTCGCGAATGTGGGCAGCGCAAGGCAGGCCAGCAGCATTGCAGTCATCGTGCGGATCATGGCGGCTCTCGGAGCGAGCGGGTCGTGCGGCGCAGCCTAGCGCCATCCGATGAATTCACGCGGAGCGACTCGCCCGTGGCTGACGGCGATCGGCAGCCAGCGATCGGCGATAATCCGCCGCCATGCCCTCCCGCGCTTCGAAAACCCCCAACCTCGCCGTCGTCGGCGGAGGCCCGGCCGGCCTGATCGCGGCCGAAGTCGCGCGTGCGCAGGGCATCGAGGTCGATCTCTATGAGCGCATGGGCTCGGTGGGCCGCAAGTTCCTGATCGCCGGCAAGGGCGGGCTCAATCTCACGCATTCGGAGCCGCGGCCCGCGTTCGACGCGCGCTACTACGAGCAGCGCGAAACCGTCGGCCGCTGGCTCGATGGCTTCGACGCGCAGGCCCTGCGCGAGTGGGCGCGCGGTCTCGGCGTGGAGACCATTGTCGGCAGCTCCGGGCGCGTGTTTCCAGCCGATTTCAAGGCCGCTCCGCTGTTGCGCGGCTGGGTGCGCCGCTTGCGCGCCCAAGGCCTGCGCTTTCACGTCGAGCACGATTGCACCGGCCTGCGCGCGCTCGCCGACGGCTACGAGCTGAGCCTGCGCACGAATGCGGGCGAGCGACTCGCGCACGCCGACGCGGTGCTGCTCGCGCTCGGCGGCGCGAGCTGGCCCGAGCTCGGCTCGAACGGCCGCTGGACCGGCTGGCTGCAAGGCCTGCCGATTCGTGCGCTGCGGCCCGCGAACTGCGGCTTCGAAGTCGACTGGAGCGAACACTTCTCGTCGCGTTTCGCGGGCGCTCCGCTCAAGCCGGTGATCGCGCGCTACCGCGATGCGAGCGGCGCCGAACAGTCGCAGCAGGGCGAACTCATGATCACCGCGCAAGGGCTCGAAGGCGGTCTGCTCTATGCGCTTTCGGCAGGTCTGCGCGAGGTGCTCGAAGCACAGGGTTCGGTGCAGCTCGTGCTCGATCTCGCGCCGCAGCGCAGCGCAGCCGAACTGCAACGCGCGATCGCGAGCCCGCGCGGCAAGCGTTCGATGAGCGAACACCTGCGCCGGACCGCGCATCTCGACGCTTTGCGCGTCGGGCTGCTTCATGAAGCGCTCGGCAAGGACGGGCTGGCCGATGCGCAGCGCACCGCCGAAACGATCAAGCGCCTGCCGCTCACGCTGCTGCGCACGCGCCCGATCGAAGAGGCGATCAGCAGCGCCGGCGGCGTGCGCCTCGATGCGCTCGACGACGCGCTGATGAGCCGCACGCAGCCCGGGCTGTTCTGCGCCGGTGAGATGCTCGACTGGGAAGCGCCGACCGGCGGCTATCTGCTGACGGCCTGCTTCGCGAGCGGGCATCGAGCCGGTATGGCGGCTACGCGCTGGCTGCTCGAAAACACCCCCTAAGTCGACGACACCTCGCGACGCCGCAGCAGCACGATCACCTCGTAATGCCCGGTGTGCGGAAACATGTCGAGCAGCCGCGCCTTCGTGGGCTCGAACGCGGGCATCGAGCGCAGGTCGCGCGCGAGCGATTCGGCGTTGCAGCTCGAATAGATCACCGATTCCACCGCAGTCGATTCGTCGAGCAGCCTCGCGAGCGGCTCGCCGATGCCGCGTCGCGGCGGATTGACGATGACCAGGTCGGGCCGCTCGCTCGCCTGACGCACGTAATCGGTCGCATCGCCGACGATGAACTCCATGCGCGCGAGTCCGAGTTCGTCGCGGCTGCGGATCGCGCTCGCGATCGCCTCGGCGCTCAGCTCGATGCCGGTGAGCTTGCGCCACGGGCCCGCGCAATGCAGCGCGAAGCCGCCGACGCCGCAGTACAGATCCCAGATCGACGCGGGCCGGATTTCGTCGACCCAGTCGCGCGCCTGGCGATACAGCGCGGCGGCGATATCGGTATTGGTCTGAAAGAAACTCTGAGGCCGCAGGTGCAGCACGCGATCGTTGACCGGCATGCGCAGGTCGCCACGCTCGCTCAGCAGAATCTCGCGCTCGCCCTCGAGTACGGCCTTGTGCTCGGGCTGCAGGTTCACCGACACCACTACGAGTTTCGGCAGCCGTTGCAGCAGAGCCGGAAGCGCGGCACGCACGGCCGGCAACTGCGCCTCGGATCGCATCACCAGACGCAGCATCAGCTCGCCATCGGGCGATTCGGTGACGAGCAGGAACTTGAGTTCGCCGCGACGCTCGGCGACGTCGTAGGGTGTGAGATTGGCGTCGCGAATGAAATCGGCCATCGCCTCGAAACTCGCCTGCAAGGAGGCCGAGTACAGACCGCAATCGCGAAGATCCACGCCGCGTCCATCGGCGCCCAGAATGCCGAGCACGGGCCGCCGCGCACTGCCGCTGACGACCATCTTGGCCTTGTTGCGAAAGCCTGCTTCGGGGCTCGAAACCGGCGGCAGCCAGTCGATGCCCGGCCAGGCCGACAGCAGGCCGGCGCAATGCCGCTGCTTGGCGCTCAGCTGATCGGGATAGGCGGTCGCCAGCTCGGTGCAGGAGAGACAGCGACGGGCAGTGAAATGAGGGCAATGCACGCGCGCATTCTACGCGCGCCGCTCAGGTCAATCTCGCCTCACGCCTAAGCCCTCACGCAATCGTCAGGCTTGCTGCTGGCCGAGCAGCTGGGTGCGGCGCAGGGCGACGAATTCCACCACGCCGAGCAGCACGACGGCGCCGAGCGTCACCGGGCGGGACACGCTGATCTTGCGGACGATACGGGTCATGGGCCGGTCTCCTCGCGCGCTTCCGAGGCGGAAGCGGACTGAATCGCGAAACCCCAGGCTAGCGCCCGCGGATGACAGCCTGATGGCGAATCGATGACGGCGCACGTCAACAGACTGCAATGCGCGCGGCCTATGTTCCGCCGTTTCTTCGAAACCCGAGCCCACCCGACCCGATGGCCGTTCCCCTGCCCAGCTTGCAGCGCCCGACGCCCGAACTCGACGAGATCGAGCGGCTGATCGAAGCCGGTCGGCCGCATCTGGAAGCCCGCGTGCTCTGCGAGGTCAAGGCCGGCAAGCGCCAGCTGCCGGTGCATGCGATCACGCTCGGCAATCCGTCGCCGGACGTTCCGGCCGTGGGCTTCTTCGGCGGCGTGCACGGGCTGGAGCGCATCGGCGCCGAGGTGGTGATCGCCTATCTGGCCAGCCTGGTGTCGCGATTGTCCTGGGACACGCTGCTCGTGCAGCAATTGCAGAACCTGCGCCTGGTGTTCATGCCGCTGGTCAATCCGGGCGGGCTCGCGCTCGGCACGCGCGCCAATCCGCGCGGCGTGGACCTGATGCGCAATGCGCCGGTCGACGCGACCGATCCGGTGCCGTTCATGGTCGGCGGCCAGCGCGTGAGCGCCGGCCTGCCCTGGTATCGCGGGGCCGCGGGCTCGGCGATGGAGCCCGAAAGCGCGGCGCTCTGCGCGCTCGTGCAGCAGGAGCTGCTCGGTCGCCCGTTCAGCCTCGCCATCGACTGCCACTCGGGCTTCGGCGTGCAGGACCGCATCTGGTTTCCGTACGCCCACACCTTCAAACCGATTCCGCACCTGGCCGAAGTGCACGCGCTATGGGACATCTACGCGCGCAGCCAGGCGCATCACCCGTATGTGTTCGAGCCGCAAAGCCTGCAATATCTGACCCACGGCGATCTCTGGGACTACCTTTACTTGCGCTCGATCGAAGACACGCAGCACCGCTTCCTGCCGCTCACGCTCGAAATGGGCTCGTGGCTGTGGATCAAGAAGAACCCGCGCCAGCTGTTCTCGCGCTACGGCATCTTCAATCCGCTGATCGCGCATCGGCAGCGACGCGTGATGCGCCGGCAGATCGGCCTGCTCGATTTCTTCACGCGCGCCGCGAGCAGCTACGAGCGCTGGCTGCCGCAGGCCGGCGAGCGGCGCGAGCAGCATCGCGCCGCAGCGCTCGATCTCTGGTATCGCGGTCGCGTCCAGGCATGAGCGAGCCAGTCACCTGGGTGCTGCTGCGCGGCCTCATGCGCGAGGCCCGGCATTGGGGCGCATTTCCGCAGGCCTTCGCCGAAGCGCTCGGCGTGCGCGTGGTGCTGATCGACCTGCCCGGCAACGGCGAGCGCCATGCCGAAACGAGTCCGGGCACGATCGAAGGCATGGCCGAGGCGGCACGCGCCGAATTGCATCGGCTCGGCCTGCGCGAGCCCTGGAACCTGCTCGCGATGTCGATGGGCGCGATGGTCGCGGTCGCCTGGGCGCAGCGGCATCCGCACGAAATCGAGCGCGCCGTGCTCGTCAACACGAGCCTGCGCCCGTTCTCGCCGTTCTATCGCCGGCTGCAACCGCGCGCCTATGCGGGCTTCGCGAGGCTCGCGCTCGGCACGCCGGGCGAGCACGAGATCGAACGCGGCATCCTGAAGCTGACCACGACCACGCGCCCCGAAGCGGTGATCGACGACTGGGTGGCCTGGCGCCGGGAGCATCCGGTCAGCCGCGGCAATGCGCTGCGCCAGCTCGCGGCCGCCGTGCGCTATCGGGCGCCCCGGCAGGCCCCGCTCGAAAAACTGCTGCTGCTCAGCGGCGCCGGCGATGCGCTCGTGCATCCGAGCTGCTCCGAGCGGCTCGCGACACGATGGAACCGGGAGCTGATCGTGCACCCGAGCGCGGGCCACGATCTGCCGCTCGACGATGGCGAGTGGGTGATCGAAACCGTGCGACGCTGGGCGGGGTGAAGGCTGCGCACAAGTAGGGGCTGTGGACGAGTAGCGGTTAGTACATCGAACGGCCCCTCTCTCCCCTGCTTCGCAGGGACTCTCTCCCGCAAGCGGGAGAGAGGAACGGCATGCCGAGTGCGCCTACGCCCATAACACTCATAATAGGGGGCGACCGCTCCTACCCACCCCGCGCATGCGCCTCAACAAGTTCATCAGCGAAACCGGCATCTGTTCCCGTCGCGAGGCCGACAGCTGGATCGAACGCGGGCGCGTCAGCGTCAACGGCAAGCGCGCGGAGCTCGGCACGCAGGTCAACGAAGGCGACGAAGTTCGCGTCGACGGCAAGGCCATCGGCGCGCGCAGCAAGCAGCATGTCTACATCGCGCTCAACAAGCCGGTCGGCATCACCTGCACCACCGAGCGCCACATCGACGGCAACATCATCGATTTCGTCAAGCACAAGGAGCGCATCTTTCCGATCGGCCGCCTCGACAAGGAATCCGAAGGCCTGATCCTGCTCACGAGCAACGGCGACATCGTCAATGAAATCCTGCGCAGCGAAAACCAGCACGAGAAGGAATACATCGTCATGGTCGACAAGCCGATCACCGATGCGTTTCTCGACGGCATGAGCCGCGGCGTGCGATTGCCCGAGCTCAACGTGACGACCAAGCGCTGCAAGGTCACGCGCTTCGAGGCGCGGCCTGATCGCGCGTTCCGCATCGTGCTCACGCAGGGGCTCAACCGGCAGATCCGGCGCATGTGCGAGGTGTTCGGCTACGAAGTGCGCAGGCTGCAGCGCGTGCGCATCATCAACCTGCGACTCGGCACGCTGAAAGTCGGCCGCTGGCGCGACCTGACACCCGACGAACTGCGCGCCCTGCTGCCGCAGCGCACGAGCTGGTAAAAGCATCATTCACCATCGACAAGGACCTACCAATGGCGACCGTGGAAGTCAGTACCCGCATCGGCAGCACGCCCTACACCGCGACCAACCGCAGCGGCGCGCACGAATGGCTCGCCGACGAACCGGCCAGCCTCGGCGGCGCCGACCTGGGCCCGACGCCCGATCACCTGCTGCTCTCCGCACTCGGCAGCTGCACCTCGATCACGCTGCGCATGTACGCGGATCGCAAGCAGTGGCCGCTGCAAGGCGTGGAAGTGGAGCTTGCCTTGAATCCAGCCGGCAAGCCGGCCGATGGAAGCTCGCTGATCTCGCGCAAGATCACGCTGCTCGGCGAACTCGATGCGGAGCAGCGCGAGCGCCTGCTGCAAGTGGCGAACGCCTGCCCGGTACACAAGATCCTGAGCGGGCGCATCGACATTTCGACCGCCTTGACCTGATCACGACCACACGCCAGGAGAACCGTCATGACGAGCGGACCCGAGCTGCAACTCATCGAAGCGCGCGCCGAGATCGTCGGCGACGGCATGCCGATCCATCGCGCCCTGCCCTCGCGCCTGCGCCGCATGGTCGGACCGTGGTGCTTCCTCGATCACATCGGCCCGGCGACGCTGGACCAGAGCGGCCCGCTGCACGTCGGCCCGCATCCGCACACGGGCTTGCAGACAGTGACCTGGCTCATCGAAGGCGAAATCTTTCATCGCGACAGCCTCGGCACCGAACAGCTGATCCGCCCGGGCCAGCTCAACGTGATGACGAGCGGACGCGCGATCTCGCATTCGGAGGAATCGCCGAACCCGGCCTCGCCGAACATGCACGGCGTGCAGTTCTGGATCGCGCTGCCGGACGAATCGCGCCACGTCGAGCCGATGTTCGATCACTACGCGCAGCTGCCGATCGTCGATCGCGGCGGCTTTCACTTCACCGTGATCGAAGGCGATGCGCTCGGCGAGCGCTCGCCCGCGCGCAGCTTCTGGCCGACGCTTGGGCTCGACATCGTCACCGCCGGCAGCGCAGCACTGGACCTGCCCTTGCGTGAGGACTTCGAATACGCCGCCTTCATGCTCACGGGCTCGGCCGAAGTCGGTGGCACGGCACTGGCTCCGAATGCGCTCGTCTATCTCGGCAGCGGGCGCAATGTCCTGTCGCTGCACAGCGAGAAGCCCTCACGCTTCATGCTGATCGGCGGCAAGCCTTTCGAATCGCCGATTCTGATGTGGTGGAATTTCGTCGCACGCGAGAAGGCCGAGATCCTCAAATCCGTGCACGAATGGAACGCCGGCAAAGGCGAGTTCGGTGAAGTTCACGGCTACCCCTACGGCAAGCGGCTCAGCGCGCCGGTGCCGCCGTGGATCGAACACGAGCCGCAATGAGCCTCAGGCCGCTTCCTCGCGCTTGGCTACGGGCGTCCACTCGACTCCGAGTTTCTGCATCAAAGAAGCCGCATCGACGGGCGCCTTGACCTTCACGTCGTTGTCGAAATAGCAGTAGACATCGCGCTTGGCGCGCGGCCGGCCGCTGGCCTCGTCGATGGTCTTCGCCTGCGCCGCAGCCTCACCGCGGCGCCAGCGATCGATGCGCTTGGCCCAGTGCGCGATCGCCGCATCGCCGTAACCGCTCTTGTAGAGCTCGATGTCGCCGTGCAGGCGCAGGTAGACGAAGTCGGCCGTCAGGTCTTCGGCGTACGGCCATTTACCGGCGGTATCGGCGAACACGAGCGCAACGCGGTGCTTGCGCAACAGGCGAATGAAGGCCGGATCGACGAAGCTCTCGTTGCGAATCTCGACCGCGTGACGCAGCGGCCGATCGGCATCGATCTCCAGGCTCACGCGATCCTTCGCCATGTGCCGCGCATGCCGGCGCGCGAGCGTCTGCGCCTCTGCCGTCGAGTGCGGCAGCAGGCTCAGAAATTGGTCGAACAGCTCAGCGTCGAAGTGCATGCTCGGCGGGAACTGCCACAGGAACGGGCCGAGCTTTTCCTTGAGTTCGAACAGCCCGGACGCGAAGAAACTCGCAAGCGGTTCCTCGACGTCACGCAAGCGCCGGATATGCGTGATGTAGCGGCTGCCCTTGATCGAAAACACGAAGTCGTCCGGCGTATCCGCGTACCACTGCGCGTAGCTCTTGGGGCGTTGCAGCGCATAGAACGAGCCGTTGAGTTCGATGCTCGGAAACTGGCGCGAGGCATATTCGAGCTCACGTCGCTGGGCGAGCTTCTTCGGGTAGAACACCCCCCGCCACGGCGTGTAGCGCCAACCCGAAATCCCGATGCGAACGCGGCCTGTCTGCTTGCTCATGCGCACAGAGTGTGCGGCGACGATGAATTTTCGCCGAACGTCGCGGATTCTTACTCAAGGAGCGCTCTGCCGTTCCTCTCTCCCACTTGCGGGAGAGAGTCCCGCCGAAGGCGGGGAGAGAGGGTTCATCGGCAAGTGAGCGCTTCTTTCCGGGCCGTCCCTCTCCCGGTTCTTCGAACCACCCTCTCCCGCTAGCGGGAGAGGGGACACGCAAAAAAAACGCTGCAGGCAGCTTCCTAACGCACCTGTGGATTCACCATCGCGCGCGGCTCTCCGTCTGTCAGCGCCGCGATCAGGTTGTCGGTCGCCATGTCCGCCATCGCCTGCCGCGTCTCGTGCGTCGCCGAGCCGATGTGCGGAACCAGCACGACGTTGTCGAGCGACATCAGCGGCGAATCCGCGGCGAGCGGCTCGCGTACGAAGACGTCGAGGCCGGCGCCGGCGATACGGCGCTCGCGCAGCGCCACCGCCAGCGCGGCCTCGTCGATGACCTTGCCGCGCGCGACGTTGACGAGGAACGCGCTCGGCTTCATGAGCGCGAATTCACGCGCGCCGAGCAGGTTCTCAGTTTCAGGCGTCAGCGGAGCCAGCACGCAGACGAAATCCGATTCGCGCAGCAAGTCGTCGAGCGAGCGCCGCTGTGCTCCGTAGTCGCGCTCCACCTGCGGCTTGTCGCTGCGCGCGTCGTAGAGCACGCGCATGCCGAAACCGAGCGCCGCACGACGCGCGACCGCCGCACCGATGCGGCCCATGCCGATGATGCCGAGCGTCTTGCCGTAGACGTCGCTGCCGAATTCGGGTGTATCGACGCTGCGCTTCCAGCCACCGCTGCGCACGAGCCGCTCGAGTTCGGAGATTCGACGCGCGCAACTGAGCATCAGCGCGAGCGACAGATCGGCGACGCTCTCGGTCAGCACGTCGGGCGTGTTGCAGAGCAGGATGCGGCGCTCGGTGAGCGCCTCGACGTCGTAGAGGTCGTAGCCAACCGTCACCGTCGACACCACGCGCAGCTTCGGGCTCGCCGCGATGCGCGCCCTGTCCCAAACCAGGCCCGCGCCGATGACACCCTCGGCCTCGGCAAGCGCGGAAGCGAAGGCGGGATTGCGCGAGAGCCCGGACTGGCCGGTGAAATCGCGCAGTTCGAAGGTCTCGGCAAGGCGAGCGATGCAGGACGGCGGCAGGGCCGCATAAGCGACGACGGTCTTTTTCATGCGCACATTGTAGAGTCTGGACTCGAATCGTTCCGCGTTGACTTCGAATCCGTTCCAATCAGGGGAGAAAACAAACGATGCTCACGATCACGCCGCTCTACGCGGGACTTCTGGCCTTGTGGTTCCTGGTGCTGAGCTTTCACGTCGTCCGCTTCCGCACCGGAGGCATCAATCTCGGCGACGGCGGCAGGCCCGAAGTGCTTCGCGCGATTCGCGCACACGCCAATTTCGCCGAGTACGTGCCGCTCGTGCTGTTGATGATGGCGATGCTCGAAACCGGCGGCGTGCTCGCGCCATGGGTGCTGCATGCGATCGGCCTGATGCTGTTCGTGGGTCGCGTGCTGCACGGCATCGCGCTGGCCTTCACCGAAAAATGGTTCCTCGGCCGCGCGGCCGGCATCCTGCTGACCTTCGCCTCGCTGGCGATCGCGGCGGTGCTCTGCGTCTGGCGCGGTCTGGCCCCGTTCACTTTGTAGGCGGGATCATGCGCCTCTGAACGGCCGGCGAATCCCCCGGTCGATCCGCACCGCAATCCGCACCATCGAGCCAAGGACGGCGAGCATGCAGAGTTCCACCCAGACCGCGAGCGGTACGGCGATCAGCACGGCGATCACCACAGATATTCCGTGGCGTCTCGATCGCCTGCCGTGGAGCCGCTTCCACACGCTCGTCGTCGTCGCGCTCGGCATCACCTGGATACTCGACGGGCTCGAAGTGACGCTCGCCGGTTCGGTGTCGGGCGCGCTGAAGGCAAGCCCGGCACTCGCGTTCACCGACATGCAGGTCGGCATCAGTGCGAGCGCCTACGTGCTCGGCGCGGTGAGCGGCTCGCTGGTGTTCGGCTGGCTCGCCGACCGGCTCGGGCGCAAGAAGCTGTTCACGATCACGCTGCTGGTCTATCTCGCCGCGACAGCGGCGACCGCGTTCTCGAACAACTTCATGTTTTTTTTGCTCTGCCGATTCTTCACGGGCGCCGGCATCGGCGGTGAATATTCGGCAATCAACTCGGCGATCCAGGAACTGATTCCGGCGCGCTATCGCGGCCACACCGATCTGGTCATCAACGGCAGCTTCTGGGTCGGCGCGGCGCTCGGTGCGCTCGGCGCCATCGTACTGCTGCAGCCCGGCCTGCTGCCGCCCGACATGGGCTGGCGCGTCGCTTTCGGCATCGGCGCGATTCTCGGTCTGGGCGTGTTGCTGCTGCGAAGCATGCTGCCCGAGAGTCCGCGCTGGCTCATGACGCGCGGACGCATCGCCGAGGCCAAAGCCATCGTCGAGAGCATCGAGGCGCGAGCACTTGCCCATGCACGCGAGCCGATGGCCGACGTGCCACCGCATCGCGTCGAGATCCACGCGCGCGACGAGAATTTCGGCGTGCGCCATCTGTTCGAAAGCCTGTTCAAGCACTATCCGCAGCGCGCGGCCGTGAGCTTCGTGCTGATGACCTCGCAGGCGTTTTTCTACAACGCCATCTTCTTCACCTACGCGCTCGTGCTCGGCACCTTCTACGGCATCTCGCCCGACAAAGTCGGGCTCTACATCCTGCCGTTCGCGATCGGCAATTTCCTCGGTCCGCTGCTGCTCGGCCGCCTGTTCGACAGCGTCGGACGGCGGCCGATGATCGCGTTCACGTATGCGATGTCGGGCATCCTGCTGACCGTCACGGCCGTGCTGTTCGATCGCGGCCTGCTCAGCGCGACGACGCAGACGCTCGCGTGGTCGGTGGTGTTCTTCTTCGCCTCGGCCGCCGCAAGCTCGGCGTATCTGACCGTCGGCGAAAGCTTTCCGCTCGAGATACGCGCGCTCGCGATCGCCGCGTTCTACACGCTCGGCACCGGCGCGGGCGGCATCGCCGGGCCGTGGCTATTCGGCACGCTGATCGGGACCGGCGAGCGCTCCGCGATCGCGGCCGGCTACGGCTTTGGCGCGGTGCTCATGATCATCGCGGCCGGCGTCGCTTGGCGTTGGGGCCTCGCGGCTGAGAGGCGCTCGCTCGAATCACTCGCGAGGCCCTTGTCGAGCAGGGCTCCGACGCAATAGCTCTGTTCCCTCAGCCCGATCGTTCTGTCCTCTCTCCCGCGTGCGGGAGAGAGTCCCGCCGAAGGCGGGGAGAGAGGGGAAGCCGTTGGGAACAGGCACTCTGCCCAAGCGTGCGCCCTCACCCGGTGCTGACGCACCACCCTCTACCGCCCGCGGGAGAGGGGATGGCCAAAGCTCGGACTACAATGAGCCATGAACAAGCCCGACGCCCCATCCTGCCAGCGCAATCGCGACCCGATCCTCGAAGTGCTGCGCGACCACTGCGCCGATCGTCGCGAAGCGCTCGAGATCGGCAGCGGAACCGGACAGCATGCCGTTCATTTCGGCGCCGCCCTGCCGCATCTGCGTTGGCAAACCTCGGAACTGCCCGAACACCACGCCGGCATTCGCGCGTGGATCGACGATTCCGGCCTGAGCAACGTCTTGCCGCCGATCACGCTCGACGTACGCGGCACATGGCCCGAGGCGCGCTACGACTTGGTGTTCACCTCGAACACGCTGCACATCATGAGCTGGGAGTCGGTGCGGCAGCTGTTCGAGCGCTTGCCGGACATCGTCACGCCCGACGCGAAGCTGATCGTCTACGGCCCCTTCAACTATCACGGCCGCCACACGAGCGACAGCAATCGCGACTTCGACGGCTGGCTCAAAGCACGCGATCCGCAGAGCGGGATTCGCGACTTCGAGGCCGTCAATGCGCTCGCTCGTGCTGCTGGGTTTGGCTTGCTGGAAGATCGGGCGATGCCGGCGAACAATCGATGCGCGGTGTGGCAAGCGGGCGCTGGCAAGCACTGACAACACTGTGCACATAGTTCAGCAGTGCTCACATCGGGCTCCGCGCATCAGGGAATACTTTCCGGATTTTTTAGGGGCGACTAAAGCGGGAGAAGAAGCGCGGCGCGGTCACTTTTGAAGTTCGGCGTAGGCGCATTATCGCGATAAAAACCACACGATTTGATTATGCGTCCACTACGGGGGTGGCCAGTAGGCGGGTAGGCCGAACGCGTTCAAGTACTCAGTGGCTGCTGACTCGATCTCATAGCGTCGCGCGGCTTCGCGATTTGTCGTGGCGTCCACTGGTGCTTGAAGCACGCGCTCCATTGCGCTCGCGAGTGCCTCGACGTTGCCAACGGGCACGAGCGGGCCATAGCGGCCGTTATCCAATATCTCTGCTGGACCGCTGGGGCAATCCAGGGCGATGACCGACGTGCCGCACGCCAAGGCTTCGATGAGTACGAAGCCGAGCCCTTCCCAGCGTGAAGTCATCACAAAGAGATTCGCATGCGCCATGAAGGAGTAGACGTCAGGGCGAAAGCCGATGAAATCCACGCAATCTTGAACGCCTAGATCCGCGCAAAGGCGCTGCAGTGCATCCTTTTCGCGCCCTTTGCCTGCTATCACCAATCGTGCATCGCGTTTAGCGCGTAGACGGGCAAACGCATGGATGAGTGTCGTGAAATCTTTTCGGGGAGCCAACTCCCCAACGCCGAGGATGATCGGTTGCCGGTCGCCGCCAAACCACAAATGATCCGGCTGGGGCTGGGTCTCGGTGAACAACGAGGCAGGAACTACCGGGCTTGCCACTGAGCGTATGTGCTGTCGCGGTAAGCCGGTGTAGGCCGCCATGTCATCCGCAACGGCCTCGCAAGTCACAATCACCTGATCGGCGAAGGGATAGAGATAACGCATTGAGCAACGTTGAATCCATCGCTCAAGCCACCCTCGATGCTGCAGATCGATCGAGATCGTCGTGCCCGAACTCAGCACAAGTCGCGTACTCGCCGTTCTGCCCGCAAGCCATCGCGCAATCAATGCCGTTCTGTTGACCCTATCTTTGTCGCCCAGCAAAACGGCGGGGCGCTCCTGCTTCAGATAGCGAATAAGGTATGGAAGCGCTGCGTAAGTGGTCGCGGCGCCGGTATCCAGCACACGTACGTTGGGGGGCACATCGTGGAGTTCTGGGCCGTGCCGACGCACTTTCAGTAAATCAACCTTGTAACCTCTTGATGCCAATGCAGGGATCAAGTTGCGCATCGCACGATCAACGCCGCTATGCCCGGACGTCGACATGAAGATGGCGATTTTGGGGGCTACCGGGTCGTCACAAGTTGACATCAAATGTTCCTGCCAGCTTGGAGGCGGCGCAGTATAAGCGCCTCGATGCGAACTCAAAAAGACTGTCCGCAAGACTCTACGGGCAGTCTTCAGCGGGCCTCAAGTTTTACGGCGTGGTGCACTGAGTGGCGTTGTACGGCCAAACCGTGAAGGACGACATCACATCGTTCGAGATGGTGTTGGTTCCGCCGTAGTACAGCTTCATGGACGAGCCGGTAAAACCGCCGCTTTTGTAGGCGATAACGCACACGCTCGCCGGAACCGAATAGCTGCTCGCCTTATCGTTGAAGTCGCCGACGCCCGAGAACGTCATGCCGTGCGGCGCCGGATAGGAGCGCCCGGACTGGCCGCCATTGTTGTAGAAGTAAGCAACCGAGTCTTCGCACGAGAAGCCAGGGCTGGGCTGGTACACGATGTAGCTGGACGTTCTGTCATTCCAGCCGCGGCTGCCCAGTTCTGGATAATCGCCGGCAGGGAGGATCAGCTTATCGCCGCCCATGTTCGCAGCCACGCATCTGGAACTTTCTAGGAGAGTGAATAACCGCCTACTGTAATTTCTTACAGTGACCCATCCTTGGCTCAGTAAGTCGCCAACCGCGTCACACTCCGAGGCTTGAGTAGCGGCATGGGCATACTCCACGCGCGCAGCTTTTAGGCGCACCACCGAACTTGCTGACGCCGAACGACGGAGGTCCGGACCTTCCACGATGCAGCTTCCCGGCGCGTGAATTCAGGGCCGAGCCGCTCGGCCCGAACTCCATGCCCGACCCATCACGAGCATGCGATAAGCGAGACGCTCAACGCCCCACCGGCGGATTCTTGATCTCCGCCGGCAGCGACCACTCCCCGACGTCGTAACCCGCGGCCCGCATCGAGCGGACGATCGCTTCGAGTTGCTTCGGGTTGCCGCGTGTCGGCGCGAGGCTACCGGGGCGCGAGACGAGGCTTTGCATGCGCTCCAGGAAGCGTCCGCGATCGTTGAGCAGATTGCCGCTGGCGATGCGCGACGAGGCCCATTTCTGCGCCTGCACGAAGTCCTGCATCGGGATGATCATCGCGCCGCCCGCGTCGATGATCAGGCAGACGATGTCGAAGTGCCGCACGATGCGCGCACGCGTGGTGGCGGCTTCGAACAGCGTGCGTTGTGCGGGCGCCGCCACGGTCGCTCAGGCTTCGCTCGAGCTCTGGTCAAGCTTCATGGTAGTGCCGGAACCAGTCGACGAAGCGTCGCAACCCGTCTTCGAGCGGCGTGCTCGGCGCAAAGCCGGCATCGCGCTGCAAGGCTTCGGTATCGGCATAGGTGGAGACGACATCGCCGGGCTGCATCGGCAGCAGTTCGATCTGCGCGGGCTTGTCGAGCACGCGCTCGAGCGTGGCGATGAAGTCGAGCAGTTCCACCGGCTGGTGATTGCCGATGTTGTAGAGCCGGTACGGCGCACGGCTCGAGGCCGGATCGGGGCTCAGCGCGTTCCAGTCCGCATTCGGCTCGGCCGGGCGCGCGGCGAGGCGCAGCACCGATTCGACGACATCATCGATGTAGGTGAAGTCGCGCCGCATCTGTCCGTGGTTGTAGACCTCGATCGGCCGGCCTTCGAGTATCGCCTGGGTGAACTTGTAATACGCCATGTCGGGCCGGCCCCAGGGCCCGTAGACGGTGAAGAAACGCAGGCCCGTGCACGGCAAGCCGTACAGATGCGCGTAGGTATGCGCCATGAGTTCGTTCGACTTCTTCGTCGCCGCGTACAGCGACACCGGATGGTCGACGTTGTCGGCCACCGCCCACGGCAGGCGCTCGTTGGCGCCGTAGACCGACGACGAGGACGCATACAGCAGCGGCGGCAGGCCGTGGTGGCGGCAGGCTTCGAGCAGGTTCGCGAAGCCGACCAGGTTGCTTTGCACGTAGGCCTTGGGGTTGCTCAGCGAATAGCGCACGCCGGCCTGCGCGGCGAGGTGGATCACGGCGTCGAATCGCGACCCGGCGAACAGCGCATCGAGCGCAGCGTCATCGGCCAGATCGAGTTCGTGGAACGTGAAGCCGGGCTTGTCGGTGAGCCAGCGCAGGCGCTCGCGCTTGAGCGCGACGCTGTAATAGCTGTTGAGGTTGTCGAGCCCGACGACCTCGGCGCCCTGGCCCAGCAAGCGCTGCGCGACGTGGTAGCCGACGAAGCCCGCGGCTCCGGTGACCAGGACGCGACGCAGGCCGCTTGCCTCCGCCTGCTCCTGTCCCTGCCCTAGCATCGAATCCGGCTCGGTCGTCATGCCGCGCATTATGCCCCTTGCGTACAATGGCTTCCGATTCTTTCTTCATGCGCCGACCGAAGGCCCAAGGCTCGCCCCCAGCTCGATGAACCTGCTTCTGCTTTCGGCATCCCTGCTCGCGCTTGCGGCCGGCCCTGTGCTTTATGTGGCGGCGCGGCGGCGCCTGGGCCTGCTCGCCTTTCTCGACGGCTTCGTGCTCGTGGCGATCAGCGGCCTGGTGCTGCTTGAAGTGCTGCCGGCCACGCTCGAATCGGGCGGGCTCTGGGCGCTGGTCTTCCTGATGCTCGGAGCGCTGGGCCCGACGGTGCTCGAAAACCAGCTGCACCACGCGCGCCGGGCGCACGTCGCCACGCTGGCGCTGTCGATCGCCGGCCTGGTCATGCACAGCGTCGGCGACGGCACCGCTCTGGCCCCGCAGCACCACGGCGAGGTCCATCTCGCGCTCGCGCTGGCCATCTGCGTGCACAGCATTCCGGTCGGCCTGGCGGTCTGGTGGCTGCTGTATCCGGTGTTCGGCTACGCGGTGCCGGCGCTGTCGATCGCGGCGATGGCGGCCGGCACCGTGGCCGGCTACGCGTTCGCGGACACGCTCGGCGGCTGGCTCGGGGCCACCGGCTGGGCCTGGCTGCAGGCGCTCGTCGCCGGCTCGATCCTGCACGTGGTGTTCGGCCGTCCGCACCTGGAGCATGGCTCGAACGAGCGGCTCACGCATCCGCTATTCGAAGGCTCGGGCAACGTCATCGCCGTCGCCGCCTTGCTGCTGCTCGAAAACCTGCATCCGGCCGAAGAACACGCAGGACATGGCGGCCACCCCGGCCATGCCGACTACCTGCACCCGCTCATCGACCTGGTGCTCGACAGCGCGCCCGCGCTGCTCGCCGCGTTCGCGCTGACGCTCGCGCTGGCGATCTGGAACGCGCGCCGCAGTCGCAGCCCGGCCGGACGCTCCGGCTGGCTCGACCTGCTCTGCGGCCTGCCGTCCGAGCCGCTGTATCGCCGGCACGCGGCCAGCGGCCAACCGCTGCTGCGCGGGCTGCTGCAGCTCGCCGCCGGGCCGCAGCTGACGCTCGCCGGGCTGGCGCTGTCGCTGGCCCTGCTCGGCCTGCCGCTGACCGTGCTCGCGGCCGGCTGCGTGCTGCTGCTGAGCCTAGTCACCGGCCTCGTGCTGCCCGGGCTGTTCCGCGATGCGAGCCAGCCGCGTTTCGAATTCGCGCCCGAGCCCATCGTCGGCCGCGCCTGCGATCTGCACGACCACGTCTCGCCGTTCACGATCGCCGCCCCGGCGCGCGCACCGCTGCGCTCGATCAACCCGGCGCCGCCGGCCACGCCGAGCGCCGACCGGCTATGGCCGTTCGAATCGCAGCTGCCGTGGCTGATCTGCGGCCTGCTGATCGCCACCCTGGGTCTGCCGTATCTGAACGAAGGCCTGTGGTTGAGCCTGCCGCCGGGCCTGCAGCTCGCGCTCGCGGTCGGCATCGGCGCGCTGCTCGGGGCCACCGCGATCGGCGCCGTGCCGATCGCCGCGATGCTGCTCGCCACCGGCGCGCCCGCGGGTGTCGCGCTCGGCCTGCTGGTGGCCTCGGGCGCCGCCCTGCCGCGTCGCTGGCCGCTGCTGCGCAGCCTGCACGGGCGCCGCTTCGCGAGCGTTCATGCAGCCTGCTTCATCGTGGGGGCTTATGCCATCGGCCTGCTGCTCGATCGATTCGTCGCCGTACCGTCCGCCCGCGGCCACGCCGAGCCCGGCACGCTGCACCTGGTCTGCCTGGGCCTGTTGCTGCTGCTCGCCGCCGTCGCGCTGCTGCGCCGGGGTGGACGCGAGCTGTTCGCCACGCTGTTCTTCCCCAAAGCGCTCTAACCGATAACGACTATTCGAGCCGCCATGAGCCCACACCCGCACAGCGTCAGCCGCATCGAGATCGCCACCTGGATCATCACGGCGTTCGCGCTGGTCTGCGTGCTCAAGCTGCATCTGCTGCCCGCGCTGCTCGGCGGCCTGCTCGTCTACGAACTCGTGCGCGGGCTCGCCCCGTTCATCCGCTCGCGTCCCAGCGAGGCCGAGCTCGCCAAGGTCATCGTCATCGCGCTGATCGCGGTGCTCGTGGTCACGGCGCTCACGGGCCTGATCTTCGGCCTGCTCGCGTTCTTCCGCAGCGAGGCCGGCAACCTGTCGAGCCTGCTCAAATGGCTCGCGCAGATCCTCGACGACTCCCGCTCGCGATTGCCCGAATGGGTGCTGCCCTACATTCCGGACAGCGCGGACGAACTCGGCAACGCGGTCTCGGGCTGGCTGCGCAAGAACGCCGGGGCGCTGCAGGGACTCGGGCAGAACGTGGTGCGTGCGATCGTGCACATCCTCATCGGCATGGTCATCGGCGGCCTGCTGTCGCTGCGCGAAGCCAAGAGCAACATCGTGCATCGCCCGCTCGCGGCCGCGCTCGGCGAACGCGCGGAACGCCTGTCGACTTCGTTCCGCCGCGTGGTGTTCGCGCAGTTCCGCATCGCGACGATCAACACCTTGTTCACCGGCCTGTATCTGGGCGTCGCGCTGCCGCTGGTAGGCGTGGAACTGCCGCTGATCAAGACCATGCTGCTGGTGACCTTCGTCGCCGGCCTGCTTCCGGTGCTCGGCAACCTGATCTCGAACACCGTGATCGTGATCGTGAGCCTGTCGCACTC
This sequence comes from Hydrocarboniphaga sp. FW305-C-57, assembly GCF_058783045.1. NCBI lineage: Bacteria > Pseudomonadati > Pseudomonadota > Gammaproteobacteria > Nevskiales > Nevskiaceae > Hydrocarboniphaga > Hydrocarboniphaga sp. FW305-C-57. The sequence continues at coordinate 315,046 of NZ_JBYSYG010000003.1, read as the reverse complement.
GGTGATCATCGCCGCGAGTTCGCTGGTTTACCTCATGGTGATCCACAAGCTCGAATACTTCCTCAACGCGCGCATCATCGGCTCGCGCATCCAGGCGCGCGCCTGGGAGCTGCTGATCGCGATGCTCGTGATGGAAGCGGCCTTCGGCCTCGTCGGTCTTATCGCGGCCCCGATCTATTACGCGTATCTGAAGAACGAGCTGGCGGCGCGCGAACTAGTCTAGCGAGTCTAGCGAGGCCGCCGGAACACGAGAGACTCAGCGCTTCTTGGTCGGCTTCTTCGCGACTTTTCGAGCGGCCGCTTTCTTCGCCGCGACCTTGCCGGCCGCACGCGGCTTGGGCGCAGAACGCGAACGCAGCGCGGCTTCGAACGCCGAGCGCGCCCACTCGATCGCGATCTCGGCTTCGTCGAACAGCTCTTCCGGCGCGCGGTAGTACGACAGCGAAACCCGCTTGCCCTTGGCGTGATATTCGAACGGCGCAAGCCCGCGTTCGACGAAGCGCTCGCGATTGCCGTCATCGACTTTCAGGTACAGCACGTCGTCGATGACGATCGCGATCATCAGCTCGTCGATGAACAGCCCATGCCCGCCGAACATGCGCTTGGCCCGCACCGGAGCGAAGTCCGCGAGCAGGCCGAGCAGATGGTCGACGAAGGAGCTCATGCCGCCGTCAGCCGCGGCGCTGGCGCGAGACGATTTCGAGCGCGAGTTCGAGCGCCTGCTCGTAGTTCAGGCGCGGATCGACTGTCGAGCGGTAGGCGCGCTCGAGATCCTTCTCGGTCAGGTCACGCGCACCGCCGAGGCATTCGGTGACGTCTTCGCCGGTCAGCTCCAGGTGCACGCCGCCGAGCCGCGAGCCGTTCGCGCGATGCAGGTCGAAGGCCAGGTTCACCTCGGCGAGGATGTCGTCGAACTTGCGCGTCTTGATGCCCGTGGAGGTCGACTGCGTGTTGCCGTGCATGGGGTCGCAGAGCCACAGCGCCTTGTGCCCGGCGCTGCGCACGGCCTCGATCAGGCGCGGCAGATGCTCGGCGATCTTCGCTGCACCCATGCGGTGGATCAGCACGAGCTTGCCGCTTTCATTTTCCGGATTGAGCGCGCGGCACAGGCCGAGCAGCCAGTCGATGTCGATGCTCGGGCCGATCTTCACACCGACCGGGTTGCGGATGCCACGGCAGTATTCGACGTGCGCGCCGTCGAGCGCGGCCGTGCGCATGCCGATCCACGGGAAATGCGTCGAGAGGTTGTACCAGCCGCTCTTGCGCGGAACCGTGCGCGTGTGCGCGGCCTCGTAGTCGAGCAGCAGCGCTTCGTGGCTCGTGAAGAAATCGACGCGGCTGAATTCGTGTATCGCGCCGCCCGCGAGCGTTTCCATGAAGCGCAGCGAATCGCCGATCGCATCGACACGCTTTTGATAATCCGCCGCGAGCAGCGAATGCTTGACCCAGGCGAGGTCCCAGTATTCCGGGTGATGCAGGTCGGCGAAGCCACCGTCGATGAGCCCGCGCGTGAAGTTCATCGTCATCGCCGACAACGCGTGCGCCTGCAGCAGGCGCTCGGGATCGGGCACACGCGCGGACTCGGTGAAGTCGGGCGCGTTGACGATGTCGCCACGATACGCGGGCAAGGTCACGCCATTCTTCGTCTCGGTGTCGGCCGAGCGCGGCTTGGCATATTGCCCCGCGAAGCGGCCGATGCGCGTGACCGGCCCTTGCAGGCCATGCACGAGCACGAGCGACATCTGCAGCAGCACCTTCAGCCGATTGGTGATCGTGTCGGGCGCGCAATCGGCGAACGATTCGGCGCAGTCGCCGCCTTGCAGCACGAAGCGCTTGCCCGCCTCGGCCTCGGCGAGCTGCTCGCGCAGCGTGTCGACCTCCCACGAGGTCACCAGCGGCGGCAGCTTCGACAGGCGCGTGAGCGCATCGTCGAGCGCGGCGCGGTTCGGATAAGTGGGTTGCTGCACGGCCGGGCGCGCAGCCCAGCTGCGGGGATGCCAGTCTTGGATTGGAGAGCTCATATGCGGCCGCAGTATAGGGCCGCGACCGGCTACTGTCGGTAGAGCGCGAAATCGCGGAATTCGATGGACTGATCGACCGGCGAGGCCCAGCCCGGATCGTCGCCGCCGAAGAAGCTGCTGAACATGAGCCCGTCGATGCCGATGGCGGCGCTATTGCGGTAGCGCAAATCCTTGCGCTCGACCGCGAGCCGGCCGTCGACGCTGAGCCTCAGCCAGCCGTTCGCCCGCTGCGGATCGTTGAGCGCGATCTCCAGATCGATCGCGGTCCAGCGACCTGGCGTGAGAATCGCCGAGCCGCGTCCGATGCTGCTGCCCGGCTCGAGGCTGGCGACGTAGGCGTAGGCTTCGAGCGCGCCTTGCGCACGCCACATCAGGCGCATCGAAAAACCGCTTTCGCCCGCCGATTCTCCGCCGCTCGGCGCATCGCCGCCGTAGAGCCCCGGCAGCTTGCCGCCCTTGGCGTAGCGAAAACCTTCGGGCACGCGGACCTCGTAATGCAGGCAGGCGCGCGTGACGGTTCCCGCTTGCGATTTCAGCAGCGGCGCGAGAAAGCCGGCGCCGCCGCGCGGCGCATCCGCTGCGGCTGGCGCATACGAGCCGGCCGGATAGCGCAGCCGCAAGACCCCCGGCTCGCCCGCGACGAGCGAGAGATTCTCGGCGACGCCCCAGAGCCTTTCGAAGCCCGCGCCGCGCCAGAGCCTCGCGAGTTCACGGCCGTCGCGCGCATCGGCGATCGGCAGGTCCACGCGCCAGCGGCCTTCGCAGGCGATCGCCTCGGTCGAGAACAGGCACAGCGCGATCGCCACGGCACGCCTAAAGCGCACGGTCGAGCACCCCGCCGATCACGACCACGCCCGACACGAAAACCAGCAGCGTGAGCCACATGAGCAGCGTCGAACTCGCGCGCGGCGTGGCATCGGCGCCCGAGATGCTCTGGCGCGTCCACTTCTGCACGTTCGGGTGGAATGTCGCCCAGATCTTCACGGCCGAACCGACCATCTGCCCGTAGTACAGCAGCAGCGGAAACCAGACGTTGAAGCGCCCGGCGAACAGGCCGATCAGCACCGCCTGCACGGTGCGCACGAAGATCACCCAGATCAGGTACAGCACGAGCACCTGCGGCCCTTGCAGCAAGGTCAGCGCGAGGCACAGCGTCGGCCCGACCAGCGCGGTCCACAGCGACAGGCGCTGATCGAGCAGCGCGAACCATGGAAACAAGCCGGTGCGCTTGATGCCGAGGTCGAGCGCTCGGCCGCTGTTGCGCACCATGTTGCCGAACCAGCGCTTCATGAGCGAGGTGGTGCCGCCGAAGAACGATTTCGACGGCAATTCTTCGAGGCAATACACCGTCACGTCGGGCACGTAGAGCATCTTCCAGCCGCGCGAGAGCACCCAGTACCAGCTCGACTTGTCGTCGCCCGACAGCATCTGGATACGCCCGAAGCGCCAGTGATCGACCGAGTCTTCGGCGATCTGCGAGGCGAAGCCCGGCTGGCAGGCGACCGATGCGCGAAACACCGAGAAGCGCCCGGTCAGCACGAGCAGGCGATTCGACAGCGAGATCGAACACATCAGCAGATGCCGCTGCGCCATGCGCAAGCGATACCATTCGCGGCTGATCGCGGTGCCGCGCACGAGCGGCAGATTGTCGGTGGTGATCGCGCCGACCTGCGGATTGCGCTGCAGAATCGGCAGGCAGCGATCGAGCGTGCCCGCGCGCAGCAGCGTATCGCCGTCCATGAGCACGACGGCCGCGTTCGACGGCAACGAACGCGAGGCCAGATGGCGCAGCGCGCGGCCCATCGCATGCCGCTTGCCGAGCCCGGCCTGCGCCATCGCCACCACGTCCATGCGCCCTTCGCAGCCGCAGGCGCGGCCGACCGCCTGCAACAGCTGCGCATCGGCCGGGTCGGTCACGCAGGCGACCACGGTGGCGCGCGCGCCGTAGTCGAGCAGTTCGCGGAACAGCGCGGCGTACACGGCTGCGTTGACCTCGGCATCGATGCGAAAGCTCGTGATCAGCACGGCGACGTGATCGAAGCGATCGCGCCGGGCATCGGTGGCCGCGCGAATCATCGGAAAGCGATATGCGCGGTAGATCCAGGCGCGCAGGTAATGCGCGGTCGCCCAGCTGTAACGCCAGATGCCGATCAGGCCGAGCCCGAGCAGCATCGCGCCGTGCTGCGAAAACCAGTGCGAGGCGATCGGCAGCAACAGCGCGATCAGCGGCGTCAGGTAGACCAGCGTGCCGGGCAGGCTTTGCGTGAACGTCGAGCCCGCGGTGAAGCCGGACAGCGAGGTCGGCGTGCGCGCCGCGGCGCTGTCCGCGCTCATGGAAGATCAGAAAAACGCTGATCAAGCGTCGCGAGCGAACGCAGGTCGCCCGAGGACGGAGCGCAGGAACCGCAGCGTACGCAGATGTACGTGAGGATTCCGGGCACCGCCGGGCGAGATGCGGAGCGCAGTCGCTTGATCAGAGTTTCCTCAGCGCCAGCGCAGCGAAAACGGCATGTGGAAGCGCACGTCGGCGAGCATGCCGTCGGCGCTGTCGGGCAGCAGCGTCGGCAGCGTGATGTCGACGGCCGCCATGCCGAGCAGGGTTTCACGGCCGATCGGCAGCGCGGCCCAGTCTTCGGGCGTGGCGCGATAACTCACGCGCTCGACCTTGCCGCCTTCGATGACGCGACCGTCGCTGAGCTCGACATCGGCGGTCGAGCCGTTCCTGAGTCGGCGCGCCGCATGCGTGCTCACGAGCGCGCGCACCATCGTGCGCTCACCGACCTTGCGCAGCTGCAGCACCGTCTGCGCGGGCTGCACCATCGCGCCGTCCTGCAGCTGCAGACTCTGCAGCACGCAATAGCAGGGGCTCGTGAAAGTCTGGCGCTGTTGCAGGCTCGCGAGCGAGGCGTCGATCGCGGCGAGGTTCTGTTCGATGCCGAGCAGCTCTTCGCGCAGGCGACCGGGCGTTTGCGACAGGTCGTTGAGACTCGTGCTGAGCAGGCCCGCGGACGACAGCCGGATCTGCGTATCGAGGTTGTTGCGCTCGCTCGAGGCATCGGCGAGCTGGCGTTGCAGCATCGACACGTCGGACTGCTGCTTCTGCAATTCGAGCTTGGAGATGTCGCCCTGCTCGGCGAGCGCGGCCATGCGCGAGAGCATCGCCGACTTGATCTCGATCTCGGCCTCCAGGCTCTGGCTGCGGCGGTCCGCGGCGACGCGCTGCGTGCGGTACACCGAGCGCAGCGCCGACACCATCTGCCCGGATTCCTGCAGCTGGCGCTGCAGCAGCGTGCGCCGCGCGAGCAGCCCGGTGCGCTCGATCTGCAGGCGATCGGCCTCGCTCTGCCCGACCAGCGGACGAATCTGGAACAGCGGCGCGCCGGCTTCGTAGACCTGATTCGGCGGCGGCGCTTCGAGCACCACGGTGCCCGCGATCGGGGCGCTGACGTTGACGAACGGAACGCTCACGGCTGCGTAGTCCGACCGCGCCGTGAACATCGCCCGATAGCCGATGAAGCCGAGCGCCGCGAGCGCGAGCAGCAGGCCGACGCAGGCCAGCACCACGCGCGCCGAGCGCGGAGCGCGTCGCACGGCCGTGTTGTAGCGCGGAGCGCTCGCGAGCAGCTCTTCGAAGCTGACGAGCTGGCCCGACAGGTATTCGGACACGATGCGGTCGAGCAGCCGCCGGTGAGCGGGCTTGAGCGTGAGGAATTCGAAGGCCGGCGCGACATCGGGTGCGGCCCGCACCACCTGCGCCTCGATGCCGTTGAGCGTGATCTGCGCGTCTCCGGCACCGAAGCGCAGGTTCAGCGTCACCACGTCGCCGCGCGTGAGCGTGGGCAGCGGCTGGCTCAGCGACAGGCCACCGAGCGACCAGTCCTGCGCGGGCAGCGTCTGCCCCGCGACCTCGACGGCCAACGGCAACATGACGCGTGGTTCGGCCCGCTTGCCCGACGGGCTCTTGAAGGCCGCCACGACGGCCCCGCCCCCCTGCAATGCCTGACTGTCCCCCATGCGTCTTCCCGCCCCTCGATGATCCACCCTAGTGGGCGCCGCGAGGCCGGCGGCAGTGGGGCAAACATGCGCAGAAACCTGACCGGCACGGCGGCTCGATCCGATCGCCTGGATGAACACCCTTGAAAGCGGCGCCGCGAGCCGCATCCTGAGGAGCAGTGACGGGCGCTTCGAGCGCCTTTTTCGTTGGCCCATTTTCAGACCGGGCGTCGCTACGGCGGCCGGTCACATGCTCGATAATGTGTCATGGACTACAAGGACTACTATCAGGTACTCGGCGTCTCGCGGACCGCTACGGCCGACGAGATCAAGAAGGCGTACCGCAAGCTCGCGCGCGAATTCCACCCGGACCGCAACAAGGCCAAGGGTGCGGAGGAGCGCTTCAAACAGATCAACGAAGCCAACGAGGTGCTCTCCGACCCCGAGAAGCGCCGCTCCTACGACGCGCTCGGCGCCAACTGGAAGGCCGGCTCGCAATTCACTCCGCCGCCGGGCTGGGAGCAGCAGTTCCGTGGCGGCGCGGGTCGCGGCCGTCGCGGTGCCGACATGGGCGGCATGGGCGGCGGCGCCGGTTTCTCGGACTTCTTCTCGACGCTGTTCGGCGGCAACATGGGCGGCGCCGGCGGACCGGGCATGAGCGGTTTCGGCGGCGGTGGATTCGAAGACGATTTCGCGGCCCAGCCGCAGCGCGCCAAGCTCGCGATCACGCTCGAAGACTCCTACAACGGCGGCTCGCGCCAGGTGAGCCTATCCAACGGCCGCACGCTCAACGTGCAGATTCCGAAGGGCATCGCGGCCGGCCAGACCATCCGGCTCGCCGAGCAGGGCCCGCGCGGCGGCGACCTCCTGCTCGAAATGGAGTTCAGCCCGCATCCGCTGTTCAAGATCGATGGCCGCGACGTCAGCGCCACGATCTCGATCGCGCCCTGGGAGGCGGCGCTCGGAGCGAAGGTCGACGTGCCGACGCTCGGCGGCACCGTGGAGCTGAACCTGCCGGCCGGCACCGCCGCCGGCCGCAAGCTGCGCCTCAAGGGTCGCGGCCTGCCCGGTTCGACGCCGGGCGACCAGTTCGTGACGATCCAGATCGTCACGCCGGCCGCCGACAACGAGGCCGACAAGGCCTTCTACCGCGACATGCAGCGGCGCTTCGAGGGCTTCAAGCCGCGCGGATGAAAAAGGCCTTCTCGCTGCGGGAGAAGGTGGCGCGAAGCGCCGGATGAGGGAAGGCCCCCTCACCCTCGGTCCCTCTCTCGGTGGGAGAGGGATGCAAAGCGAATTCATACCATCGGCACGCGCAAAAAATGCTGACGGTAATACCGCAGCTCGGTGATCGAATCGCGAATGTCGTTCAGCGCGAGATGCGACGACTCCTTCGAGAAACCGCGTGCGATCTCGGGCGTCCAGCGCTGGCACAGCTCCTTGACCGTCGACACGTCGAGATTGCGATAGTGGAAGTAGCGTTCGAGCGCCGGCATGTAGCGCGCGAGAAAGCGGCGGTCCTGGCAGATCGAGTTGCCGCACATCGGCGAGCGGCCCGGCACGGCCCACTGCTTGAGGAAGTCGATCGTCCTGGCCTCGGCTTCGGCCTCGCCGACGTGGCTCTCGCGTACGCGCCTGGCGAGGCCCGAGCCTCCATGCTGGCGCGTGTTCCAGTCGTCCATCGCGGCGAGCTCCTCCTCGCTCTGATGCACCGCGATCACCGGGCCTTCGGCGAGGATGTTCAGATGCACGTCGGTGACGATGGTCGCGATCTCGATGATGCGATGACGCTCGGGAATCAGCCCGGTCATTTCGAGATCGATCCAGATCAGGTGGCTTGCGTGTGCGCTCATGAGGCTCCTTTTGGGGCCGAACAATAACAAAGCCCGCCGATCGGCGAGCGTGCTACCGTGCCCGCACCACCCCGAGGAGAAGCAGCGATGCGAAAAACCCCAGGTGCGCACGAGACCGCAGGCACTGCCGCCAAAGGCGCGCTGGCCGCCATCGGCAACACGCCGCTCGTCGAACTCACGCGGCTCGACACCGGCTGTTGCCAGCTGTTCGTCAAGCTCGAAAACCAGAACCCCACGGGCTCGATCAAGGATCGCATCGGCCTGTCGATGATCGAGGCGGCCGAACGCGAAGGCCGCATCAAGCCCGGCGATACGCTGATCGAAGCCACCGCCGGCAATACCGGGCTCGGGCTCGCGCTGGTCGCCGCGCAGAAGGGCTACAAGCTGATCCTCGTGATTCCCGACAAGATGTCGCAGGAGAAGATCCTGCACCTGCGCGCGCTCGGTGCGCAGACGCACATCACGCGCAGCGACGTCGGCAAGGGCCACCCCGAGTATTACCAGGACATCGCCGAGCGCCTGTCGCGCGAGATTCCGGGCAGCTTCTACGTCAACCAGTTCGCCAATCCGGCCAACCCGCTCGCGCACGAGACCACCACCGGCCCCGAAATCTGGGAACAGACGCAGCAGCGGCTCGATGCAGTGGTCGTCGGCGTCGGCAGCGGAGGCACGCTGACGGGGCTCTCGCGCTACTTCGCGCGCGTGGCGCCCGAGCTGCAGATGGTGCTCGCCGATCCCAAGGGCTCGATCCTCGCCGACATCGTGCAGACAGGGGCGCCGCGCAAAGCGCCCGGCAGCTGGCTCGTCGAGGGCATCGGCGAAGATTTCGTGCCGCCCAATTGCGAGCTCGCGCGCGTGAAACAGGCGTACGAGATCGACGACGCCGAGAGCTTCCACACCGCGCGCGAGTTGCTGGCCAAGGAAGGCCTGCTCGGCGGATCGAGCACCGGAACGCTGCTAGCCGCGGCGCTGCGCTATTGCCGCGAACAGACCACGCCCAAGCGCGTCGTCACCTTCGTCTGCGACAGCGGCAACAAGTACCTCACGAAGATGTACAACGACTTCTGGATGTTCGAGCACGGCCTGCTCGCGCGCCCGCACGAAGGCAATCTGCTCGACCTGATCGTGCGCCGCTACCAGGAAGGCGGCGCGGTGACGCTCGCGCCCGACGACAGCCTGCTGCAGGCGTATCGGCGCATGCGGCTGTTCGATGTCTCGCAGCTGCCGGTCATGAGCGGCGATCGCGTCGTCGGCATCCTCGACGAATCCGACCTGCTCATGCACGTGCAGGCCGACCCGACGCGGTTCAACGACGGGGTTTCGACCGCGATGGTCACGCGCGTGGAGACCATCGCGGTGAATGCGCCGATCGCCGACCTGCTGCCGGTGTTCCAGCGCGATCACGTCGCCATCGTCGCCGACGGCCCGCGCTTCGTCGGCCTGATTACCAAGATCGATCTGCTCAACTACCTGCGCAAGCAACTCTGAAGCGCACATCCCACAACCCGCACACGACATGTCCAACGACGAACAACCCCAGGCCTTTTCCACGCGCGTGATCCACGCCGGGCAGGAGCCCGACCCCTCGACCGGCGCGATCATGCCGCCGATCTACGCGACCTCGACCTACGTGCAGTCTTCACCGGGCATGCATCAGGGCTTCGAATATTCGCGCTCGCAGAATCCGACGCGCTTCGCCTATGAACGCTGCATCGCCGATCTCGAACGCGGCTCGCGCGCGTATGCCTTCGCCTCGGGGCTCGCGGCAACTTCGACACTGCTCGACCTGTTCGCACCGGGCGATCACATCATCGCGAGCGACGATCTTTACGGCGGCAGCTATCGCCTGTTCGCGCGTGTGCGCCAGCAATCCGCCGGGCTGCGCTTTTCGTTCGTCGACATGCGCGATCCGGCCGCGATCGAAAAAGCCATCGAAACGCGTACGCGCATGATCTGGGTCGAGACGCCGACCAATCCGATGCTCAAGCTCGCCGACCTGTCGGCGATCGCGGCCATCGCGCGCCGGCACGGCGTGCTTGCGGCAGCCGACAACACCTTCGCGAGCCCTTACCTGCAACGACCGATCGAGCATGGCTTCGACCTCGTCATGCATTCGGCGACCAAGTACATCAATGGGCATTCGGACGTCGTCAACGGCCTGCTGATCGCGGGCGATCGTCCCGAGATCGCCGAGCGCCTCGCGTTCCTGCAGAACGCGGTCGGTGCGGTCGCCGGGCCGTTCGATTCGTTCCTCGCGCTGCGCGGCGTGAAGACGCTGTCGGTGCGCATGCAGCGCCATTGCGAGAACGCGCTCGAACTCGCGCGCTGGCTCGAGGCGCATCCGAAGGTTTCGCGCGTGCATTACCCGGGCCTGGCCTCGCATCCGCAGCACGAACTCGCGCGCCGGCAGATGCGCGATCCGCGCACGGGCGACCCGGCCTTCGGCGGCATGATCTCGGTGGACCTTGCGACCGATCTGGCCGGCAGCCGGCGCTTCCTCGAAGCCTGCTCGCTGTTCTCGCTGGCCGAATCGCTCGGAGGCGTCGAAAGCCTGATCGAGCATCCGGCGATCATGACGCACGCGAGCGTGCCGGCCGAGAACCGTGCCGCGCTCGGCATCAGCGACTCGCTGTGCCGGCTGTCTGTCGGCATCGAGGACGTCGCCGACCTGCGCCATGACCTTCAAGTGGCCTTGAGCGCGGTCTGAGGACGCTCGGCGGCTCCGATCGGATAGGAAAATTACAGCTGGGTGATTTCCCAGCCTTGAAACGGGTTGTTTGCTTACAGCTCGATTGGCATTCTGGGAAGCAGGTGACGAAAGGTTCAGGTGAACCGGGGATTCGTCACCAGGCTTCTCCGGTCATGGAAGACGACGTCCGCCTCGCGGGCGCTGCCCTCGCGCCGCCAACGGCGGCCCTCTTCCAAACGATCGATCGGAGTTTTCGGAATGCGTGCGCTGCGCTGCTTTGGATCGCGACTGTCGTCGCGCTGACGGCTTGTTCGAACAAACCACCGCGCAGCCTGCCCAGCAACGTTCCGAAACCCGCGCAGGTCGTCGGCGGATTGCGTCCGGACCAGATTCAGACCGCGATCGAACGCGGCCTCGCCTCGCTCGAGTCCGCGGCCATCGATCATTGGCCCGGTGCCGGCAAGGTGCAGCTGAGTTTCGCCATCGGCACCGACGGCTTCGTGCATTCGGTGAAGCTCACCAACGCGAGTTTCGAAAATCCCGAGCTCGTCAGGGCGCTCGAAAAAGCCATACAGCAGGTGAGCTTCCCGTCGGCCAAGTCCGAGACCCTGGTCAGCTACTACCCGGTTTACTTCCGCTAGGCGACGCGGCAGCATGCGCGCCCCGACGCCTTCCCTGCGTCGGACCTGCGGAGGCGCCATGGCCCAGTTGTCCGAGAAGAAATGCGTGCCCTGCGAAGGCGGCGTTCCGCCGCTCGACCTCGCCGCCGCCATCCGCCTTCACGAGCAACTGAACGAACGCTGGAAGATCGTCGACCAGGGCCGTGCGATCGAAACCAAGATCGAGTTTCGCACCTACGCGCGCGTGCTCGCGTTCACCAACGCGGTGGCCTGGATCGCGATCCAGGAAGACCATCACCCGCTGATCGAATTCGGCTATCAGGAAGTCCGCATCCGCTACTGGACGCACGCGATCAACGGGCTGTCCGAAAACGACTTCATCTGCGCGGCGAAGATCGATCGCCTGCTGGCCGAATAGCGCCGCGATCAAACCGGCCTGCGGCCGCTCAGCGCATGCGCGAGCGTCCCGCCGTCGACGTATTCGAGCTCGCCGCCCACCGGTACGCCGTGCGCGATGCGAGAGACCGAAACTCCCTGCGCGCGCGCCATCTCGGCGAGATAGTGCGCGGTCGCCTCGCCTTCGACGGTCGGATTGGTGGCGATGATGAGCTCCTTGAAATCGCCGCTCGCGAGCTGGCTTTGCAGCAGGTCGAGGCCGAGTTCGTCGGGGCCGATGCCGTCGAGCGGCGACAGCCGGCCCATCAGCACGAAGTAGCGTCCGCGATACGAGGTTCCGCCTTCGATCGCCATCAGGTCGGCCGGGCCTTCGACCACGCAGAGCTGCCCGCTCGCGGTGCGCGCGGCGCTGCAATAGCGGCAGGCTTCGTCCTCGCAGAACATGCGGCAGCTCGGGCAGCGGCCGATGTGGTCGAGCGATTCGCCGAGCGCCTGCGCGAGTGAGCGCGCCGCATTGCGGTCGCGATCGAGCAGGTGGAAAGCCATGCGCTGCGCCGATTTCGGGCCGACGCCGGGCAGGCGGCGCAAGGCATCGATCAGGCGGCTCAGGCGGGGGGAATAGACGTTCATGCGGCCATTATCGGGGGCGCCGCCGGCGAGTGCAGCGGGCCGCGCGCGATCAGGCGCGCCTGCGATCGAAGGCCAGCGTCGCCGCGAGTTCGGGCAGGCCGAGTTTGAGCATGAGCAGGCGATCGAGCCCGAGCGCGACGCCGCTGCAATCGGGCAGGCCGGCCGCGAGCGCGTCGATCAGATGGGCGTCATAGGGCGGCACGCGCTTGCCGTGCTCGCGCCGCCAGTTCTGGTCGGCGACGAAGCGCGCGCGCTGTTCGTCGGCGTCGGTGAGTTCGTGAAAGCCGTTGGCGAGTTCAAGCCCGCGCCAGAACAGCTCGAAGCGCTCGGCGACCGCGGGCTCGTCACCCTGCGCCGGACGAATCCGCGACAGCGCGGCCTGCGAGGCCGGGAAGTCGTACAGGAAGCTCGGCGCCTGCTGGCCGAGCCGCGGCGAAACGCGCAGCGACATCAGCAGATCGAGCCAGAAGTCGGGCTCGATCTCGTCGATGAAATCACCGCTCTGGATCAGGCCGAACGCAATCGCGGCCTCGCGCAGCTTCGCCACGTCCGCCGCGAACGGATCGAGCCCCGCGTGACGCAGAAAGGCCTCGCGATAACTGAGCCGCTCGAAGCGCCCGGACAGGCCCGCGAGCGTCTGCACGAGCGCCTCGACCTCGTCGATCAGCGCATGCATCGAAAAGCCCGGCCGATACCACTCGAGCATCGAGAATTCGGTGTTGTGATGCCGCCCGTGCTCCTCGACGCGAAACACGCGCGCAATCTGGAAGATCGCGCCGGAACCCGCGGCGAGCAGGCGCTTCATCGGGAACTCGGGCGAGGTCTGCAGCCACTGCCCGTCCTGGGTCGAAAAACTGTCGATGTACCGGTCGACCGTCGCGTGCGCGGACAGGATCGGGGTCTCGACTTCGAGCACCTCGCGCGCAGCAAAAAAGGCGCGGACGGAGCCGTTGAGCTCCGCCCGCGCCTTGATCGTTTCGAGTGCGGCCGAAGGGCGCCAGCCTTGCGCCTCACCCTTCACGCCTCACTCCTCGCGCTTACTTGTTGGCGCGACCCAGGTATTCGCCCGTGCGGGTGTCGACCTTGACGATCTCGCCCTGCTGCACGAACAGCGGCACGCGCACGATGGCGCCGGTCTCGAGCGTCGCCGGCTTGCCGCCGCCACCCGAGGTGTCGCCACGCAGGCCCGGATCGGTCTCGGTGATCGCCAGGATGACGTAGTTCGGCGGCGTCACCGACAGCGGCACGCCGTTCCAGAACAGCACCTTGCAGGTCTCTTCGCCCTTGATCCACTTGGCGGCGTCTTCGACCGCGGTGGCGCCGGCCTGCACCTGTTCGAAGCTCGACGGGTTCATGAAGTGCCAGAACTCGCCGTCCGAATACAGGTACTGCATGTCGGTTTCCTCGATGTCGGCGAGTTCCCAGGTGTCGCCCGACTTGAGGGTCTTCTCAAGAACGCGGCCGTTCTTGAGGTTGCGGATCTTGATCGTGTTGGTCGCCTGGCCCTTGCCGGGCTTGCGGTATTCGTTGTCGACGACAGCGTAGGGTTCTCCGTCCACCAGAACCTTGGTGCCGGACTTCATTTCATTGGTGCTGACGTTTGCCATGGCGAATCACACTTTCTTTTCAAAGAGGAACAAATCGGTTTGGTTTTGTCTGGCCGGTTGCCCGGGGAGACCCTGGCGGCCAAAATGCGGCGCGCATGATAACCCCTAGTCACACAATCCGGCAGGCTCCCGCCTGGCAGCACGCCCTTCGAGGCGCTTTTTCGAAGCCCGCCGAGCTGCTCGCCTACCTCGACCTGGACCCCGCCCTGCCGGTGCTCGACTCCGAGCGGCTGGCCGATTTCCCGCTGCGGGTGCCGCGCGGCTTCGCCGAGCGCATGCGCAAGGGCGACCCGGACGATCCGCTGTTCCTGCAGGTCTGGCCGCGCGGCGCCGAGGCGCTGGCGGTCGAAGGCTTCGGCCTCGATGCGGTCGGCGACATGGCCAAGCTCAAGCCCGGCGGCATCGTCCACAAGTACCAGCACCGCGTGCTCGTGATGACCACCGGCGCCTGCGGCGTGCACTGCCGCTACTGCTTCCGCCGCCACTTTCCGTATTCCGAAGCCCTCGCCGCGCGCGATCACTGGCGCGAGGCGCTCGCGCAGATCGCGGCCGACGAATCGATCACCGAGGTGATCCTGTCGGGCGGCGATCCGCTGTCGCTGTCCGATGACAAGCTCGGCGAGTTCATCGACGGCCTCGACGGCATCGCCCACGTGCGCCGGCTGCGCCTGCACACGCGGCAGATCGTGGTGCTGCCCGAGCGCGTCGACGACGGTCTCGTCGAGCGCCTCGCCAGTACGCGACTCGACACCGTGATCGTGCTGCACGCCAATCACGCCAACGAGCTCGACGCCAAGGTCGCCGATGCCTGCGTCCGGCTGCGTCAGATCGGCGTCACGCTGCTGAACCAGGCGGTGCTGCTGCGCCGCGTCAACGATCGCGTCGACACGCTCAAGGCGCTGTCCGAGCGCCTGTTCGAATGCGGCGTCCTGCCCTACTACCTGCACCTGCTCGACCGCGTCGACGGGGCGGCGCACTTCGAAGTCGACGAACACACCGCGCTGGGCCTCATGCGCGAGCTCAGCGCGCAGCTGCCGGGCTATCTGGTACCGCGCCTGGCACGCGAGACGGCCGGCGACGCGGCCAAGCAAGTGCTGGTTTGAACGCCCTTTCCGCCCAGGCCACGGCCGTCGCCTGGGTGCTCGGCGGCCCCGAGGAGAACACGCGCATCATCGAAGCCGACCTGCGTCAGGCCGGCCATGCGATACGCGTGGGCTGGATCGCCGATCTCGACGAGCTCGGCGACGCGCTCGGCCGCGGCCTGCCGGATCTTTTGTTCTGCTTCGAGTTTCTTCCCGGCGACCTGCTCAAGGAGACCGTCGCGCTGTGCGCGAGCCTCGCGCCGGGCCTGCCGATGCTCTCGCTCGGCCCGTCGGCCAGCGCGAGCGCGACGCTGGCCGCGCTCACGCTCGGCGCAGCGGACCGCGTCACACTGGAAGACGATCACGCGCTCGAGCACCTCGACCTCGTCTATCGCCGCGAATCGCAGCGCGGCCGGCTCGGCCGCGAACTGCAGCGCCTGCAGCCGCGCCTGGCCGCGTTCGAGGCCCAGCATCGCGAGCAACTACTGCTCGACGTCAACGCCGCCGTGCAGGCGCAGAACGGGCTCGTCACGCTCGTCAACGAGGCCTTCGCCGAACTGATCGGCGAAGCCGAGCCGGCGAGCCTGCTCGGACGCCCGCTGATCGACCTGATCGCCGCCGAACAGCAGCCGCGCGTGAAGGAAGAGCTGCGCCAGTTCCTGCGCGGGCATCGCGTCGATCGCAGTCTCGACACCGCGCTGCTGCACGTGAGCGGCGCGAGCCTGCCGGTGCGCATGCAGATCGCGCTCGGCTCGCTGGCCGGCGAGGATTTCGTCGAATGGCGCGTGGTGTCGGAATCGCCGGTCCAGACCGAACGCGCGGCGCTCGGCGATCGCCTGGCCCTGTTCCGCCATCTCGGCGTGCAGGCGGCCGACAGCCGGCCACGCGCCGCGCTGCTGCTGGTCGTCGACGGTTTTGCAGCGCTCGAAGCCAGCCTCGGCCTCGAAGACGCCGAGCGCCTCGTCGGCCACGTCGGCTCGGCGATCGCCGCGCTGCTCGGCAGCAGCGACACGCTGTTCCGTTTCTCCAACGACGAGTGGCTCGCGATCCTGCATCGCGACAGCGTCTCGGACATCGAGCAGCTCGCCGAGCGCCTGTGCCGCGATCTCGCCGCTCCGCTCTACACCGCGGGCTCGCACCAGACACGCATCACGCTGACGGTCTGCGCGTATCCGATCGGACTCAAGGAGAACGCGGTCGCCATCATCGAGCCGCTGGTGCGCGAAGGCCGGCGGCTGTCGACCGAAACACCGGGCCATATGGTCATGCTCGGCCAGACCGCGCGCGACAGCGCCGAGGCGCGCGATCTGGTCGCGCGCGGCGATCAGCTGCGCGCCGCGCTCGAACACCATCGCCTGCGCCTCGCCTACCAGTCGATCGCGAGTCTCGAAGGCGACGCGCGCATGCACGCCGACGTGCTCGTGCGCATGGTCGACGAACACAATCGCGAGCTGCACGCGAGCGAGTTCCTGCCGACGGCCGAGAAGCTCGAGCTGATGGCCGAGATCGACCGCTGGGTCGTCGGCCGCGCCTTGAGCGTGCTGTCCAAGCGCGAGATCAACCCGCTGCCGGCGCTGCTGCTGATCCGGCTTTCGGCCGAAACCCTGCGCAAGGCCGACGATTTCCTCGCCTGGCTGCCGGCCGCGCTCGGCCCGCGCAAGCTGCTGCATCGCGAGCTCTGCTTCACGCTGCAGGAGAGCGTCGTACAGGGCCAGCTCGGCAAGGCCGCAGAGCTCGCCAAGGCGCTCGACGAGCTCGGCGCCGGCTTCGCGCTCGATCATTACGGGCTCGGCGCACAGTCGGTTCCGCTGCTCGACGAGCTGCCGCTGCGCTTCGTGCGCTTCGCCCCGCAGCTCACGCGCCTGTTCGGCGAGCCCAGCATGCAGCAGCGCATGACCGACCTGATCCGCGCGGCCAAGCAGCGCGGCATCAAGACCATCGTCAGCCACATCGAAGACGCCAACCTGATGGCACGGATGTGGCAGATGGGTGTGGACTACATTCAGGGCTACTACATCCAGGAGCCCGATGTGGTGCTGCTGGCGACCGACGCCGTCCGCCGCTGAGGGCTGGCCGCTCGGACCCGGCGCTTGCCTGGGAGAGTTCGAGGATGCGATCCGGTCTTGGGGGACCGCCGGCGGGCTTCAGCCGGCGCGATTTTCTGATGCGCCTGGGCCAGGCCGCCGGCAGCGGTGCGGTCTATCGGGCGATGGGGGCGATGGGCCTGCTGCAGTTTCCGACCGCCTGGGGCGGACCGCCGCAGCTGCCGCCGGAATCGGGGCGCGGCAGGAAGGTGGTCATCATCGGCGCCGGCATCGGCGGGCTTTCGGCGGCCTACGAGCTTGGCAAGGCCGGCTACGACTGCACGCTGCTCGAAGCCAGCGAGCGCGCGGGCGGACGCAACCGCACGGTGCGCGCCGGCGACGTGATTCGCGAGATCGACAGCGAGCAGGTCTGCGGCTTCGACGCCGAGCCGTACCTGTACTTCAACGCCGGGCCGGCGCGGCTGCCATATCACCACGAGGCGATCCTGGCCTACGTGAAAGCCTTCGACATCGCGCTCGAACCCTTCATCAACGACAACCGCGGCAGCTACTTCCATTCGGGCAAGGTGTTCGGCGGCAAGCCGATTCGCGGCGAGACCATCCAGGCCGATTCGCGCGGACACATCGCCGAGCTGCTCGCCAAGGCCACGCAGACCTCGGCGCTCGATTCCAAGCTCACGGCCGACGACGCCGAACTGCTGCGCCAGATGCTGCGCGCCTGGGGCGATCTCGATGCCGATCTGCTCTACAAGGGCTCGGCGCGCGGCGGGCATCTCGGCGACGAGATCCTGCAGGCCGGCCAGCCGCGTCCGCCGATCGATCTTTCCGAACTGCTGCGCTCGGAGTTCTGGCAGTTCCAGATGGAATTCGCCGAAGGCTGGGAACAGCATCCGACGATGATGCAGCCGGTCGGCGGCATGGACATGATCGTCAAAGGCTTCGAATCGCGGCTCGGCGGCGTGATCCAGCGCAACGCGCCGGTCACACGCATCGTCGATGGCGACAGGAAGGTGCGCGTGAGCTTCAGGCAGAACGGCAAGGAGCAGGAAGTCACGGCCGATTTCTGCATCAACTGCGCGCCGGCCTATCTGGTCAAAGGCATCCGGAACAATTTCCGTCGCGCCTACAAGGACGCGCTGTCCGTGGTGCATCCGGGCAAGCTGTTCAAGATCGCCTTCCAGGGCAGGCGCCGCTTCTGGGAGGAGGACGATCGCATCTATGGCGGCATCAGCTGGACCGACCAGCCGATCATGCAGCTCTGGTATCCGCCGCACGGCTTCCACAAGGCCAAGGGCATCCTGCTCGGCAGCTACACCTGGGATCCGGAGCAGGGCGAAGCCTGGGGCCAGATGCGGCCCGAACAGCGCCTGGCCGCGGCGATCGCCCAGGGCGAGAAACTGCACCCGGGCTACGGCACCCTGGTCGAGAAAGGCATCTCGATCGCCTGGGGCAAGGTGCCGTATCAGATGGGCTGCTCGCCCGAATTCACGCCCGAGGACCGGGCCAGGCACTTCCCCACCTTGCAGGCGCCGAACCAGCGCCATTACCTCGTCGGCGACCAGATGAGCTTCGTCTCGGGCTGGCAGGAAGGTGCGGTACGCTCGGCCCATGCCGCCGTCGAACACATCCATCACCGCGTCGCCAACGGCGACTGAGGAGTTTGCGTGACTTCCACCGTGTCCTTTGCCTCGCGCCGGCAGCCGATTGCGCTGAGCCTCGGGGCGATCGTGCTGATGCTCGGCGTCGCCGCCTGCGGGCCCCAGACCACCGAAGCGCCGGCCGAGCAGCAGGCCGTGCAGCGCTACCCGATCCCCAATTCCACGTTCCCGATCGCGCGCGCGGTCGAGGTGCCGGCGAGCAAGGTGCTGGTGTTTCCGAGCGGCACCACGCCCGATCCGGCGAATCCCAAGGCCGAGAAGTTCAGCGCCGAATACTGGGGCGACACCAAGGCGCAGACCATTTCGGTGCTGACCAAGACCAAGGCCACGCTCGAAAGCCTCGGCCTGGGCCTCGGCGACGTGGTCAAGATGACCGCCTACGTCGTCGGCCCCGCGCCCGGCGCGGCTATGGATTTCGCCGGCTTCATGGAGGGCTACACGCAGTTCTTCGGCACCGCCGAACAGCCCAAGCTGCCCGCTCGCACGACCGTGCAGGTGGCTGGACTCGCGGCGCAGGGCATGCTCGTCGAGATCGAAGTCATCGTCGCACGTCCCTGAGTCCGCACAGCTTCCAATGAAAAACTTTTCGCACCCGCGCCGCTGGCGCCTGCTGCTCGTGTTCGGCTTCGCGGCCGCCGTCGGTGCCTGTGGCGGCGGGGGTGACGGCGAGCCCGATTCACGGGTCACCGAAGGCATCTACGAAGCCGTCACGCCGGCAGTCGCGAGCGCGCCCTACGCCTCGGCACTGGCGGACTGCACGTTCAACGAATTGCACGACGATAGCTGCACGCTCGAACGCCTGCCGTTCCTCGGCCAGGAAACCGGCAGCGTGACGGTCGACAAGCTCATGGAGCGCGTCGTCACCTCGCATCCGTGGATGGCTCAGCGCTTCCGCGAGGTGCTGCAGACCCTGCCGGCGCCGATCCTGCAGATGACCCGATCGCTGACCGCGGTGGTCATCGGCAGCAAGATCCGCCCCTCGTTCTACACCACCGACACCGGTGCGATTTATCTCGACCCCGAGTATCTCTGGCTCACGCAGGCCGAGCGCGCCACGATCAGCGACGAGGAGGATTACCGCGCCGGCTTCGGCAATGCGCTGCAATTCGTCTCGCTCTGGCGCTACGTGAAGAACAACGACTACGCCTACTACTCCTACCCGTCGAGCTACACCGGCTCACGCACGATCGCGGATATCCAGCTGTCGGTGGCCCGGCTGCTGTTCCACGAACTCACGCATGCGGGCGACTTCATGCCGCCTTCGGCGCTCCCAGGGCTGTCGAGCAGCCAGACCCTGGAACAGGCGATCACCGCGCAGCGCGGACATCGCATCTCCGATGAACTCGTGGCCGGCAATCCACTGACTTCGGACACCTGGAAGGGCCTCGCCGATGTGCTCTACCGCGGCACCACCGCCTCCGCGGCGCAGAAGGCGCTGACGCCGAACGATGTCTCCGCTGCCTTCACGCCAGACCGCGCTTCCGATCCTTACGCCTACTCCACGCAGTACGAGGACATCGCGATGATGGCCGAGGAAGCGCTCATGCAGTTCCACTTCGGCGTCGAGCGCGACGTCGCCTTCACCAATCGGCCGGCCGATAGCAATGCGAGCGGCAACGACTACATCGTCGCCTGGGGCAGTCGGGGCCGATTCCGCGAGCCTCGCGTCGCAGCCGCCACGCAGTTCGTGCTCGAAAGCCTGCTGCCGAACACCGATTACTCGGCCCAGTTCGCGAACCTGCGGGCTCCGGTCGCGATGCGTTCGGGCGAATCGTGGAACGCCAATCTGTATTCCTACGGTTACGACGTGCCGGCCGCGAAACGAGCCGACACGACCCCGCTGCCCTTGGCAGAGCGCCTGCCGCCCGGCTGAGTCCTGCGCCTCGCGCATTCCAGCCCCCCGTGCGGGGCTTTTTGTCGCTGCGAACAATGTCCGGCGCAAATGGTCGGAAAAGGGTCGGGAATCCGTCCGGCTTGTCCGCACGCGCCGCCCTAGCCTGCGTTCGTCCGCTTGATTCTGGAGAACCGCATGGAACGCAGTGCTCATCGCTCCACCCGCCCTCAACGTCTGATCGGCCTCATTGCCCTCTGCACTCTCAGCAGCCTGTCCGCCGGCTGGGCCGGCCAAACGCTTGCCGCCAAGGACTCGCCGCCCGCCGCCAGCAGCGCCCAATCGAGCAAGAACGAGCGGGCGAAGCTGATCTCGGAGCTGGAAAGCATAGGCATGAGCACCGCGACCGCCGAAAGGCTGGCGGACCGCATCATCGCTGGCGACCAGGAGGCACTGGCCACCGGGCGCCTCCTGGTCAATTCGGCGGGACGGCTGCAGTGGGTCGGAGCCGACGAGCCTGCGACTCGGCGGGTTCTCGAGGAGATCGCCCGACGACGACTCACCGATGGATCCGAAGGTGGCGCGGCCGATGGGCTGGTCGGGGTCGTCGAGGTCGAAAGCCTGGTTGGAGCCCCGCTCGCCGCCCAGTTGCCCGCTCATGCCCGACAGCAAGCCGGCCGTGTGTCTCGCGCCTTGATAAAAGCCAGAGGCGAACTGCAGCGAGTCGGAGAAGACGGCAGTGCGATCGGGGATCGGCTGCTCGCCAGCATCGTCCGCCAGGGGGCGATCGGCCAGCAGGCCGATCGACTGATTCGCGACACCGTGCAACCCATCGTCGATCGGGCTGCGTCCGAGCAGCTGGGCTCCAATGGCTTGGGCAGTGGAACGGTCTCACGGGATACGGGCAGAACGCCCGCCAGTGATCGCTATCCAGGGCCGGGGACGAGCAGCGGGCGCCCCAGCAGCGGCGGAGGAAACGGCGGAGACGGGAAAGCCGGGAGTGGTGGGCAACCCGCTGGCTCTGGCTCCGGCGGTGGCGGCGATACGGGGGGCGGTGGTGGCGACGGAGGAAGCGGCGGCTCCGACAGTGCCTCCAGCGGAGACGATTCGAACAACGATGACGACAACAGCGGTGACACCGCCGCCGATGATGAGCCGATCGAACATCTCGGACTGGACGGCGAGTTCAGCATGAATGGGGAGAACTACCCGATCGACTCACCCGGCACCCCGCGAGCTCCCGGTATGGAAAAAGAGCGTGGCAGCGGCCTGGAGCTGTCGAACACCACCGGCGGCCGGCTCGGCGGCACCGACGCGGCCAACGCGCGCCGGGGCGTCGACCTCAAGCGCAACGGCGGCGGCACCGTAAACCCCGATCCGCAGTCCGGCAAACCCAGCGGCGTGATGCTGACGACCAAGGAACAGAACGACGCCCGGCGCGGGCTCGGCATGGCCTCCGGCGGAGGTCTGATCAACCCCAATCGCGACAAGCTCAACGGCCAGGCGGTGACTGATCGGGATCTGAAGGAACTCGGCCTCAAGGGCAACGGCGGCGCCAAGGGCCCGACCGACGGCAGCGGACGCACTGCGCCAACTCAGGCGCCTAAAAGCCCGCTCGCAGGAGCGGGGCCGATCGTGCCACCGTCGGGGCTCGAGAATGCGGCGACAGTGTCCAACATCGGCAAGGCGCCGACGCTCAAGGTGGAAGTGAAGGCAGGCCTGGGGCAATAAGGCCGCGTCTCGGCGGCTCTAAGCTTGCCCCTCTCGCACCAGTGGAAGAGGAACATCAAACGAAAAAGGCGGCTTCGCGGCCGCCTTTTTCGTTCACTGCGAACCAAGCTCAGTTCGTCGCCGCCTGAAGCGCCGCGATGCGCTTCTCGATCGGCGGATGCGTCGAGAACCATTCCTTGACGCCTCCGGCGATGCCGAAGGCCATCTGCTGCGGAGGCAGCGTGGAGGCGACGCCACCGCCGAGCTTCTGCAACGCCGAGATCATCTTGCGCTTGCCGGCCAGATGGGCACCGCCGCGGTCGGCGCGGAACTCACGCTGGCGCGAGAACCAGGCGACGATCATCGACGCCAGGATGCCGAAGACGATTTCGAGCACGAACACGGTGATGTAGTAGCCGAAACCGACCGAGCTGCTGCGCCCGTCGTTCTGGCTGCGGCCCGACAGCATGTTGTCGATGAAGTAGCCGATCACGCGCGCCAGGAACATCACGAAGGTGTTCACCACGCCCTGGATCAGCGTCAGCGTGACCATGTCGCCGTTGGCGATGTGGCTGACCTCGTGGCCGAGCACGGCCTCGACCTCGTCCTGGCTCATGTTGCGCAGCAGGCCGGTGCTCACCGCGACGAGCGCCGCGTTCTTGTTGGCGCCGGTGGCGAAGGCGTTGGGCTCGGGGGCCTCGTAGACGGCGACTTCGGGCATGCCGATGCCGGCCGCGCGCGCCTGGCGCTCGACCGTCTGCAGCAGCCACATTTCGGCCGAATTGCGCGGCTCGGTGATCACCTGCGCGCCGACCGAGCGCTTGGCGACCCACTTGGACATCAGCAGCGAGATGATCGAGCCGCCGAAACCGAAGATCGCGCAGAAAGCCAGCAGCGCACCGAGGTTGAGCCCGTTGGCGGTCAGGTAGCGGTTGACGCCGAGCAGCGAGGCGACGACCGACAGCACGAGCATGACGGCCAGGTTGGTGATCAGGAACAGGACGATGCGTTTCATGGCTTTGGAAGGCTGTGAACGATGGACGGGGTTCAGACGGTGTCTAGCTTCCGATGTATTGAGGCTGAAACCTCAGAAATCAAGATTCCGGCCTGGCGTCACTCGCCGGGCCGGAGAGGATCCGCGCCCGGGGCTCAGCCCTTGCCTTCCGGCAGCGCCGGGGCGATACGCTCCACCGTCTGGTAGCCGCGCGGCAGATGGTTGCCGCGCGAGGCCCGCGCACCCGTGTAGGCCGCGACGTCGGACGGCTTGAGCGTCAGCGTGCGCTTGCCGCTCGTGACGACGATCGACGCACCCTTGGGCACCACGCAGCTCGCGACGATGCGATCTTCACCCTTCAAGGTGACGAGCTTGTTTCCCTTGCCCTTGGCGAGTTCCGGCAGCTCGCCGATCGCGAACACCAGCAGGCGGCCTTCGGCGGTCACCAGCGCGAAGCGATCGCCCGCGTTGTCGGTGGTGCGCGCCGGCGGCAGCGGAGCGCCTTCGAGCGTGATCACGGCCTTGCCGGCCTTGTTGCGCGCCTGCAGTTCGCCGAGCTTGGTCTGGAAACCGTAGCCGTCGGTGCCGCCGAGCACGTAGCGATCGGCCTCCTCGCCCATCAGCAGTGCGACGATGCGCGCGCCGTCCTGCAGATCGAGCTTGGTCGTCACCGGCTCGCCCTGCGAGCGCGCACTCGGCAGCTCGCGCGGATTGAGCGTGTAGCAGCGGCCCTTGCTGTCGAGCAGGATCAGCAGCTGGTTGGTCTTGCCGACCGCATGCGCGAAGTATTCGTCGCCGGCCTTGTACGACAGCGCGGTCGGATCGAGCTCGTGGCCCTTGCCCGCGCGTATCCAGCCGGCCTTCGAAATCACCACGGTGACCGCTTCGGCCGGCGTGATTTCGGCCTGCGTCATCGCCACCGCCGGTGGCTTGGCGTTGATCGGGCAGCGCCGCTCGTCGCCGTAGGTCTTGGCGTCTTCCTTGATCTCCTTGGCGATGAGCTGCTTGAGCTTGTCGTCGTCGCCGAGCAGTTCTTCGAGCCCCTTCTTCTCGGCTTCGAGTTCGGCCTGCTCGCCCTTGATCTTCATCTCTTCGAGACGCTGCAACTGGCGCAAGCGCGTGTCGAGGATGTAATCGGTCTGCACTTCGGACAGCGCGAACGTGCGCATGAGCTTGGCGCGCGGCTCGTCCTCGAAGCGGATGATGCGGATCACCTCGTCGAGATTCAGGAAGGCGATCAGCAGACCTTCCAACAAATGCAGACGGTCGTTGACCTTCTGCAGGCGATGATTCAGACGACGCGTCACCGTGTTGAAGCGGAACTCGATCCACTCGCCCAGAATCTCGCGCAGGTTCTTCACGCGCGGACGACCGTCGAGGCCGATCATATTGAGGTTGACGCGGTGGCTGCGCTCGAGATCGGTAGTCGCGAACAGATGCGCCATCAGCGCTTCGGCATCGACGCGATTGCTGCGTGGCACGATGACGATGCGCGTGGGATTCTCGTGATCGGATTCGTCGCGCACGTCTTCGACGATCGGCAGCTTCTTCGCGCGCATCTGCTCGGCGATCTGCTCCTGGATCTTCGAGCCCGACACCTGATGCGGCAGGTGCGTGATGACGATGACGCCTTCGTCTTCCTTCTCCCAGCGCGCACGCGCGCGCACCTGGCCGTTGCCGGTGCTGTAGATCTTGAGCAGGTCGTGCGGCTCGGAGACGATCTCGCAGCCGGTCGGATAATCCGGGCCCGGCACGTGTTCCATCAGCGATTCGATCTGCGCGTTCGGATGCTTGAGCAGGTGGATGCAGGCCTTGGCGAGTTCGCGGATGTTGTGCGGCGGAATGTCCGTCGCCATGCCGACCGCGATGCCCATCGTTCCGTTGACGAGAATGTTCGGCAGCCGCGCGGGCAGCAGGCGCGGCTCGTCGCGCATGCCGTCGAAGTTCGGCGTCCAGTCCACCGTGCCCATGTCGAGCTCGGACAGCAGCGCGTTGGCGTACGGCGTGAGACGCGATTCGGTGTAGCGATACGCGGCGAATGATTTCGGATCGTCCGCGCTGCCCCAGTTGCCCTGGCCGTCGACGAGCGGATAGCGATAGTTGAACGGCTGCGCCATGGTGACCATGGCTTCGTAGCAGGCCGAATCGCCGTGCGGATGGTATTTACCGATCACGTCGCCGACGGTCAGCGCCGACTTGCGATGCTTGGCGGTGGCATTGATGCCGAGTTCGGACATCGAGTAGATGATGCGGCGCTGCACCGGCTTGAGGCCGTCGGCCACGTGCGGCAGCGCGCGGTCGAGCACCACGTACATCGAGTAGTCGAGATAAGCCTTTTCGGCGAAAAGCCGCAGCGGCAGGCGTTCGGTTTCGTTGGGGTCGATGGGGTTCATTAGATGCCAGTGATCAATCGATCGAGCGCCGCGAAAATGGCATCGCGGTGATTCGAAAGGTTTGCGGCGGGCGTGCGCAGCGAAGCCTTGCGCAGCGTCAGCAGCTGCGTGGGATAGAACCAGAACTGCGTGTCCGCTATCGCGACGGGAAAAGTCAGGTGCGGCAACGGAAGAAACAGTTGCTGTTGCCCCAGCAGAACCGCTACTCGCGTATCAAGCACCGCCAGGAACTCGCTTTGCACGTCGACGATGTAAGGGAAATCTTTGCGCAGCGCCGTCAGTGGGTTGGCGTAGACATCAAACTGCGCCATCTTCGCTTCCGTATAACAGTTCACTCGCCAGCGGGTGCGTCGCGACGTAGCGGTTGTACGCCTCGATGGCTTCGCGATTGTCTTGCTGCCATTTCGCCCATTTGCGCTCGCGTACGGCTTCGGCCAGGCCTTGCTCGCAGGCTCGCGACACATTGATATCGAACTCGCGGGCATCGCGCAGAAGATTGGCGTCGAGGCTGATATTGGTCGGCTTGCGGGCTGCCGGTGAGTTGTCATTGCGACCCATGGTGATACTCATGCGCAGATCAGATGCGCATACTGAGTGGCGAGCACCAATGCGTCAAACTTCGGCCCGGTTGCCCTCGCGCTCGAGCCAGTCCTTGCGATCGCCCGCGCGCTTCTTGGCCAGCAGCATGTCGACCACGGTTTCGGCCGGGGTTTCGTCGAGCGAGAGCTGCACGAGCCGGCGCGTGTCCTTGGCCATGGTGGTTTCGCGCAGCTGCAGCGGGTTCATTTCGCCGAGCCCCTTGAAGCGCGTGACCGAAACCTTGGCGCGGTTGTTCTCGGCTTTCAGGCGATCGAGGATGCCGTTCTTCTCGGGCTCGTCGAGCGCGTAGAACACCTGCTTGCCGGCGTCGATGCGGAACAGCGGCGGCATTGCGATGTAGATGTGCCCGGCTTCGACGAGCGGCCGATAGTGCTTCAGGAACAGCGCGCACAGCAGCGTGGCGATGTGCAGGCCGTCGGAGTCGGCATCGGCGAGCACGCAGACCTTGCCGTAGCGCAGGCCGCTGATGTCGCTCGAACCCGGATCGACGCCGATGGCGACGCTGATGTCGTGAATCTCCTGGCTGCCGAGCGCTTCGCCGTGGTCGACTTCCCAGGTGTTCAGAATCTTGCCGCGCAGCGGCATGATCGCCTGCGTATCGCGGTCGCGCGCCTGCTTGGCGCTGCCGCCGGCCGAATCGCCTTCGACGAGGAACAGCTCGGTCTGGCGCAGATCGGTCGAGACGCAATCGGCAAGCTTGCCGGGCAGCGCCGGGCCGCTCGTGATCTTCTTGCGCACGACCTGCTTGGACTGCTTCATCCGCGCGGTCGCATTGGCGATGACGAGCTGGGCGATCTGTTCGCCCTCGTTAGGATGCTGGTTGAGCCAGAGGCTGAAACTGTCGTGCACGACGCCGCTGACGAACGCCGCGGTCTCGCGCGAGGACAGGCGCTCCTTGGTCTGGCCGGCGAACTGCGGGTCCTGCATCTTCACGCTGAGCACGTAGGAGCAGCCCTGCCAGGCATCGTCCGGCGTGAGCTTCAAACCGCGCGGCAGCAGGTTGCGGAACTCGCAGAATTCGCGAATCGCCTCGGTCAGGCCGGTGCGCAGGCCGTTGACGTGAGTGCCGCCCTGGGCGGTCGGAATCAGGTTGACGTAGGCCTCGGACACCGGCTCGCCGCCGCTGCTCAGCCAGAGCACGGCCCAGTCGGCTTCCTCGCGCTCGCCCTTGAAATGGCCCACGAAGGGTTCGGACGGCAGCGTCTCGGCTTCGGCGAGCGCGTCCTTGAGGTAATCGGTCAGGCCGTTTTCGTACTGCCAGACCTGCTGCTCCTTGTTGATCTGGTCGTCGAGCGAGACGCGCAGGTTCGGACACAGCACGGCCTTGGCGCGCAGCACCTGCTTGAGTCGCGGAATCGCGAACTTGGCGACGTCGAAATACTTGGCATCGGGCCAGAAGCGCACCGTCGTGCCCGAATGCGACTTCGGCACGCTGCCGATCGGTCGCAGCTCGGCGGACTTGTCGCCGTTGGCGAAGTCGATCTGGTACTCGGTGCCGCCGCGCTTGACGCGCACTTCGAGCTTGGTCGACAGCGCGTTGACCACCGACACGCCGACGCCGTGCAGGCCGCCCGAGAACTGGTACATCTTGTTGCTGAACTTGGCGCCCGAATGCAGCTTGGTCAGGATCAGCTCGACGCCCGAGACCTTGTGCTCCGGATGCATGTCTACGGGCATGCCGCGGCCGTCGTCGGAGACGCTCAGCGAGCCGTCCTCGTAGATCACCACGTCGACACGGCTGGCGTGGCCGGCCAGGGCTTCGTCGACCGAGTTGTCGATGACTTCCTGCGCCAGATGGTTCGGGCGCTGGGTGTCGGTGTACATGCCCGGGCGCTTGCGCACCGGGTCCAGGCCGGACAGCACTTCGATCTGTGCGGCGCCGTAAGTCGTATTGGAAGGAGCGGCCATTGATGCTTGGGAGTCGGATGCGAGAAGGCCGGTCGGCAAAGGCCGCCGGCTCGTTGGCCGCGACGGTAGCCGATGAACCCAGCCTCCGCAACCACGCTAGACTGGACGCCTCCTGACGCCAGCACTTCGCTCGCGATGCCGAAAAATACTGACAAATCAGGGCTCTTCAACGAAGAACCCAGCGCCCAGCCGGAGCCTTCCGTCGTCGCCGCGGCGGCGACCGACGAGGTCTCGCGTTTCGAGGACGCCCTTGGCGAGCTCGAAACCATCGTCGGCCAGATGGAGCGTGGCGACCTGAAGCTCGAAGAGTCGCTGCGCCTGTTCGAGCGCGGCGTCACGCTGACCCGCCAGTGCCGCCAGTCGCTCGAAACCGCCGAGCTCAAGGTGCGCAATCTGCTCGCCTCCGACGACAACAACGGCGCCAGCTGAGCCCCGCTTGAACACGAATTCCTTCGGCTCCCGCGTGGAAGCCTATCGGCAGCGTGTGGAAGCGGCCCTCGACCGCTGCATGCCGGCGCCCGGCACGTATCCGGCGCGGCTGCACGAGGCCATGCGCTATTCGACGCAGGGCGGCAAGCGCCTGCGCGCCCTGCTCGTCTACGCGGCCGGCGAAGTGCTCGCGCTCGATGCCGAGGCGCTCGATGCCCCGGCCTGCGCGCTCGAGCTGATCCACGCCTACTCGCTCGTGCACGACGACCTGCCGGCGATGGACGACGACGACCTGCGCCGCGGCCGCCCGACCACGCACAAGCAATACGACGAGGCCACCGCGATCCTCGTCGGCGACGGCCTGCAGGCGCTGGCCTTCGCAGTGCTCGCGCGCGAGGGCCAGCAGCTCGTCGCAGCCCAGCGCCTGCAGATGATCTCGACACTCGCGCGCGCCTCGGGATCGCGCGGCATGGTCGGCGGCCAGGCCGTCGACCTCGAATCCGAGCAGCGCTCGCTGACGCTCGCCGAGCTCGAATGCCTGCACATGCACAAGACCGGGGCGCTGATCCTCGCGAGCCTGATGATGGTCACGCAGGCCTCGGCCTTCGCCGACGTGGGCTGGTTCAACGCGCTCGAGCGCTACGGCCGGCTGATCGGTCTGGCCTACCAGATCCAGGACGACGTGCTCGACATCGAGGGCAGCTCGGCCGATCTGGGCAAGACCGCCGGCAAGGATGTTGCAGCGCACAAATCGACGTATCCTTCGCTGATGGGTCTCGACCAAGCCAAGCAGCGCGCCGCCCAGCTGTTCGACGAAGCGCGGACCGCCCTGGCGGTCTTCGGCGATCGGGCGGAGCCTCTGGTCTGGCTCGCGGACCACATCCAGGGCCGCAGGCACTGATGTCGCAGCCGATGCCACACAGGCGGGGGCAATGACGCGTCGGCCAACGGCCCCAGGCCCTGGCGACATGATCGGACCGCCCTCTTCCACCATAATGCTTTCAATACCTTATTCCACTTTCCAGCATGACTGACATCCCGGGATATTCGCTCTTGGGCGGCGTCAACAACCCCGCCGACCTGCGCAAGCTGCCCGCTGCCGAACTGCCGCATCTGGCCGTGGAACTGCGCCGCTTCCTGATCGAAACCCTCGGCCGCATCGGCGGCCACTTCGCCGCCAACCTCGGCACCGTCGAGCTCACGCTGGCCCTGCATCGCGTGCTCGACACCCCGCACGACCGCATCGTCTGGGACGTCGGCCATCAGTCGTATCCGCACAAGATCGTCACCGGCCGCCGTGCCCGCCTCGAAACCATCCGCAAGCTCGGCGGCCTAGCGCCGTTCAACCACCGCGCCGAGAGCGAGTACGACGCCTTCGGCGTCGGTCACAGCAGCACTGCGATCTCGGCTGCGGCCGGCATGGCCGCGGCGAGCCGCGTGCGCGGCGAGAAGCGTCGCGCGGTGGCGGTGATCGGCGACGGCGGCATGACCGGCGGCATGGCCTTCGAGGCGCTCAACCACGCCGGCCACGCCAACCTCGACATGCTCGTGATCTACAACGACAACGACATGTCGATCTCCGAGAACGTGGGCGGCCTGCGCGATCATTCCGCGCGTCTCGTGCAGAAGCTCGGCCTGGTCGCTCCGCATCTCGTGCGCCTGCCGCAGGACGGCGAAGACCACGTCGAAACCCATCTCGACAACCCGGGCGCGCTGTTCCGCACCTTCGGCTTCCACTACACCGGGCCGATCGACGGCCACGATCTCGAGGCGCTGACTTCGGCGCTCGAAAAGCTCAAGGACGCGCGCGGCCCGCAGCTGCTGCACGTCATCACGGTCAAGGGCAAGGGCTTCGAGCCCGCCGAGGCCGATCCGATCAAGTATCACGGCGTGACCCAGTTCGATCCGGTCACCGGTGCGTTCCCGGCCAAGCAGCCGGCCGGCGCGCCGAGCTACACGCAGGTGTTCGGTGACTGGCTCTGCGAGACCGCGGCTCGCGACGAGCGCGTCGTCGGCATCACCCCGGCGATGCGCGAGGGCTCGGGCCTCGTGGAGTTCGCCAAGCGCTTTCCGGATCGCTATTTCGACGTCGGCATCGCCGAGCAGCATGCGGTGACGTTCTCGGCGGGCCTGGCCTGCGAAGGCCTGAAGCCGGTCTGCGCGATCTACTCGACCTTCCTGCAACGCGGCTACGACCAGCTGGTCCACGACGTCGCGATCCAGAACCTGCCGGTGGTGTTCGCGATCGATCGCGGCGGCCTGGTCGGCGCCGACGGCGCGACGCATCACGGCGCCTTCGATCTGTCGTACCTGCGCTGCATTCCGAACCTCGTGATCATGGCCCCGAGCGACGAGAACGAATGCCGCCGCATGCTCGCGACGGGCATCGCCCACAGCGGGCCGAGCGCGGTGCGCTATCCGCGCGGCAACGGCAAGGGCTTGCCGAAGGAAGCCGAGCCGAAACCGCTCGCGATCGGCAAGGGCCGCCTCGTGCGCGAAGCCAAGGGCCGCCGGCTGCCGCGCGTCGCCCTGCTCGCTTTCGGCTGCATGGTCGAGAACGCGCTGCGCGTCGCCGACATTCTCGATGCGACGGTCACCGACATGCGCTTCGTCAAGCCGATCGACGCCGAACTCGTGCTCGAACTCGCCAACGAGAGCGACCTGCTCGTGACGATCGAGGACAACGCACGCATGGGCGGCGCCGGCAGCGCGGTCAATGAAGTGCTCGTCGCCCAGCATCACAAGGGACAGGTGCTCAACCTCGGCCTGCCCGATCACTTCATCGAGCACGGCACGCGCGAGGAATTGCTGGCCCAGTGCGGACTCGACGACGCCGGCATCCTGCGCGCGATCCAGAAGCGCCTGCGCGCTCGTGATCTCGACGAGAGCAACAAGGCGCGCCAGGCCTGAAGACCCGGCGTCTCGGTCATTCCCGCGAAGGCGGGAATCCACTTCGACTCAGCAAAAGCCTGGATTGCTGCCTTCGCGGGAATGACAGCAAAAAACGAAAAAAGCCAGCGCATGCTGGCCTTTTTCGTTACTGCGCGATGCTTGCTCAGTAGTTGATCTGCAGCTGGAACCGCAGCAGATCGCCATCGACCACGTTGTACGGCGCGCTGCCGACGTTGGTACGCTCCATGTGCGCGTAGGCGGCGACGAGTTCGAGCTCCGGACGGATCTGCCATTCGATACCGGCTTCCACTTCGTCGACCTTCATCTTCGGCGCGTTGGTGTCGAACTTGGACGCGCCGTCATAGGTCTGGCCCTTGATGTACGGGAAGAAGACGCCGTGCTCCTTGGTGTCGAGCTTGTACATCGCCTGCAGGTAGCCGCCGCTCAGCGAGCGCACGCGCACTTGCTGCGCCTCGATGTCGAGTTCCGGCCCGCGACCGATCGTCCACTCGCCCTGCAGGCCGAAAGGCTGCGGATAGACGATGAAGTGCGCGGCCACGCGCTGGTCCTTGAAGCCGTGCTGGCGCGTATCGGTGGCCGGCGTGAAGCTGCTGCCGTCGACCGTGATCGAGCCGGTGCCGATCTTGAAATAGCCCGTGTAGGCGTCGACGCCGAGTTCCACGATCTGGCCGTTGGCGAACTCGAACGGATAGGTGGCGTGAGCCACGGTGTGGAAGCTGTCGTTGCCTTCGGCGCGGTTGGCGCCCTGGCCGTTGTAGACGCCCAGGCCGAACATGCCGTAGTCGCCCGAGCCCTTGAGGCCGTCGCGGATCAGGTGGCGATAGCGTTCGCCGACCGCCTTGGGCGTGTAATAGAAGAACGCGCCGAGGTCGCGCTCGTCGCGCACCGCGGAGTTCAGCGCATCGGCGCGATCGAGCGTCAGGCGGTTCTGGCTCGACTGCATGTTTTCCCAGCCGTACGGCACTTTCGACTGGCCGACGCGCACGCGATATTCGCGATCCTTGTCGAAATACAGGTCGGCGTAGATGTCGCGCAGCTGCGCGAAGTTGCCGGTGCTCGAGCCGGACGGCGTGCTCGCGAAATCGGGCTGGATGTAGATCGACACATGGTCGGAAACGTCGCCGCTGAGCACCACGCGCGCGCGGCGGATGCCGAGGCTCTGGTTGTCGCCGATGAAGCGATCACCCGGGGCGCGCAGCTCCTGCGAATCACCGGACAGCGGCTCGTCGAGGCGAATCTGCGTGTAGCCGCGCAGCGAGAGCTTCTCGAACCACTTCTTGTCGCTGGGCGTCTTCGGCTGCGGCGAGGCCACCGTGGCCGGAGCCGGAGCGGGTGGCGGCGGCGGCAGCTGCACCTTGTCCTCGACCTGCTTGAAGGTACCGAGCTTGACGCGATCCGGCCCCGGTTCGGAGTAGATCTGCCGCGTGTTCTTGTCGACGTAGAGATCGAGATTTTCTGCGTTCACCTCGATCGGTGACAGGCTGCTCAGCACAAGGGCGGCGGCGAGAGGCGTTTTCTTCATTCGGTCACAAAACTCGGTCGGATATGACAGCTCTGTTAAGGCGCCGGACCGAGCCTCGACGGCTCTTTGCAGCTGTGGCGGCGCGATTTCCCTGTTTCGCGCACGCGAAGCCGGGAATTCGGGCCGCAAGTTACGCAGGCCTGATTTCGAATTGATGAAAAATCGATGACAGTTTTATTACACGACCGAGCTCTGTAATACGGCTCGTCGACGCCGGATGCCGCGGTGCTGCGGAATCGGCTACGGCTTGTCGAACCAGCGCAGCTGGTCACGCAGGCTCACCACGCTGCCGACGATGGTCAGCGCAGGCCCCTGCACCTGCGCGGCCTGCACCTCGGCCGCGAGCGTGGCTAGCGTGGCCGCGATGACGCGCTGGTTCGCCGAGGTGCCCTGCTCGACCACGGCGGCCGGCCAGTCGGCCGGCAGGCCGTGCTCGATGAGCGCCTGGCAGAGCTCCGGCAGCGAATTGAGCCCCATGTAGATGACCACGGTTTGCCCTGGACGCGCGAGTGCGTCCCAGTGCAAGGCCAGCTTGCCGTCGGCGCGCTGATGGCCGGTCACGAAGATGCAGGCCTGCGCATGATCGCGGTGCGTGAGCGGAATGCCCGCATAGGCCGCGCAGCCGTTGGCCGCGGTGATGCCCGGCACGACCTGGAACGGAACGCCGGCCGCCGCGAGTTCCTGGATCTCCTCGCCGCCGCGCCCGAACACGAACGGATCGCCGCCCTTGAGCCTCAGCACGCGCTTGCCCTCGAGCGCCAGCCGCACGAGCTCGCTGTTGATCTGCTCCTGCGGCAGCGTGTGACGCGCACGCCGCTTGCCGACGTAGATGCGCTCGGCGTCGCGGCGCACGAGATCGAGGATCGAATCGGGCAGCAGGGCGTCGTAGAGCACGACGTCGCACTGCTGCATGAGCCGCAGCGCGCGAAACGTCAGCAGATCCGGATCGCCCGGGCCGGCGCCGACCAGGTAAACCTCGCCGCGCACGGACTCGCCGTCGATGAGCTTCTGCAACTCGGCGTCGGCGGCGGCTTCGGCCGCGCCGGACAGCAGCGCCTCGGCTCCGGGCGAATCGAGGAAGCGCTCCCACAGCCCGCGCCGCTGCGCTTGCGCGAGCGCCTGCTGCACGCGCTCGCGCCGGGCACCCATGAAGCGCGCGAGCCGGCCGTAAGCGGCCGGCAGCAGGGTTTCGAGCTTTTCGCGCAGACGGCGGCCGAGCACCGGCGCCTGGCCTTCGGTGCCGATGGCGATGACGACCGGCCAGCGATCGACGATCGACGGCGTGACGAAGCTGCTGGCCTGCGGATCGTCGACGGCGTTGACCGGAATGCCGCGCGCATCGGCCTCGGCGGCGACGCGGCGGTTGAGCTCGGCGTCGTCGGTCGCGGCGATCACGAGCGCGCAGCCGTCGAGCTGGGAGGCATCGAATTCAGCGGCGAGGTGGCGGATCGCCTGCGCCTGGCTCAGCGCGTGCAGTTCCTCGTTGATCTCACGCGCGACGACCTCGATGCGCGCCTGCGAACGCGACAGCAGCCGGACCTTGCGCGCCGCCACTTCCCCACCACCGACGACAAGCACGCGGCGACCGGCGACGCGGAAGAACAGCGGGAAGAAGGACCATTTGCCGTCAGGGGTCATGGTGGGTTCGGTGAGCGAGATTCAATGACGGACAGGCCTCGAGCCGTTCCTCTCTCCCGCTAGCGGGAGAGAATCCCGCCGAAGGCGGGGAGAGAGGGTTCGTCCGAAAAGTGAACGCACTTTGCGAGCTTTCCCTCTCCCGGTCCTTCGGACCACCCTCTCCCGCAAGCGGGAGAGGGGACCAACAAAGCTACAGCCTTTACAACCCCAGATTCAGCCCCGGCGGCAGCTGCATGCCGCCCGTGACGGCCGCCATCTTCTCCTTGCTGATCGCGTCGATCTTCTGCGAGGCGTCGTTGATCGCCGCGGCGATCAGGTCTTCGAGGAATTCCTTGTCTTCCTGCAAGGCGGCCGGGGCGATCTCGACCTTGCGCGCCTGGTGCTTGCCGTCGAGCGTGACCTTGACCATGCCGGCGCCGGATTCGCCGGTGGCTTCGAGCTTGGCGACTTCGTCCTGCGCGCGCTTGATGTTGTCCTGCACCTGCTGCGCCTGGCGCATGAGCTGGCCTAGCGGACCTTTCATGGTTCAACTCCTCAAGGATTCAAAAGATGGATGACGAAAGCCGGATGGCTTTCAGGAATCGAGCGGCTGGATCGAGCCCGGACGCACGCTGGCTCCGAACTGCTCGCGAAACGCGCGCACCACCGGATCGGTCTCGATGGCCACCTGCGCGGCCTTGACCTTCTCGACCGCGCGCCGCGCATCGAGCTCGGCCGGGCTGATGCCCGCGGACGACTCGGGCGCCGGCTCGTCGGCCATGCGCAGCTGGATGCGCAGTTCGATGCGCTCGCCGTAGGCACGCGAGAGCGCCGCCTCGAGCGCGGCGCGGCGCGCCTCGACGAGCAGGAACGCCGCGTCGGGCGACAGGTACAGCAACACGCGATTGTCCTCGCGAGACACCCATGCGCACTGGCGCGCGAGCTGGCGCGCGGCGCCTTCGAGGCCGAGCTGCTCGTGCAGTTCGGCCCACGGAAGATTCGACAAGTCGACGGCCGGCGCAGAGGACTCGCGCTCGGGCGCCGCCCCGATCGGAGCCGAGGCCATTTCGGCCGGCGCACCGCGCAGGCCGCCACCCGCACCGGCGGCCGGCACCGGACGCGCACCACCGGCCGGAGCCTTCGGCGCCGCGCCGCCCGCCTCGTCGGGCTTGAACGCGAGCATGCGCAGCAGGCTCATTTCGAAGCCCAGGCGCGGATCGGGCGCCCACGGCAGATCGCGACGGCCGTTGACCGCGATCTGGTACCAGAGCTGCACGTCCTCGACCGTCATCTCGCCGGCGAGCGCGACGATGTCGGCATCGTCGTCGTCATCGCGCGCATCGGGCAGCAGCTGCAGCACGGCGATGCGCTGCAGGCTCGCGGCGACGTCGTTGAGCAGCGAGGCGTAGTCGGGCGATTGCGATTCGAGTTTCCTGAGCGCGGCGAGCATCAGCGCGCCGTCGGATTGCGCGAGCGCCTGCAGCAGCTCGACGAGCATCTGCCGCGAACCCGTGCCGAGCATTTCGGCCACCGGCTCGCGCTTGAGCGCTTCACCGCCTGCAAACGCGATCGCCTGGTCGAGCAGCGACAGGCCATCGCGCATCGAGCCATCGGCCGAGCGCGCGATCTCTGTCGCCGCCGCGATCTCGTAGCCGACACCTTCGTTGTCGAGCACCTTGGCGAGCTGGTCGCGAATCACCACGATCGGCAGGCGCTTCAAATTGAATTGCAGGCAGCGCGACAGCACGGTGATCGGCAGCTTCTGCGGATCGGTGGTGGCGAGGATGAACTTGACGTGCGACGGCGGCTCCTCGAGCGTCTTGAGCAGCGCGTTGAAAGCGCTCTTCGACAGCATGTGGACTTCGTCGATCAGGTAGACCTTGTAGCGTCCGCGCGCCGGCGAGTACTGGCTGTTGTCGATCAGCTCGCGCACGTTGTCGACGCCGGTGTTCGAGGCGGCGTCGATTTCGAGCAGGTCGACGAAGCGGCCGCCGTCGACTTCCTTGCAGGCGCTGCAAATGCCGCAGGGCTGCGAGGACACGCCGGTTTCGCAGTTGAGGCCCTTGGCGATGATGCGCGCGAGCGTGGTCTTGCCGACGCCGCGCGTGCCCGTCAGCAGAATGGCCGGATGCAGCTTGTCGCCATCGAGCGCATGCGACAGCGCCTTGACCACATGCCCCTGCCCCATCACGTCGGCGAAGACGCGCGGGCGCCATTTACGGGCGAGTGCGAGATAGCTCATGTGATTTCGTTGGAAGCGTGAAGCCGGCGGCGCCGACCGGAGCGCGATTGTCGGCGATGCCGCCGGACGAGGCCAGCCCGGCCCGCACCGGAGCTACTTGGAAGCCGGGCGCTTGAGCTGGTGCTCGCCGATCCCGGGCAGCATCACGAGCAGGGAGCCGTCCTTAACGAGCTGCATCGCCCCCTCGCCGATCGGCGCTCCATCGTCGGCGGTGCGCAGCACGATGACCCAGCCGCCGTTGTGCGGCTGGAACAGCACGTCGAGCTTGCTCGATTCGGCCTGCGTCCGGCCGCTCGCATCGAGCGGCGTGATGGTGATCTGCTCGGCCGAGAAGTCCCAGCCGATCGCGCCGTTGTCGCCCTGCTCGACCCATTTGCCGAGCACTTCCTTCGGCGCGACCGCGGCCGACGCAGCGAAGCCGGCGCAAGCCAGCAACAGGCCCAGCATGGAAGCGAAACGACGCATGTCTGCGAACTCAGTTCAAAGGTGACTGCAGCGAGTGGAAGCCAATCTGCTTGCGCGCATGCGGCTTCACGGCCACTTCCGCCTCAAGCATCTTCTTGAGTTCGGCGCCGTTGCCGAGTTCCCCCAGAAGCTTCGCACGATTGCGCACCACCGCGTAGTCGCCCGGCGTCAGCGCATCGATTTCGCGGATGCCGGCCGGTGCCTCGATATCGAAGTAATGGCGGAACGCGAGTTCGCGCTGGGCGGGCTTGAGGAAATCGAACTTCACCTTGAACGAGAACCGCCGCAGCGCGGCCTCGTCGAGATGGCCCATCAGATTGGTGATGCAGGCGAACGGCAGCTCGTGGCTCTCCATCCAGGTCAGCATTTCGTTGACCTGGCTGATCTCCCAGCCCTGGCTCGCATGGCGACGGTCGCCAAGCAGCGAATCGGCCTCGTCGAAGACCAGGAAGGCGCCGGCGTCGCGCGCTTCGGCGAACGCGGCGGCGATGTTGCGCTCGTTCTCGCCGACCCATTTGCTGAGCAGGTCCGATGCGCGCTTCTGGATCACTTCCAGGCCCATCTCGCGCGCGAGCCAGCGCACGTAGGCGCTCTTGCCGGTGCCCGGCGGGCCGTAGAGGCACAGCGAGAACGCGCGCGTATCGAGCCCGGACAGGCGCGTCGCGAGATTGGCCAGGTCGAGGTCGGCGTTGATCAGCTGCGGCTCGTAGGCGACCGCATTCTTCGGCCGCGGCGGTGCCTCCGCTCCGCGCATGACCTTGGCGATCGAGGTCACCGCGCGGCGGATTTCGCGAGAGCCGCCGCCGGTCAGGCGCGCCGAGCGCACCGCGCCGGCCGCGATCGCGGGCGCGGTGTCGAAATCCTCGGCCAGACGTCGGATTTCCTCGCGCGGAATCTCGACGTGCTCGCGCTCGAGCAGGCGCGCCCAGACGCGCTCGCGCACGCGCGCCGGCGGCACCTTCATCTCGATCGCGAAGGTCATGCGACGCAGCACCGACGGGCCGAGCGCGGACGGATCGTTGACCGTCCACAGCGTCGGCACGCGCGATTCCTCGAACAGCTTGTGCATGAACACGCGCGAGCCGTAGCCGCCCGGGCGCTCGGCGAGGAATTCGTCGTGGCCTTCGGCGCGCAGCAAATCCTCGGCCTCGTCGAACAGCAGCAGGGCGTCGGTCTGGTTTTCGAGCAGCTTCTGCGACAGCCGGAAAGACCCCACGCGCTCGTCGCGCGAAGGCTCCTGGCCACGCTCGTCGGCCATCCCGACGCCGTAGAGCTTCAGGCCGAGCTTGGCCGCGAGCGTCTTGCAGAACTCGGTCTTGCCGGTGCCCGGCGCGCCATAGAGCAGGATGTGGATGCCGTGCTCCTGCAGGCTCGCCGCGCGCGACAGGATGTTGCCGGCCAGGTCGCGGTCTTCGCGCAGGTGCTCGTAGTCCTCCCACTCGAGGCTGTGCAGCAGCGGATCGCCGAGCAGGGCCGCGCGCACGTCGGACAGCGGCTCGGCCTGCGCCTGCAGGAATCTCGTCAAAGCAGGCAGCGGCTGGCAGTCGGAGCGGTAATCGATCGTGAACAGGCCCGAGCCGAGCAGCCGGCCGCGAGGCGACATGGCGTCGAGCAGTTCGCCACGCGTGAGGCCCAGCAGGGTCGCGAGCACGCCCATGACGGTCGAATCGCCGGCGCGGATCTCGTCGAGCTCAAGCGTTTCGAACAGGTCCTCGAACAGCGGCGAGACCTTGGCACGCACGAGCGCACCCATCAGCACGTGCTCCTGCTCGGAGAGCTGCAGCAGCTCGCCGACCGCGCGCAGGTTCAGCTCGAGCACCGAGGGTTCGGCCGACTCGCGCGCGGCCACGGCCGTGCGCAGGGCCTCGACGATGATGTCGTTGGTGATCGTGCGGTTCTCGTCGCCGAGATCGACTTCGAGATGCTCGGCCTCGTCGAGCACGAAGCGCGTATAGCCGTCCTGCGCCCAGCGGTAGCGGTCGACGCGGACCGAGAAATTGCTGAGCCAGCTCAACAGCAGCCGCTGCTCGAAGACTTCCATCATGGCACTGCCTTATGACGACGGGGCGAGACTGAAAATGTGGCCGAAGCCGGCGCTTCCAAGTACAGCCTGGCGAACCCAGTGCTCTGCGAGCCGATGTGACGATTAATCAAACAAGATTCCACAATGAAGCCAAAATAAACATCACTGCAGCATCAACACCTTGCGTGTCGAAAAAACTGCGTCCGCCGAATCGCGCTCGATGCGGCCCGATTCGGACAGCGAATGAAGAAGGCCCGCGCCAGCTGACTCCGGCGCCCGGTGCACCGCTACCGTTGCTCCCTTCCGGGCCTGGCGGGGTTCACGGCTTGCCGTCGCGGAGGGCCGGCGCGGACCAGCGGCCATTATCGCCGAAATCGATGGCTCAGGTGCCGAAAAAATGCGATCAGCCCCGAATCGGGCAGATATTCGCCGCTCGAAGTGCCAGGCCT
The DNA here is from genome assembly GCF_058783045.1 of Hydrocarboniphaga sp. FW305-C-57. Lineage (NCBI taxonomy): Bacteria > Pseudomonadati > Pseudomonadota > Gammaproteobacteria > Nevskiales > Nevskiaceae > Hydrocarboniphaga > Hydrocarboniphaga sp. FW305-C-57. The sequence continues at coordinate 275,356 of NZ_JBYSYG010000003.1, read as the reverse complement.
CAGCCCTTGGCGGCACGCGCTGCCTGTTGCTCGACCAGCGTCAGGGCGACGCGATCGCGCAGGTAGGCTGGGGCGAGTTCATCCGCGCCGAGAACGTCGCCATTCGCGAAAGCCGGTAGCGCAAGCTTGAGCGCGGCGGCCGCGTGCGGCAGCGCCTGGCCGTCGATCGTGGCCGGTTCGATCTTCAAGCCTTGCTTCAACAAGGCCTCGTAAGTGCCCCAGCCGGTTCCGGCTGCGGCCCAGGCGCCGGCCGCCAGATCGGCCTCGATGGCGCCCGGCGGCGCGACCCGATCCGCGAGCAGCGTCCGGGCCAGACCCTCCGCCCCGCGCTCGTAGGCGCCCCAGTAGACCTCGCTCATGCGCGCATCGATGCAGGCAATCACGCGCTCGGCGCCGGCCTCGATCGCGCCCTGGGCGAGCATCGCGAGCGAGCTCACGCCGACCACGGGCCGGTCGAGCGCGAGCGCCAGGCCTTTGACGAAGCCGACCGCGATGCGCACGCCCGCGAAGCTGCCCGGTCCGATTCCCGCGACGAGCCCGTCGAGCTGGGCCGGCCGGGTGCCGGTGTCGGCGAGCAGCTGCTGAACCAGCGGCAGCAGGCGCTCGGTGTGCGTTCGCCCGGCGACTTCGTAGCGCTCGACCGCCTCGCCTTCGAGCCAGAGGGCGACGGAGCAGGCTTCGGTGGCGGTATCGACGGCGAGCAGGCGCATGGAAAGATCGGAAATTGGTCGCTAATCGGAAGGCTGAGCGGCGGAAAGGCTAATCGCTTTGCGTCCGCGATTCCTGGCTCACCATTACCCGCTCCCTGCTGCTCAAAGCGTCGACGCCCAGTCCAGAGCCTCGTCGCGATTCACGCGCGGCATCGGCGGCAGGGCTTCGAGCACCTTGCGGCCGTAGGGCTTGCCGCGCAGGCGCGGGTCGCCGATCACGAGCAGGCCGCGGTCGCCGGCGTCGCGGATCAGCCGGCCGGCGCCCTGGCGCAGCATCATCACGGCATCGGGCAACTGGTAGTCGAAGAACGGGTTGCCTCCGGCCTTGCGGATCGCGGCCAGGCGCGCCTCGAACACCGGGTCGCCCGGGGCCGCGAACGGCAGCCGGTCGATCAGCACCAGGCGCAGCGCCCTGCCCTTGACGTCGACGCCCTCCCAGAAGCTCGCGGTGCCGACGAGCACGCCGTCGCCGTCGGCCGTGAAGCGCTCGAGCAGGCGGGCGCGGTCGTCCTCGCCCTGCACGTAGAGGTTCTGGGCGAGCTTGTCGCGCAAAGTCTGCGCGACCTGCTTGAGCGCCCGGTGGCTCGTGCAGAGCACGAAGGCGCCGCCGCGCGCGGCCTCGATGATCGGCACGACGGCCTCGATGAAACGCGCGGTGTAATCGGGTGCGTTCGGCTCGGGCAGGTCGGCCGGCAGGTACAGGCGCGCCTGCTCGGCGTAGTCGAACGGGCTGTCGAGCGCGAGCGTCTGCGCGCGCTCGAGCCCGAGCTGGCGCTGGAAGTGGCCGAAATCACCGGCCGCCGACAAGGTCGCCGACGTGAAGATCCAGGCGCCGGCATGGGTCAGGCGCAGCTTCTCGAAGCTTTCGGCGACCTCGATCGGGGTTTGGTGGAAGCTGCCGCCGCGACCGCGCGCCTCGATCCAGCGCACGCGGCCTTCGAGTGCCTCGGGCGCGGTCAGCAGGGCCCAACGCTCGTAGGCCGCCGCGGCGCGCTCGAACACGCCCGACAGCGCGGGCGAGCGCTCTTCGTAGGCGCGCACGGTCTGGCGGAATTCGAACAGGCGCTCCTCGGTGGTCTCGATGAGCTTGGGCACCATCGGCCGGGCGACGAAATCCTCGAGCTTGAGCCGGCCGTTGATCATCGCGAAGGCCGCTTCGAGCGATTGCACGGTGTCGGCCAGCGCTTCGCTCGCGGAGACCAGATCGGGCAGGTCGCCCCACTCGTCCGCCTCGTTCTGCGCATCGGTGGCAAGGTCGCGCAGCTGGCGCGTCGACACGCGCACGCCGAAGAACTGCGTCGCGAGTTCGGGCAACTGATGTGCCTCGTCGACGACCACGGCATCCGAGCCCGGCAAAATCTCGCCGAAGCCCTCGTCCTTGAGCAGAAAGTCCGCGAACAGCAGATGGTGATTGACGACGACGAGGTCGGCCGCGAGCGCCGCGCGGCGCGCCTTGACGACGAAGCACTCGGCGAAATCCGGGCATTTGGCGCCCAGGCAGTTGTCGGCCGTCGAGCTCACGCGCGCATGCAGCGGATCGTCCTCGGGCAGATCGCCGAATTCGGACAGCTCGCCCGAATCGGTGGTCTTGGCCCAGGCGCGCAGGCGATTCAGGCGGTCGTCGTAGCGCCAGCCGGGCGTCTGCATGGCGCGCGTCGTGCGCTGGATGCAGAAGTAGTTCGAGCGGCCCTTGAGCAGCGCGGTGCGCGCCGGAATCTTGAGTGCGGACAGCAGCCGCGGCAGGTCGCGACGATAGAGCTGGTCCTGCAGGTTCTTGGTGCCGGTCGACACCACCACGCGACGGCCCGCGACGAGCGCCGGAACCAGGTAGGCGTAGGTCTTGCCGGTGCCGGTGCCGGCTTCGACGATCAGGGTTTCGGCGTTGTCGATGACGCCGGCGACCGCTCGCGCCATCTCGCGTTGCGGTCCGCGCGAGACGAAACCCGGCAGACCGCGCGCGAGTACGCCGTCGTCGCCGAACCAGTCATCGACCTCGTCCACTGCCGGCGTCTCAGCTGCCGATCAGGTTGCGCTGAATCTCGTCGAGTCGGCTTTGCGCCTGCAAGGCGCCGATGGCATCGCCCTGGGCCTGGCGGGCCTCGGTGATGATCTTCCAGTTCTCGAGTTCCACGTAGACGTTGCCGCGCGCGAGGCTGTTGGACTTCAGCGCGATGCTCTCGGCGTTGTCGTAGAGCTTCTTGTCGAGGTAATTGCGGGCCAGCGCGGACCAGACGAAGTAGTTGCGCGGCTCGATGCGCACGGCGCGTTCGAGCGCCCCGCTGGCCTGGTCGTACTTGCCGGCCGCGCGCGCCTGGCTGGCCTGCTTCATGAGCGAGACCACGGCCCCGCCACTGATGTCGGCCGCGCTCTTGGGGTAGCTCGGCTTCGGCGGCGGCGCCATGGCGGTCTGGTCGCCCGGCACGATCGGGACCGGCTGCTGGGGCTGCTGCGGAGCGGTCGGCTGCTGTGGCGCCGGATAGACCGTGCCGACCGGCGGCTGCGGCTGGGTACTGCCGCCCGGATAGCCGGTACGCTCGCCGGTGCTGCTCGCGCAGCCGACCAGTACGAGCAGGCCCAGCGCGGCAAGCGCCGGTCCGGCCGGGAAGGAAAACCGTTGCATCCTCATTCGAAAATCTCGCGCAACCATTGCAGGGGCTGGGACTCGGCGGACCGCGCGCAGGGCGCCCAGCTGGCCGGAGCGTAACCCCGCAAGTAGGGCAGCATCAGGCGGCTCTGGCAACCCTCGTCGGCCTTCAGGCCCGTGACGGTGTCGACCATCTGCTCCTCGACGTCGGGCGGCGGGATCAGATCCAGCGAACGCACGTTGAGGCTGCTGATGAGGTCGGTCCAGATCGGCAGGGCGCCGGTGGCGCCCGACAGGCCCATGGGCTTGTAGTCGTCGCGGCCGACCCAGATCACGCCGACGCGGTCGCCCGCGAAACCGGCGAACCAGGAATCGCGCAGGTCGTCGGTAGTGCCAGTCTTGCCGGCCAGCACGATGTTGCCCGGGATCTTGCTGTAGGCCGAGCGGCCGGTGCCGAGGCGCATGACCTGGGTCATCGCCCAGTTGATCAGGTAGACCGGCCCTTCGGACAGCGTCTGCTTGACCCGGATCGGATAGCGGTTGAGCGGCTCGCCTTCCTTGGTCGTGACCTCGCGGATCGAGGACAGCGGGCTCTGGAAGCCGTTGGCCGCGAGCGTGCCGTACATCTGCGCGACCTCGATCGGGGCAATGTCGACCGCGCCGAGGAACATCGACGGCACCAGCCCGGTGTTGCCCGTGTAGCCGGCCTGCTTGAGCGTCTGCAGCACGTTCTTCTCGCCGACTTCGAGGCCCAGGCGCACGGTCGGCAGGTTGTACGACTGGGCCAGCGCCATGTAGAGCGGCTGCGGACCGTGCAGCTTCTTGTCGTAGTTGCCGGGCGACCAGATCTGCTTGTTCGGCAGGCGCAGGGAGATCGGCTCGTCCTCGAGATAGGTATGCAGGTTGAAGCGGTCGCCCTGCTCGAGGGCCGTCAGATACACGAAGGGCTTGACCAGCGAGCCGATCGAGCGCCGCGAATCGAGCGCCCGGTTGAAGCCGGCGTAGCGCGTGTCGCGGCCGCCGACCACGGCGAGCACGTCGCCGCCGTCCACGCTCGTGACGACGCCGGCCGACTCGAGCGTGCCGGCGGGCAGCTTCCTGGATTTCTCGAGCGTCGCCAGGCCCTGGCCGATGCTGCGCTCGAGCTCTTCCTGCGCGCGCGGCTCCAGCGTCGTGAAGATGCGCAGGCCTTCGTCGGTCAGGTCGGACTCGGCGTACTGGCCGCGCAGCTGGCGCTTGACGAGGTCGACGAAGGCCGGATAGCGCTCGACGCCGCCCTTGCCGTTGCCGGCCAGGCTCAGCGGCCGCGCGATCGCCGATTCCATCTCGGCGTCGCTGATGAGCCCTTCGTCGCGGAATACGTGCAGCACGAGGTCGCGCCGCTCCTTGGCGCGCTTGGCGTTGCGCCGCGGGTTGTAGAACGAGGCGCCCTTGACCACGCCGACGAGCAGGGCGATCTCGTGGTCGCGCAGCTCGCCGAGCGGCTTGTTGAAGTAGAAGTAGCTCGCCAGGCCGAAGCCGTGGATCGCCCGGTTGCCGTCCTGGCCGAGGTAGATCTCGTTGATGTAGGCCTCGAGGATCTCGTCCTTCGGGTAATGCCGCTCGAGCAGCACCGACATCAGCACTTCGTTGATCTTGCGCGTCCAGCTGCGTTCGAGCGTCAGGAAGAAGTTGCGCACGAGCTGCTGGGTGATCGTGCTCGCGCCCTGCACCGTGTGGCCGGCGCGCAGGTTCACGAACATGGCGCGCAGCACGCCCTTGATGCTGATGCCGAAGTGGTCGTAGAAGCTCTTATCCTCGACCGCCAGCAGGCCGTCGCGCAGCAGCTTGGGCACCTCGTCGAGCTTGACGAGCACGCGGTCCTCGCCCTGCTGCGGATAGATGCTGCCGATCAGCATCGGGTCCATGCGCACGATGTCGCGCGGCTCCTTGGTATCGAGGTCGAGCACGTCGGAGACGCCGTCCTCGGACAGTTTCACGCTGATGCGGCTCTCGGGGCGGGGGCCGTCCCAGAAGTGAAAGGAGCGGATGTAGATGTCGGCCGCGGACTTGCTCAGCGAGAAGGTGCCGGGCCCGTCGAGGTTCTCGGTCGAGCGGTAGCCGAGGCGCTCGAGCTCGTGCCGCAGCGCCCCGCCGGTGATGCGCTGCCCCGCGTAGAGTTCCAGCGGAGCCGCGTAGACCTGGGCCGGCAAGGCCCAGCGCACGCCGGCGAAACGCGTGCGGATGTCCTTGTCGAGCTTGACGATGGTGAACGAGAACGCCACCAGAGCGACGCTGCCCGCGATGAGCAGCACCGCGAGCAGGCCGAGCCAGACCTGCCGCGGAATGAGGGGCGATTGTTTTCGAGTAGGAGGCGCCATGGAGCGGCCCCATCATACCGGCTTGGCCTGCCGAAATAACCGGATGCCAGCTGAACGCCGCCGAATTTGCGCAGCCGGGCCTCTCTAGCCGCCGCGGACTTCCTTCTCCATCTGCTCGATCGAGACGTGGCGGACATCCTTGCCCTTGACGAAGTAGATCACGTACTCGGCGATGTTCTTGGCGTGGTCGCCGATGCGCTCGAGCGCGCGCACGGCCCAGATCAGGTCGATCACCCGGCCGATCGTGCGCGGCTCCTCCATCATGTAGGTGATGCACTGGCGCAGCAGGGCTTCGTACTCGCGGTCGATCACCGCGTCCTCGCGCACCACGGCCAGCGCGGCATCGGCGTCCATGCGCGCGAAGGCGTCGAGCGCGTTGCGGACCATGCTCGAGACCTGGCGCGCCAGATGCTGCGTCTCGACCATGTTCTCGTACATGCGCTCCTGCGTGGACAGCTCGTGCGCCATCTTGGCGATCTTGTGCGACTCGTCGCCGATGCGCTCCAGATCGGTGATGGTCTTGATCACCGCGTGCACCAGGCGCAGGTCGCTGGCCGTCGGCTGGCGGCGCGCGAGGATGCGCGAGCACTCGTCGTCGATATAGACCTCGAGCTGGTCGACCTTGTCGTCGGCCCGGAACACCGATTCGGCGAGCTCGGCGTCGAGATCGAACAGCGCGCGCGTCGCATCGACGATCTGCTGTTCGACGAGCCCGCCCATCGCCAGCACGCGCTGGCGCACGTCTTCGAGCTCGGCGTTGAACTGGCTGGAGATGTGGGACTTGTAGCCGGGGGTGGTCATGGTGAGTCCTGTTTGATCGATTAGCTTTCGCCATCCATGGCGCAACTTCGGTGCCTATCGGATAACCCTGCCGGCCATCCCTGGCCGGGCGTTCGCCGGGACGGATTGCCAATGGCAATCCGTCCATTTCCGGCTCACCCATACCGTCCGGTGATGTAATCCTCGGTCTGCTTCTTGCTCGGCTTGGTGAACAGCTGGTCGGTGTTGCCGAACTCGATCAGATCGCCCACGTACATGAAAGCCGTGTAATCGGAAACGCGCGCGGCCTGCTGCATGTTGTGGGTGACGATGACGATCGTGTACTTGTGCTTGAGCTCGTTGATGAGCTCCTCGACCTTCAGCGTCGAGATCGGATCGAGCGCCGAGCAGGGTTCGTCGAGCAGGATCACGTCCGGGTGGATCGCGATCGCACGCGCGATCACCAGGCGCTGCTGCTGGCCGCCCGAAAGACCGAGCGCGGAATCATCGAGGCGATCCTTGACCTCATCCCAGAGCGCGGCGCCCTTGAGTGCCCATTCGACGGTCTCGTCGATGACGCGCTTCTTGTTGATGCCGGCCAGGCGCAGGCCGTAAGCCACGTTCTCGTAGATCGACTTCGGGAACGGGTTGGGCTTCTGGAACACCATGCCGACGCGACGACGCAGCATGGCGATGTCGACGTCGCGATCGTAGATGTTCTTGCCGTCGAGCTTGAGCTGGCCCTCGACGCGGCAGCCGTCGACGAGATCGTTCATGCGGTTGAAGCAGCGCAGCAGCGTCGACTTGCCGCAACCGGACGGGCCGATGAAGGCCGTCACCTTGTTGCGCGCGATCTTCATGTTGATGCCGTGCAGCGCGTGCTTGGCGCCGTAGTAGAGATCGAGCTTATCCACCTCGAGCGCGATCGTTTCGTTCTCGATGCGGCTGGCCGCGGGAATGCGGTCCAGCGACGAGATGTCGATGCCGTGATTCAAACGCGTCTTGTCTTGCACGCCGGTCATGGGTTTGTTGTCCAAAGTGAATCCCTTTTAAACGGTCACGGGCGGCTTGTCGAAGTCTGGGGAAACTCCGAGGAAGCGTCGCGAGGAGCGCAGCAGCTTCATCGGGGTTTCCTAGCCTTCGAGCGCCTTGTACCGCTCTCGTAGCCTGTTGCGAATGCTGATGGCGGACAGATTGAGCGCCAGGATCACCAGCACGAGCAGGAATGCGGTTGCGTAAACGAGCGGCCGCGCCGCCTCGACGTTCGGCGACTGGAAGCCGACGTCGTAGATGTGGAAGCCCAGGTGCATGAACTTGCGCTCCAGGTGCACGAAGGGTGTATCGCCGTCGAGTGGCAGCGAGGGCGCGAGCTTGACCACGCCGACGAGCATCAGCGGGGCGACTTCGCCGGCCGCGCGCGCGATCGCGAGAATCAGGCCGGTCATCATCGCCGGCGAGGCCATCGGCAGCACCACGCGCCAGAGCGTTTCGGCCTTGGTGGCACCCAATGCGAGTGAGGCTTCGCGCACCGAGCGCGGAATGCGCGCGAGGCCTTCTTCGGTGGCGACGATGACGACCGGCAAGGTCAGCAGCGCGAGCGTCAGCGAAGACCACAGAATGCCCGGCGTACCGAAGGTCGGTGCCGGCAGCGATTCGGCGTAGAACGCGCGGTCGATTGCAGATCCGACGAAGTAGACGAAGAAGCCCAGGCCGAACATGCCGTAGACGATCGACGGCACGCCCGCGAGATTGTTGACCGCGATGCGGATGCTTTGCGTGACGAAGCCCTGCTTGGCGTATTCGCGCAGATACAGCGCGGCGAGCACGCCGAACGGCATCACGATGATCGACATGATGATGACCATCATCACGGTGCCGAAGATGGCCGGGAAGATGCCGCCTTCGGTGTTCGCCTCGCGCGGATCCTCGCTGACGAATTCACCGATCTTACGGAAGAAGAACATCGTCTTGGCGAACACGCCCATGTCGTTCGGGCGATAGCCGTCGAGCACCTTGGCGAGCGGCAGCCTGACCTCGCTGCCGTCGACGGTCCTGATGATCAGCGTGTCGCGCGCGAGCTGCTGCTTGAGCTGGTCGAGCTCGACGCGCAGCTTTTCGTAGCTCGCCTGCTCGTGCTTGCGCTGCTCCTCGATCTCGGCGTAGTAGGCCGCGGCGTTCTCGCGCGTGCGGCCCTTGAGCTGCAGCCGGCGCTCGTCGAGGCGCAGCTGTTCGAGCGCGTAGTTGATGCTGCTGATCTCGCCCTTTTCGATGTCGCGGATCTGCCCGCGCAGATCGTCGGCGCGGTCCAGCCGCTCGTCGAACGCCGCCCAGGCCGTCGAGGCATCGGCGACGCGCTTGCCGTTCTCTTCGACGCCTTCGAGAAAACCGTGGAAATTGCCCCACTCCACGCGCTCGAACACGCCGGCGCTCTCGGGCGTGCTGCGCTCGACGAACCAGTCCGACAGCAGATAGCGGAAGTCGGCTCCATAGACATCGCGATTCGCCACCTTGACGAGCAGGCGCTCGTGCAGCGGCTTGTCGTCGGTGATCTGCATGCCCGCGCCCTTGAGGCGCTCGCTCGTCACTTCCTCCATGCTGCGGATTTCGACGAGCAGCGGAACCGGTTCTTCGCCGACGGCCTGATAGCGGCCCTGCACGAGATCGGCCGGCCAGAAATGCGGCAGGCCGCGCGTCGCGGTGAGGATCAGCAGCGACAAGGTGATGATGAAGGCGAAGGCGATGGCGGCCGCCGTCACCCACACGTAGGGCGCGCCCGAGCGCACGTAGGCGCCGACGCCGCGCGTGTCCTGCGCGACGAGGGTCTTGGGCATCGCTGCGGCGATTTCGTCTGCGGTATTGGCCATGTGCGAGCTACAGGCTGCTGTACTTGCGGCGCAGGCGCGAGCGCACCAGCTCCGCAACGGTATTGAACAGGAAGGTGAAGACGAACAGCACCAGGCCCGACAGGAACAGCAGGCGGAAGTGCGTGCTGCCGACTTCGGATTCGGGCATTTCGACCGCGACGTTGGCGGCCAGCGTGCGCATGCCCGAGAACAGGCTGAAGTTGGTCACCGCGGTGTTGCCGGTGGCCATCAGCACGATCATGGTCTCGCCGACCGCGCGGCCCATGCCGATCATCACGGCAGAGAAAATGCCGGGGCTCGCGGTCGGCAGCACCACGCCGACGAGCGTCTGCCAGGGCGTTGCGCCGAGCGCGAGCGAGCCGAGCGAGAGATGCTTGGGCACCGAGAAGATCGCGTCTTCGGCGATCGAGAAGATCACCGGCACCACCGCCACGCCCATCGCAATGCCGACGACGAGCGCGTTGCGCTGGTCGTAACCGATGCCGAGCGTGTGATCCATGAAAGCCTGCATGTTGCCACCGAAGGCGATCGCCTCGACCGGCTTGGCGAGCATGAAGCACAGCCAGACGATCAGCACGATCACCGGTATCAGCAGCGCGGCCTCCCAGCCCTGAGGAACGCGCAGGCGCAGAGAACGCGGCATGCGCAGCCACAGATAGCCGAAGATCGGAATCGACGTGGGCAGCAACAGCAGCGCCAGGAACATGCCCGGCAGGTTGTCCTCGACGAACGGCGCGAGCCACAAGCCGGCGAGGAATCCGAGGATCACCGACGGCAGCGCGGCAAGCACTTCGACCGCCGGCTTGACCACCTGGCGCAGCTCGGGCGACATGAAATTGGCCGTGAAGATCGCGCCGAGGATCGCCAGCGGCATCGCGAAGATCATCGCGTAGAACGCGCCCTTGAGCGTGCCGAGCGCGAGCGGAGTCATGCTGAACTTGGCCTCGAAATCGGCGCTCGCCGACGACGACTGCCAGAGCCACAGGGGCTCGTCGTAGCTCTCGTACCAGACCTTGTTCCAGAGCGCGCTGATGGAGACTTCGGGGTGCTCGTTGTCGACGTCGTAGGCGACGATCTTGCCGTCGTCGCCGAGCGCCATGAGCAGCTGCGCACGCGGGTTGAAGGCGAGCGCACGCACGGCCGAATCGAGCATCTTCTGCTCGTGGATCAGCCGGCCCGAGGTCGCGTAGAACACCGAGACATGGCCCTGGTCGTCGCCGACCGCGAAGCCGCGACGACGCGGTTCGGCGCCGATCGAGGTGGCCTTGGCGCCGTCATCGAGCGAGAAATCGCGCACGTGCGCGAGATAAGTTTTGCCGGCATCCGCGCCTTCGCTGCGACGCGCCGGAAACCACTGCGAAATGCGGCCGTCGGCATGCGCGACGACGATCGAGATGCCACCGGCCAGATAGTGCGCGCCGACCACCGGCGCCTTCGAGTCGACCACCTCGACGAGCTCGGCCGGCTTGTCGCCGCCGACGCGATAGAACGCGATCTTGCCGCTGGCCTTGTCGATCGCGTAAAGCCAGCGCATGCCCGGATCGAGCAGCAGCAGGTCGGGCTTGATCGGCGGAACAAAGGTCCGCAAGGGCGATTCGGTGACGCTGGTGTCGCCCATGATCGACGTGGTGACTTCGAACGATTTGAGCGAAACACCGCCATCCGGATCGGAGCCGACGATCATCATCGCATCGTCGCTCTCGCGCACCGCCAGATGCATCGGCGCGCGATCCATGAACGCCAGCGACGCCTCGCCCTTGGGATAGACGATGCCCGGCGTGATCAGGCGTTTGTCGTTCGGATAGCTGACCTTGTATTCGGGCGTGAACAGCAGCACCGAGCCATCCGACAGCCCTGCTGCGAGCGCGCCTTTTTCGGGAGCGACCTCGATCACTTCACCGAGCTGGCGATCGCCGATCGGCAGGTGCTGGGTATCGCGCAGCTGGCCGTCGTGGAGATCGAAGAAGCTCAGCTCGCCCGAGGCCGACACGCGCAGGCCGACTTCGCCCTGCTCTTCGGCGGCGACGAACAACGTTGGATTCGCATCGCCGGGCACCGGGAACGACTGGCGCGCCTTGAAATGCGCGCCCGCGAACAGCGGGGCCACTTCCGAAACCAGGTAAACGAAGATCAGCAGCAGGGCGACGATCACGCCGATGCCGCCGACCAGCACGACGAGCTTGGCCGCCAGGTCCTTCAGGTACCGCGGCTGATAGCCGCTGCGCCCGGCCACGATGGAACGGGGAACGCGGTCGATAGGGTCGGACGTGGGAGCTTCGCTCATGGATCGATCAACGAATGACGGGCGGGCGCAAAAACGAAGCGCAGCGTGTGGCTGCGCTTTCTACGCGAAAAATACTGCGGGAAAAAGTCGTGCAGCATCGATCAGAACGCGAACTGCGCCCGGGCGGTGAAGGCCTCGGGCTTGTCCTTCGCGAAACCACGGTCGTTCTCGCCCTTGAGGTAGTCGAACATGAAGCGCACCGCCGGGTTGACATACCAGTTGACCCCGGCCGTGATCAGGCTGGCCTCGCAATGCGTGGCCGAAACCGTGGTCGCGGGCAGCGGATTGGCGCCCGTGGTCGCGGCGATGGCGACGTCGCAGCCGGCGTTCGAATCCTTGTTCTCGGCGTGGTCGTAGCGCAGCGCGAGCTCGACGGCCCCGTGCGAACCGCTGGCCGGCTTGGGCTGGCCGAACACGCCCTCGCCCTTCTTGTACGGACGGGTTTCGCCGGTCAGGAAGTAGCTGGCCTGCAGATACCAGGCCGGAATGTCCTGATCGTGCAGACCGTCGCCCTGGCCGACGGTCTGCAGCATGTACTCGGCCTGCACTTCGGCCGGCCCGAGCTCGCCCGCGAGCTCGGCGCCGACGGTGCGCGCGTGATCGCCCTGCCTGGTGGTGCCGAGCACGACGGTCGGACCGCGGCGACCCGCGTAAGCCGCGGCGCTGCCGATGCTGTCGGCGGAACCGTCGTTGCCGTTGGTCTGCGGATTTTCGTCACTGTACGACAGGCCCAGATGCAGCACTTTGCCGTCGGCGCGCAGCGGGGCGTAGACGATGCGGCCGTTGTAGCCGAGACCTTCGGTCGGGCGCGTGTTGTCGCGGCGCAAGTCGAAAAAGCTCGCGCCGACGAGGAAGTCGCCGACGTCGGCCCTATAGAAGATGCCCTCCTGGAACTCGCGGCTCGAACCGCCGCCGTAGGTTCCCGCCGCCGATGCGAACGGCCGCTCCATCAGGGTGATGTCGTTGGAACTGGTCAGCTCTTCCAGGCCCCGGAAGGGCTTCATCTGGCCGATGAACACGTCGCCCGGACCGAGCGCGTGGCTGATGTAGATGTCCTGGAACGCGATGTCGCGGCTGCTGTTGCTGGTGCCGGTGGCGACACCGTTGTTGGTGCTGTTGCCGGCGAAATCGGGCTCGAACTTGTAGCTCCAGCCGTAGGCCTTGCCCTTGAGCGTCAGGTACAGCCGGCGGAAATAGGTGGAGCTGCGCTCGTCGTTGGCGCCAGTCCCGCTGCCGAAAGCGGCGGTGCGTCCATCCGCAGCGGTGGCGATGGCGCCCTCGTCCTCGTTGAGCTCGTAGAGATCGAACTGGATGCGTCCGCCGAGGCTGGCTTCGAATTCGCCATCATCGCTCTTGACCCTGAAACCGCCCTTGGTATCGATGGTGGCCGCCTGCGCGGCATCGAGGCCCGCTCCGAGCAGCATCGCCAGGACCGCAACAGGGACGATCTTCTTCACGGTGAGTGTCTTCACGATGCTTCTCCGCAAGGGCTGCAAGGAAACGGACGCAAGGCCGAGGCGGCGCCGGACGCCTGCGCCGCCTCGAACGGAATGGACCGGTAGGCTGATCGCCACGGTCGTCGATATCCAGCGCGGAACGGGTCTGCACGGAGCATGAGCGCGCAAGGTTTGCACCGGCTTGGCGGGCCTGCCCTTGCATCCACCTGCCGCGCAGGCCGCCGGCCGGACTTACTTGAGCTTGGCGAGTTCCTTCTCGGCCAGCTTGGCCGGCAGCGCGATGTAGCCGTCCTTCTCGACCGTGGCCTGCCCCGACTTGGACAGCACCATCTTGAAGAACTCGAGTTCCAGCGGAGACAGCGGCTTGTTCGGCGCCTTGTTGACGTAGACGTAGAGCACGCGGGCCAGCGGATACTTGCCGCTGATGGCGTTTTCCTCGGTGGCTTCCTCGAGCTCGCCGCCGTCCTTGGACGAGATCGGAACCGCCTTGACGCCCGAAGTCTTGTAGCCGATGCCCGAGTATCCGACGGCGTTCAGGCCGGTGGACACCGACTGCACCACCGAGGCGCTGCCCGGCTGCTCGTTGACGTTGGTCTTGAAATCGCCCTTGCAGAGCGCGTGTTCCTTGAAGTAGCCGTAGGTGCCCGAGACCGAGTTGCGGCCGTAGAGCTGGATCGGCCTGGTCGCCCAGGCTCCGGTCAGGCCCAGATCACCCCAGCGCGTCACGTCCTTCTCGGCGCCGCACTTGCGCGTGGCCGAAAACACCGCGTCGACCTGCGACAGGCTCAGGCCCTTGACCGGGTTGTCCTTGTTGACGAACACGGCGAGCGCGTCGATGGCCACGCCGACCGCGGTCGGCTTGTAGCCGTACTTCTGTTCGAAGGCCTGGATTTCCTGGTCCTTCATGAGGCGCGACATCGGGCCGAAGTTGGCCGTGCCCTCGGTCAGCGCCGGCGGCGCCGTGGCCGAGCCCGCGCCCTGGATCTGGATGTTGACACTCGGGTAGAGCTTCTTGAACTCCTCGGCCCACAGCGTCATCACGTTGTTGAGCGTGTCGGAACCGACGCTGCTGAAGTTGCCGGAGACGCCCGAGGCCGGCTTGTATTCGGGAAGGCTCGGATCGACCTTGGCGAGCGCCGCGCCCGTCATCAGGCCGGCGACGGCGCCGAAGGTCACCGCAAACGATTTGATAGTCATGTACTGCCTCAAAGGTGGCTGTGGAGCCTCGCCATGCTGGGATCGGCTCGTGCACAGCGTATGAATCTTTGATGACAGAAATATTTCAGTCCGCGCGGATTATTAAATTCATTTCAAAACAGCACCTTGTAAAGCATCATGCTGCCGACGAGGATCAGCAGGGCGGCGATCAGCTTCTTCAACACAGCCGCATCAAGGCGAAAGCCGATGCGCGTGCCGATCCAGATACCCGGAATCGCCCCGACCAGCAGGGCCGCCAGCATCGGCCAATCGATCGCCCCGAGCCCGGCGTGGCCCAGGCCGGCGATGGCCGTGATGATGACGGCGTGCGCCAGATCGCTGCCGACGAGGCGAATCGGCGCATGCTTCGGATAGATGATGAGCAGCATCATCATGCCGATGACGCCCGCTCCGACCGACGAAATGGTGACGAGCGCCCCGATGGCGACGCCGCAGATCACCGTGAGCGGCCGCTGCAAGCGGTCCGGCAAGGACAGCGGCTGGCGTCCGCTGCGCTTGATGAGCCCGAGCAGGGGCTCCTGCAGCAAGGTGAACAGCGCGGTGACCATGATGGCGACCGCGAGCACCAGCTTGATCATCTGGTCCAGTTCCTTGCCCGGCGGCTGCAGGTGCAGGAACGCTAGGGTCAGCAGTGCGGCGGGCACGCTGCCGATCGACAGCCAGCCGACGAGCCCCCAGTCCAGCGAACGATTGCGAACATGCAGGCCGACGCCGAAGGCCTTGCTGATCGAGGCGTAGAGCAGATCGGTGCCGACCGCCACGGTGGGCGAGATGCCATAGAACAGAATCAGGATCGGGGTCATCAGCGACCCTCCGCCGACGCCCGTGGCGCCCACCGCGATGCCGACCGCCAGGCCAGCCCAGGAAAATGCGAAGTCCATGTCTCGTGACGTAGGAGAGGGAAAGAGCCGCGCACATTAACAACAGCCCCTTGTAAGCGGCAGAACCAACATGATCTATCGTTATTCCATAAACGAATATTTAATAGGCATAACGGAATAACCAAGTATTCTTTTTAAGAAAAAAAGAATATGGCAGAGTGCTGACCGCCTTGTTGCGGAATATGCAACGAGCTCTACAGACCCAAAAGTGTGGACGCTGCCGTGAAACTCCGACAACTGAGCTACATCCACGAGGTTGCTCGCCGCGGCCTCAATGTCACCGCCGCCGCGGACGCCCTTTATACGTCGCAGCCCGGCGTCAGCAAGCAGATCCGCATGCTCGAGGAAGAGCTCGGCGTCGATATCTTCGTGCGCAACGGCAAGCATCTGTCCGAGGTCACGCCGGCCGGCAAGCGCATCCTCGAATACACCGATCGCCTGCTCAACGAAGTCGAGAACATCCGCAATATCGCCGAAGAATTCCGCGACACCGATCGCGGTGACCTGTCGATCGCGACCACGCACACGCAGGCGCGCTACGCGCTGCCGCCGGTGATCCAGCGATTCAAGGGCCGATTTCCTCGCGTTTCGCTGCATCTGCACCAGGGTTCGCCGCCGCAGATAGCCAAGATGGCCGCCGAAGGCCAGACCGATTTCGCCATCGCCACCGAGGCGCTCGAACACTTCGAGCAGCTGGTCATGCTGCCCTGCTACCACTGGAACCGCTGCGTCCTGATCAAGCCCGATCATCCGCTCGCCCAGGTATCGCGGCTCACGCTCAAGGAACTCGCCGAGTTCCCGATCATCACCTACACCTTCGGCTTCACGGGTCGATCGAAGCTCGACCAAGCCTTCGCCGCGAGCGGCCTGCGTCCGGACGTGGTGCTGACCGCGGTCGATGCCGACGTGATCAAGACCTATGTCCGCCTGGGGCTCGGCGTCGGCATCGTGGCCGACATGGCCTATGACGAGAAGACGGATGCCGATCTCGTCTGCCTGAGGGCTGATCACCTGTTCGAGCGGAGCACCACGCATATCGGCTTCCGCCGCGGCCTGTTCCTGCGCGGGTTCATGTACGAATTCATGCATACCTTCGCTCCGCATCTGACGCAGGAACTGGTCGACTCGGTGGCCTCCATCGCCGACCACGAAGAGCGCGCGGCCCGGACGCGCAACCTGGTCGACGAGGTGCTTCTGGTCTGACGATCGGCCAGGAAACCCGGCGGGCTGAGCCGAAGTGGTGCTTGGGCTTATAATCCGCCTCCCCTGTAGGGGGCGCAGGCAGGCTGCCGGCCTTGCGCCTCTTCTGTCGCGACCCGCAGCATGGAAGCCCGATGTACCGCTACGACCAATACGATCAATCCCTGGTGGACGAGCGCGTCGTCCAGTTTCGGGATCAGACGCGCCGCTTCCTGAACGGCGAATTGCCGGACGAAGAGTTCCGCGCCCTGCGCCTGCGCAATGGCCTCTACGTCCAGCGCTTCGCCCCGATGCTGCGCATCGCCGTTCCCTATGGCCTGCTGTCGAGCGCCCAGCTGCGCATGCTCGCGCACATCGCGCGCACCTACGACAAGGACTACGGCCACTTCACCACGCGCCAGAACCTGCAGTTCAACTGGCCTGAACTCGCCCGCGTTCCGGATATCCTCGCCGACCTCGCGTCGGTGCAGATGCACGCGATCCAGACCTCGGGCAACTGCATTCGCAACATCACCAGCGATCATCTGGCCGGCGTCGCCAAGGACGAGCTCGTCGATCCGCGTCCGTACTGCGAAATCACGCGCCAGTGGGCAACCTTTCACCCCGAATTCAACTGGCTGCCGCGCAAGTTCAAGATTGCCTTCGCGGCGACCACGAGCGATCGCGCCGCGATCCGCGTGCATGACATCGGCGTGCAGATCGTCCGCAACGAAGCTGGCGAGCTCGGCTACACCGTCTACGTCGGCGGCGGCCTGGGCCGCACGCCGATCATCGGCGTGAAGATGCGCGAGTTCCTGCCCGAGCTCGATCTGCTGTCGTACTTCGAAGCGGTGCTGCGCGTCTACAACCGCCTCGGCCGCCGCGACAACATGTATAAGGCGCGCATCAAGATCCTGGTCAAGGAAACCGGCGCCGACAAGTTCCGCCAGATGGTCGAGGCCGAGTGGGAGCAGATCAAGGACGGCGAACTCAAGCTCGCACCGGGCGACATCGAGTTCATGAAGTCGCGCTTCGACGAGTTCGAATACGAAGCCGGCGCGGCCGACGACAAGACCTACGCCGAACAGCTCGCCAGGGACAGCGCCTTCGCTGCCTGGGCCAAGCGCAATCTGGTTGCACACCGCGTCCCGGGCTATCACATCGTCTTCGTCTCGCTGAAGGCTTCGGGCATCGCCCCGGGCGACATCACCTCGACGCAGATGGACGCCGTCGCCGAACTGGCCGATCGCCATTCGTTCGGCGAAGTCCGCGCGACGCACGACCAGAACCTCGTGCTCGCCGACGTCAAGCAGGCCGATCTCTACGTGGTCTGGCAACGTCTGAAGGAACTCGACCTGGCGACTCCGAACATCGGCCTGCTGACCGACCTGATCTGCTGCCCGGGTCTCGATTTCTGCTCGCTCGCGAACGCCGGCTCGATCGGCGTGGCACAGGAAATCTTCGACCGCTTCGAGAACCTCGACGATCAGCACGACATCGGCCCGATCAAGGTCAAGATGTCGGGCTGCATGAACGGCTGCGGCCATCACAGCGTCGGCCACATCGGCATTCTCGGCGTCGACAAGAAGGGCGAGGAGTGGTACCAGGTCACGCTCGGCGGCTCGGCCGAAAACGACGCCAGCCTCGGCGATCGCACCGGCCCGTCGTTCGCGCGCGATGAAATCGCCGACGCGATCCAGAAAATCATCGAAATCTACCTCGAGTTGCGCGACAGCGAGGACGAAAGCTTCCTTGCCTGCTATCGCCGCGTCGGCATGGCCCCGTTCAAGACCCGCATCTACGCCAGCGAGGCGGAACCCGCATGACGCTCATTCGAGACGGAGCGATCACCGAAGACGATTTCGTACGCCTGGCCGACGATGCCGCCATCCCCTCGTCGGGCAAGGTGCTGGTCGGCTGGGATCGCTGGAGCGCAGAGTTGTCCGCGCCCGCCTCAGAGGCTGCCCGGTTCGGCGTGCAGCTGCCCAACACGCTGGACGTGGTCGATCAATGGCCCCAGCTGCAGCAGCTCGCCCTGATCGCGCTGAGCTTCCCCGCGTTCGCCGATGGCCGGGCCTACAGCCAGGCTCGCCTGTTGCGCGATCGTCTGGGGTTCAAGGGCGAGCTGCGCGCGGTCGGCAATGCCGTGGTTCGCGACCAGATGCAGAGCCTGAATCGCTGCGGCTTCAATTCCTTCGAGCTACGCGCGGACCAGGATGCCGCCGAATGCATCGCCGCCTTGCATGATTTCAGCCAGGCGTACCAGCCGGCGGCCGACCATCTTCCCGGGATATTCGGAGCCCGCCGCCGTGCCGCCGCGACCGCTGACCCGAAAAGAACCTGACAAAATCCACTACCTGACAAAATCCTCTTTCCGCAGGCACTTTGCCTGGGAAATTTCCGGAAGTATGATCAGGCTATATTGTTGCAGTGCACGAATTCGCTCGCGTCCGCTTGCGAATCCCGAGAACCGGTCGGCATAATCGCTGCAATAGGGCGTAGTCGATTTTCATAAAAGTTAATAGCAATAGGAATAGGGAGTCAGCATGCAGAAAACGATTTTGGCCACGCTGGGTATGGCCTGCCTCTTCGCAGCCAACCAGGCCTCTGCCCAGACGGCCGCGCCAGCCACTGTTGCTGCCCGCCCGACGTTGGGACTCGCAGCTGCCTCGTTCCAGGCTCCGGTCGGTTTCGGTGCCAGCTGGGGCGCCGTGGGAGCAGGCGCATATGCGCAAACCCTGGGCGACACGGAAGACGGTGCCGCGGGCGTCGTCATCGGCCTCGGTGATGCCAGCGAGTACGCCGGTCTGGAACTCGGCGCGGTGTTTTCCTCGCTGACCGGCGACAACAGCGACGACTCTTTCGGTGACTCCGGCTCGTTTGCGGCCAAGCTGCACACCAACCTCCCGGGCAATGCCGCCTTCGCCATTGGCGTCGTCGGTGCCGAGGAGTGGGGCAGCTCGGGCTTCAAAAACGCGAACAGCTCGAGCGTCTACACCGCGGTGACCAAGGCCTTCCGCGTGGGGAATCACGTGGCGATCCTGAATCTCGGTGCCGGCGACAACGTCTTCAACTCTCCCGACAAGAGTGGCATCGGTGTTTTCGGTTCGGGCTCGTTCTACTTCACCCATTGGCTCTCGGTCATCGGGGAATACAGCGGACGCTTCGCGAATGCCGCCGTGTCGATCGCTCCGCTGCCCAAGTA
This sequence comes from Hydrocarboniphaga sp. FW305-C-57, assembly GCF_058783045.1. Taxonomy (NCBI): domain Bacteria; kingdom Pseudomonadati; phylum Pseudomonadota; class Gammaproteobacteria; order Nevskiales; family Nevskiaceae; genus Hydrocarboniphaga; species Hydrocarboniphaga sp. FW305-C-57. Next base: position 255,855 of record NZ_JBYSYG010000003.1, on the reverse strand, counting down.
TCTGCCGTTGACGATCACGCTCGGCGCCATCAATCTGACCGAGAAGTATGGCCAGGATGTCGAGTTCGGTGGCAGCGTTGGTATTGGTTACTCTTTCAGATAAGCGCAGATTGATCTGCACGGAGCATTGCAATGATGAAGTCAGGCACGGTTAAAGTTGCAGCTGTCATGTCGCTGATGCTGGCAGGAATTTCGGTTGCCGCGGCTCAAAGCGGAGGTAGCGGTGCTTCGGGCAGCGCCGGGGCAACCATCGATACCGGTGCTGGCGGCGCTCTGGCAGGTGCCGGCGCAGGCACCAACCCCGTCATTGGGCTCCCTCCTTTTGGAAGCTTTCTGCCTGGCCCCATGGGGCTGGTCATCGAGGTCTTCATGTCCGAGCAGAGCGGAGCCGACCTGAGCTGAAACTCCTCTTCGCTCAAAAAAACGGCCCCTTTCGGGGCCGTTTTTTTGCCGGTCGATCGATGATGCTTAGCGGATCGCGGTGATCGGCCCCATGTACGGTTTCAATACCTCTGGAACCGAGATGCTGCCGTCGGCCTGCTGATAGTTCTCGAGGATCGCGACGAGGGTACGGCCGACCGCGAGCCCCGAGCCGTTGAGCGTGTGCAAGAGCTCGTTCTTGCCTGCGGCGGTGCGATAGCGTGCAAGCATGCGGCGGGCCTGGAAATCTTCGAAGTTCGAGCAGGAGCTGATCTCGCGATAGCGGTTCTGCGAGGGCAGCCAGACTTCGATGTCGTAGGTCTTGGCCGCGTTGGCGCCCATGTCGCCCGTGCACAGCACGACGACGCGATACGGCAGGCCGAGCTTCCGAAGGATGGCCTCGGCGTGGCCGGTCAGCTCTTCGAGCGCTTCGGTGGATTTCTCTGGCGAGACCGCGTGCACGAGTTCAACCTTCTCGAACTGATGCTGGCGAATCATGCCTTTGGTATCGCGCCCGGCCGCACCGGCTTCGGCGCGGAAGCACGGCGTGTGCGCCACCCATTTGCGCGGCAGTGATTCGGCGCTCTGGATTTCATCGCGCAGCAGATTGGTGACCGGCACTTCGGCGGTCGGAATCAGCGACCAGCCGAGGCTGCCTTCATCACCGGCGCTCAGCGTGAACAGATCGTCGCCGAACTTCGGCAGCTGGCCCGTTCCACGCAGGCTCGCCGAATTGACGATGTAAGGGACGTAGAGCTCCTCGTAGCCATGCTCCTGCGTGTGCACGTCGAGCATGAACTGCGTGAGCGCACGATGCAGGCGCGCGAGCTGGCCCTTGAGTACGGTGAAGCGCGCGCCCGTCAGCTTGGCCGCGGCCGCGAAATCCATGAGGCCCAGCGCCTCGCCGAGATCGGCGTGATCCTTCGCGCCTTCGGCTGCGCGCGGCGTGCCCCAGCGACGCACTTCGACGTTGTCGTTCTCGTCGCGGCCTTCGGGCACCGATTCCTGCGGAATGTTCGGCACGCGCAGCAGGAAGTCCTCGAACTCGGCCTGCAGCGCCGCGAGCTTCTGCTCATTGCCGGCAAGCTTGTCCTTGATGAGCTCCATGTCGGCCAGGATCGGCGCCGCATCCTCGCCCTTGGCCTTGGCCTGGCCGATGCGCTTGGACCCCGCGTTGCGTTCGGCCTGCAGCTTTTCGGTTTCGCTCTGCAGCTGCTTGCGCGAAGACTCGAGCTCGTTGAAGCGCGTCAGGTCGAAAACATAGCCGCGGCGAGCAAGCTGCTGAGCGATCGCTTCCGGATTGGCGCGTAGGCGCTTGGGGTCCAGCATGGGAACGGTCCAGTCGAAAAACGGGCGCGCAGTATAAGCGCTGCGACTTGCGCCACCGCGCCGAAGCCTACAGCGCCCGGCCGAACCAGTAGCCGAGCGCGCAGGCGCCGATGCTCAGCAGCACGTTGGCGCCGATGTTGAGCAACGCCAGAGCCCCCTGCCCGTCACGCCAGAGCGTCAGGGTTTCGAGCGAGAAGGCCGAGAAGGTCGTGAAGCCACCGAGAAAGCCGGTGGCGAGCGCCAGACGCAGGGTTTCGGGGAACTCCTGCCGCGTCTGCACCCAGCCTGCGATCGCGCCCATGGCGAGGCCGCCGGCGACGTTGACCGCCAGCGTCGCGGCCGGAAACAGGCCCAGGTTGCCGCGCAATAACTGGTTCACGCCGAAGCGCGCGCCGGTGCCGAGCGCCCCGGCCAACATCACGACGAACCAGACGCCGAGAGTCCCCAGATTCACTTGCCTGCCCCGCGCTTGGCCGCGCGCAGCTGGGCGAGCTTGTCGCCGATCTTGGCCTCGAGCCCGCGCGAGGTCGGCGCGTAGAACTCGGTGCCGACGAGTGCGTCCGGCAGAAACTGCTGGCCAGCCGCGAGCGCGCCGTCCTCGTCGTGATCGTAGCGATAGCCCTTGTTGTAGCCGAGATCCTTCATGAGCTTGGTCGGGGCGTTGCGGATGTGCATCGGCACTTCGAGCGTGCCGGTGCGCTCGACCAGCGCGCGCGCCGTGTTGTAGGCCGTGTAGACCGCATTGCTCTTGGGCGCGACGGCCAGGTAGACCACGGCCTGGGCCAGCGCGAGTTCGCCTTCGGGGCTGCCGAGGCGCTCGAAAGTATCCCAGCCGTCGAGGCAGAGCTGCTGGGCGCGCGGATCGGCCAGGCCGATGTCCTCGACCGCCATGCGCACGAGTCGCCGGGCGACATAGCCCGGATCGACGCCACCGTCGAGCATGCGCGCGAACCAGTACAGCGCCGCGTCCGGATCGCTGCCGCGCACCGATTTGTGCAGGGCCGAGATCTGGTCGTAGAAGTTCTCGCCCTGCTTGTCGAAGCGGCGAAAGCCGCGCCCGAGCAGGCGTTCGAGCAGCGCATCGTCGGCTTTCGCGGGCGTTCCGGCGCGGTTCTCGGCGCGCCAGAGTTCGACCGCGGTTTCGAGCAGGATCAGCGAGCGCCGCGCATCGCCGTCGGCGGCCTCGGCCATGCGCTGCAGCCAGCTTTCGGGCAATGCGTCGGCCGGCTCGCCGAGGCCGCGTTCGGGATCGACGAGCGCGCGGCGCAGCAGCAGCAGGATCGCCTCCTCGTCGAGCGCGCGCAGCACGAACACGCGCAAGCGCGACAGCAGGGCCGAGTTGAGCTCGAACGAGGGATTTTCGGTGGTCGCGCCGATCAGCACGACGGTGCCGTCTTCGACGAACGGCAGCAGCGCGTCCTGCTGGCCCTTGTTGAAGCGATGGATTTCGTCGACGAACAGCACCGTGCGCTGCGGATGCAGGCCTTCGAGCGCCTGTTTGGCTTCCTGCGTCGCCTCGCGGATTTCCTTGACGCCTGCGAGCACGGCCGAAAGCGTCAAAAAGCGCGCTTCGACGTGCTGGGCGACGAGCCGGGCGATGGTCGTCTTGCCGACGCCCGGAGGCCCCCAGAACACCATCGATGGCGGGCGGCCGGCTTCGAGCAGGGTTCGCAGCGGGGCTCCGGCGCCAAGCAAGTGCTCCTGCCCGGCCACCTCGTCGAGATTGCGCGGCCGCATGCGCTCGGCCAGCGGCACCGAGGCCGGCGCTTCGCGCTCCCGGCGTCCGCCCGCAGTCGAGCCGCCGGAGCCGCGTGCACTCATTGCGGGGTCCGCTGTCCGCCGGATTCGACGACTTCGACGCCCTTCGGCGGCTTGAAGCGCAGCTGCGCCTCGTCGATCTTGCCGTTGACCTGAATCTGGCTGAAAGCCACTTCGGTGCGGTTGCCGATGCGATCGAGGAAGACCATGCGGTCGGGCGCACCGCGACTCAGCCAGAGCTCGATCGCCTCGAAATCACCGTCGGCACTCAAGGGACGCAGGCGAATGCCTTCGCTGCCCTCGCGCTGGCCGAGCTCCTCGATCGAGAACTGGTCGGTCAGCGTGGACTTCTGCGCGAGCAGCGCGGCCGGCGTTCCGCTGAGCGCCTCGGCGGCCGGGCGCACGCTGACCTGCAACAGGTCCGGGTCGTAGAGCCAGATCTTCTGGCCGTCGCAGACCATCAGCTGTTCATAGGGCTGCGTGTAGCTCCAGCGGAAGCGGCCGGGCCGCGACAGGATCATCTCGCCCGCGCTGCTCGCGAGCTTTTCGCCGCGCTCGTTGGTCTGGATCTGCGTGAAGCGCGCGCTGACCGTGCGCGTGTCGTTGACGAAGCGCTTGAGCTCGTCGGCGCCGCCGGCCGACCAGGCCGGCTGGCTCGCGAGCAAGCCGGCGATGAGGGCTGAGCAAAGCTGGAGTCGTTTGAGCATGAAAGACCGAAAAAGTGAGGGAACCATAGCCTCAGACCACTGCGTGGGCATTTAGTCCCGACCGCCCGGCGCGAGAATTTCGCGATTGCCGCCCGGGCCACTCGGGCCGACGAGCCCGGACGCCTCCATCTGCTCGACCATGCGCGCCGCCCGGTTGTAGCCGATCTTGAGCCGGCGCTGCACCCAGGACACGCTGGCCTTGCGCGTCTCGATCACGAGCGCGACGGCCTGGTCGTAGAGCGGATCGGCCTCGGCATCGTCGCCGCCTTCGCTGACCGGCTTTTCGACGACCTCGTCGGCGAGGATGTCTTCGATGTAGTTCGGCTCGCCGGTCTGCTTGAGATAGGCGACGACCTTGTGGACTTCGTGATCATCGACGAAGGCGCCGTGCACGCGCGCGACGTTCGAAGCGCCGATCGGCCGGTACAGCATGTCGCCATGGCCGAGCAGCGTCTCGGCGCCCTGCGTGTCGAGAATCGTGCGGCTGTCGATGCGAGAAGCCACTTGGAACGCGACGCGTGACGGGATGTTGGCCTTGATCAGGCCCGTGATGACGTCGACGCTCGGCCGCTGCGTCGCCACGATCAGATGAATGCCGGCCGCACGCGCCTTCTGCGCGATGCGCGCGATCAGTTCTTCGACCTTCTTGCCGACCACCATCATCATGTCGGCGAGCTCGTCGATGACGATGACGATGTGCGGCAGCGTCTTGAGATACACCGGCTCGCCGCCGACTTCGTCGAACAGTTCGGGCGTCGCCTTTGTGGGATCGGGAATCGGCTCGCCGGCCGCTTCGGCCTCTTCGACCTTGCGGTTCAGGCCCGCGAGATTGCGCACGCCCATCGCCGTCATCAGGCGGTAGCGACGCTCCATCTCGGCCACCGACCAACGCAGCGCGTTGGCCGCGTCCTTCATGTCGGTGACCACCGGCGTCAGCAGGTGCGGAATGTCAGCGTAGACCGAGAGCTCGAGCATCTTCGGGTCGACGAAGATGAAGCGCACCTGCTCGGGCGTGGCCTTGTAGAGCATCGACAGGATCATCACGTTGATCGCCACCGACTTGCCCGCGCCGGTCGTACCTGCGACGAGCAGGTGCGGCATCTTCGCCATGTCGACCGACATCGGATTGCCCGCGATGTCCTTGCCGAGCGCCATCGTCAGCGGCGAGACCGAGTTGGCGTAGCTGCTCGAATCGAGGATTTCGCGCAGGTAGACCATCTCGCGCTTCTGGTTCGGAATCTCGAGGCCGACGTAAGGCTTGCCGTCGATGACCTCGATCACGCGCACGCGCGATACCGAGAGCGAACGCGCGAGATCGTTCGACAGATTGGTGATCTGCGCGCCCTTCACGCCGGGCGCGGGCTGCAGTTCGAAGCGCGTGATGACCGGCCCCTGCATCGCATTGACGGCCTGCACCTTGATGCCGAAATCGGCCAGATGCTTCTCGACGTCACGCGAAAGTCGATCGAGTTCGTCGGCCGTGTAACGCTTGCCCGAGGGCTTGGGTGGATCGAGCAGGGTCAGCGGCGGAATCGGGTCGCCGTCGAACGGCGGGACCACCGGCGCATCCATTTTGGCGGGCTTGCGCACGGGCTTGGGCGGCCGAGGCGCTTCGGCCGGCGGGTCGAACGCGGACGCCGTCCCGGGAGGGGCGACCGACGCCTCCAATCCCGGCTCGACGCGCGGCTCGCTGACCGCCCCGACTCCGTACTCGTTCAGGAGAGGGCTCGCGCTGACCCGCGGCTCGCGGCGACGCGAAGCGGCCGGCGCCGGCTCCACCTCGGCTTCCACGCCTGGAAGATCGAGCTGGTTTTCCTCGTCGTTCACGCCCGAGGCGCGATCGAGCAGGGGAATCCGGCGGCGGCGCAGCCAGGAAGTTTCGGCCTGCGGCTCCGGAGCTTCGGCGGCTGGCTCCTCGCCGGCCTCGTCCTCGGGCTCCGCAAGCCCGGCTCCGCCTGGCTCGAAGCGGCTGCGCGACGAAGCCCACAAGCGCATCGCGAACGCGCCGACCGCATCGAGTACGCGAACCCACGAGAACATCAGCGCCAGCGGCAGCGTCGCGAGCGTGGTGGTCAGCAGCAACAGGCTCGCGCCGACCGGGTTCAGCAGTCCGACTAGCCAGCCGCTCAGGGCCTGACCGACGATGCCGCCCGCCCCTTGCGGCGGAAACGAGCCGAACACGCCGATATGCAGGGAGCAGATCGCCGCGAAGCTCGGCAGCAAGGCGAGCCAGGCGAAGGCGCGCACCGGCCAGGGCATTGCCGGAGCATCGGTTTCACCGCGATAAATGCGAATGCCGAGCACGAATACGGCCCACGGCAGGAAGAACGCCACGTAGCCGACCAGGCTCAGCAACACGTCGGCGATCCAGGCGCCGACGCCACCGATCAGATTGCGCGCCGGCTCGCCCGTACCCGACGACGACCAGCCCGCGTCGTCGGCGTGATAGCTGATCAAGGCGGCGAGCAGGAACAGCGTGAGCCCAACGCAGACCAGCAGCGCGGCTTCGCGAGGCAGGCGCTCCAGCCAGCCGGCTTCGGCGTACTCGTCAGTGGCCTGAGATTTGCTTTTAAGCACTTGAAGCGTCGGTCCAGCCGCCCGCGATGGCGGATTGGCGGGTCAAGTTAAGAAGAAAATGGAGCACCGGCCGAGTATAGCAAGCGAGGTCTGCCGCTCATCCGGGCTGCAGGCTTGCACCGGACATCGGGCTTGAAAAAGCCTGGTAAGGCCTTCAGATAGGAGACAGGTCGCGAACGCGACCATCAAGACGCGGTCATTACTTCAAGATCGACTTATTCAACAGGAGGGCGGACATGACGAGCCATGTGCGGCACTTCGTTCTGACCGGCGATGGCCGGATTCGTGAATTTTCCGCCGAGCTGGCCGCTCGCGTCGCAGGTGGCACGAGCCCGATGCCGGAGTTCGCCGACGCCTGCGTGCGCTACCTGCAGCTCACGCTCGACGACGAGGCCGAAACCGAGACCGAAATCCGCATCCAGAGCGCGGGCGCGAGCATTCGCTTCGACGCCGAAGGCCGCGTGCTGGAAGCCGCTCCCTCGAAGCCCGAGGATCAGATCAGCGGCTTCGAGCATGATGCCGTCGTCCAGTGGGTGCTCCGCGACCGGCCGCAGGTCGGCCCGACCTTCCACTGATCACCGAAGCAGCCGGGCCCAGGCCGCAATCCGGTGGCGAGGACTTGCTGAAAGACACGGACGCCCTCGCCAGCGAGTTGCGGCTCTCGTTCATCGATGGACTATCGTCCATCGCAACCGACCAGTGGGACGCCTTGTTCGATGGCCAGTCCCCTTTCGTTCGCCACGCATTTCTCGAAGCACTCGAGCGTCACCGCTGCGTCGGCGACGAAACCGGTTGGCGTCCTTTTCATTTGATTGCGTCCGACGAAACCGAAAAGCTCGTCGGCGCCGTGCCGCTCTACCTGAAGGCGCATTCCTACGGCGAATTCGTGTTCGACTTCGGCTGGGCCGATGCGAGCCGCCGGCTAGGTCAGCCGTACTATCCCAAGCTGCTGTGCGCCATTCCGTTCACGCCGTCGGTCGGCCCGCGCATCGGCGCGACCTCCGCCGCCGTGAAAACGGCGCTCGTCGAGACGCTCAAGCAGCAACTCGATGAGCTTCCGGTGTCCTCGATCCACGGTCTGTTCGCCGACGAGACCGATGCCCGGATCTTCGCAGGCTCGGGCTGGCTGCAGCGCAACGATCTGCAGTTTCAATGGTTCAATCAGGGAGATACCGACTTTGCCGGCTTCGTCTCGAGGCTCTCCAGCGACAAGCGCAAGAAGATTCTGCGCGAGCGCCGGCGCGTCGCCGAAGCCGGCATCCATTTCGAAATTCGCCCCGGTGACGAACTCAGCGAATCCGAATGGATGAGCGTCTACGCGCTCTACGCGAACACCTACGAAGAACGTGGCCAGGCGCCGTACCTGACGCCCGAATTCCTGCTCGATTACGGCCGCAGGCCCGACACGCCGATGCGCGTGATCCTGGCTCACGAAGGTCCACGGCTGGTCGCCGCCGCGCTGACCCTGCAGGCCGGCGATACCCTTTACGGGCGTCACTGGGGTGCTGCCGATCACTACCACAGCCTGCACTTCGAATGCTGCTACTACCAGGGCATCGAGCACTGCCTGCGCGAGGGCCTGCAACGCTACGACGCCGGCACGCAGGGCGAACACAAGCTCGCGCGCGGATTCACGCCGGTGGTCACGCGATCCTTCCATCTGCTGCGTCATCCGCGCCTGCATGGCGCCGTTGAGGACTTCCTGATTCACGAACGTCAGCTCGTCGAAGCCCGGCGCCAGGAACTGATGCAACATAGCCCCTACCGCCCGCTCACCCCACTTTGAGCACCGCGCCGGGGAGTTTCATGGACAATCCGATCCGATTGCACTGGTTGGACCCGCGCGATCCGCACCAGCCGTTTCCGTCCCCGCATCTGGCGATGCGCGATCCCAACGGGCTGCTCGCGATCGGCGGCGATCTGTCGATGACCCGCCTGATTCGCGCCTACTCACAGGGCATCTTCCCCTGGTACAACCCCGACGAGCCGATCCTGTGGTGGAGCCCGGACCCGCGCGCGGTACTGCTGCCCGACGCGATGAAGATTTCGCGCTCGCTGGGCAAAAGCATTCGCCGCGACGACTACGCCGTGACGCTCGACACGGCTTACACCGACGTGCTGGCCGCCTGCGCCGGAACGCGCCGGCACAGCCGCGGCACCTGGCTGGGGCCGGACATGCGCATGGCCTACGAGGAGCTGCATGCGCGCGGCTACGCGCACAGCGTCGAAGTCTGGCGCGATGGCGAGCTCGTGGGCGGCCTTTACGGTGTGGCGCTCGGTCGCGCATTCTTCGGCGAATCGATGTTTTCGCGAGCCAGCGATACGTCGAAGATCGCGCTGTTCTGGCTCTGCGAACAGTTGCGGGCCTGGGATTTCCGGCTCGTGGATTGCCAGGTCGCCTCCGAGCATCTCAAGACGCTGGGGGCGGTCGATGTTTCCCGCGAGCGTTTCCTGAACCTGCTGCGCCCCGCCGTGAATCTGCCCGGCCGCACCGGCCTGTGGCGATTCGATCTGCCGGTGCCCACCGGGCGCGAGCATCTGGCAAGCTAAAAACCAAAGTCGGAACCGGTATTAAGAGACACGCGCGGCACCATGGAACGAATTCGGTTGTACCTGAGCACGGAACACCCCTGTGGCTATCTGCCGCAGCGAACCGCGCGCAGCCTGTTCGTCGATCCGGATTTCGCGCTCAATCCGCAGCGCTACGAAATGCTGCTGCAGCAAGGCTTTCGCCGCGGCGGCGATCACGTCTACCGTCCGCGCTGCAATGGCTGCGCGGCCTGCATTCCGGCGCGCATCCCGGCCGCCGCGTTCATGCCGAATCGCTCGCAGCGGCGTTGCCTCAAGGACAATGCGGACCTGGCGCTCAACATCCGCCAGGAACTCACCGACGAGCAGTTCGAGCTTTATCAGCGCTACCTGCGCGGCCGCCACGCCGGTGGCGGCATGAACCCCGAGGACAAGCCGGGCTTTCACAACTTTCTCGACTGCGGCTGGGGCACGGCCGAATTCTGGGAATTCCGCCAGGACGGCCGGCTGGTCTGCTGCGCCGTCGTCGATCGCACGCCGCTCGCGCTATCGGCGGTCTATACCTTCTTCGATCCGGACATGGTCGACCGCAGCCTCGGCACCTACGCCGTGCTGCGCCAGGTCCTGCACGCCAAGCAGACGCAAATGGACCACGTCTATCTCGGCTACTGGGTTCCAGGCAGCCGCAAGATGGAATACAAGCGCAACTTCAAGCCGCTCGAAATTCTGTCCAGTCGAGGCTGGCAGGCGCTCGAAACCTGAGCCACACACGAAGCCCTTGACATCCGGTTGCCGTAATGGCTGTAAACGCGGATAATGCCGGGCTACATTCGTAGCTCCCAGCTCAACAGGTAATGGCGAAAGAAGATCATATCGAGATGCCCGGCACGGTCGCCGAGACCCTGCCCAACACCACCTTCCGCGTCAAACTCGACAACGGTCATGTGGTGACGGCTCACATTTCAGGTCGCATGCGCAAGAACTACATTCGCATCCTGACCGGCGACAAGGTTACGGTACAGCTGACCCCGTACGATCTCACGAAGGGACGCATCACCTTCCGCGACAAATAACGATCGGGCGATCGCCCCCGCCATTCACCGATGGTTCGGGCTCATCGACTCAAGATCAAACGATTAAAAAGCCAGTGAATCTCAGGACAACAAAAAAGCCCGCTTAGCGGGCTTTTTTGTTTCTGCTCGCAACATCGGTCACGCGCCTCAGACCGGTTCGAGCTGCGACACCTTTTCGCGCGCTTCGAGTTCGAACTCGAGCTTGTCGTCCTTGACACCAACGTGCACACGGCCACCCTGGGCGAGCTTGCCGAACAGCAACTCTTCGGCGAGCGGACGCTTGAGGCTGTCCTGGATCGTACGCGCCATCGGCCGCGCGCCCATTTTCGGATCGTAGCCGCGCGTGGCGAGCCAGGCGCGCGCATCGTCGTCGACGTCGAGCTGCACGCCCTTGGAGGCGAGCTGCTCTTCGAGCTGCACGAGGAACTTGTCGACCACGCGCGAGATTTCGGCCGGCCCGAGCGGCGCGAACGGGATGATCGCGTCGAGGCGGTTGCGGAATTCCGGCGTGAACATCTTGCGGATCACTTCCATCGCGTCGATCGTGTGGTTGTGCTCCACGAGGCCGATCGAGCGGCGCGAGGATTCCTCGGCGCCCGCGTTGGTCGTGAGGATCAGGATCACGTTGCGGAAATCCGCCTGGCGGCCGTTGTTGTCGGTCAGCTTGCCGTGATCCATGACCTGCAGCAGCAGGTTGAACACGTCCGGATGCGCCTTCTCGATTTCGTCGAGCAGCACGACCGCATGCGGATGCTTGATGACGGCTTCGGTCAGCAGGCCGCCCTGGTCGAAACCGACGTAGCCCGGGGGCGCGCCGATCAGTCGGCTGACCGTGTGGCGCTCCATGTATTCGGACATATCGAAGCGGATCAGCTCGATGCCGAGCAGCGACGCGAGCTGCTTGGTGACTTCGGTCTTGCCGACGCCGGTCGGACCCGCGAGCAGGAAGTTGCCGATCGGCTTGTCCGGATTGCCGAGGCCCGAGCGCGATAGCTTGATGCTGCTCGACAGCTGCTCGATCGCCACGTCCTGGCCGTAGATCGTGAGCTTCAGATCGCGCTCGAGCGAGGCGAGCTTGTCGCGATCGTTCGACGACACGCTCTTCGGAGGAATGCGCGCGATCTTGGCGATGGTCTCCTCGATGTCACGCACTTGCACGGTCTTGCGGCGCTTCGACTCGGGCAGCAGGCGCAGGCGCGCGGCGGCCTCGTCGATGACGTCGATGGCCTTGTCGGGAAGATGACGGTCGGTGATGTGACGTGCCGACAGTTCGACGGCCGAGCGCAGCGCTCCGCGCGTGAACTGCACCTGATGATGCTCCTCGAAGCGCAGCTTGAGCCCTTCGAGGATCTTCACGGTGTCGTCGACCGTGGGCTCGGAGACGTCGATCTTCTGGAAACGGCGCGCGAGCGCGCGATCCTTCTCGAAGATGCCGCGATATTCCTGGTACGTGGTCGAGCCGATGCAGCGCAGCTCGCCCGAGGACAGCAGCGGCTTGAGCAGGTTGGACGCATCCATCACGCCGCCGCTCGCCGCGCCGGCGCCGATGATCATGTGGATCTCGTCGATGAACACGATCGCGCCGGGCTGCGTGGTGAGTTCCTGCATCACGCTCTTGAAGCGCTTTTCGAAGTCGCCGCGGTACTTGGTGCCTGCGATCAGGCTGCCGAGATCGAGGCTGTAGACGATGCTGCCCTTGAGCAGATCGGGCACCTTGTCCTCGACGACGAGCCAGGCCAGGCCTTCGGCGATCGCGGTCTTGCCGACGCCGGCTTCGCCGACGAGCAGCGGATTGTTCTTGCGACGGCGGCAAAGCGTCTGCATGACGCGTTCGATTTCGTGCTCGCGGCCGATCAGCGGGTCGATCTGGCCACGCGCGGCGCGCTCGTTGAGGTTGACCGCGAACTGCTCGAGCGCGGTCTTGCCGTTGGCCTTGCCGTCTTCCTTGTCCTCGCCGTCCTGCGACGACTCCGCAGCGGACGGCGGCTGCGCGGGGCTGCTGCCATTCTTGCTGATGCCGTGCGAGATGAAGTTGACGACATCGAGCCGCGTGACGCCCTGCTCGTTGAGCAGGTAAACCGCATGGGTGTCCTTTTCGGCGAACAGCGCGACCAGCACGTTGAGCGTGGTGACCTGCTTCTTGCCCGCCGCCTGCACGTGATAGATGGCACGCTGCAGGACGCGCTGGAACGACAGCGTGGGCTGAACCTCGACCTGCTCGGTCGAATCACGGTTCGAGTGGATGTTCTGGCGGATGTAGTCGCGCAGCGCCTGCTCGAGCTTCTCGAGGTCCGCGCCGCCGCCGGTCAGTACCTCGGAAACATTGGTGTCCGACAGCAAGGCCAGCAGCAGATGTTCGACCGTCAGCAGCTCGTGGCCTTCGCCACGCGCTGCGAGAAAGGCGGCGTCCAACGCTTTTTGGAGTTCATCGCTGAGCATTAAGCCTTCTCCATGACGGTGAGCAGCGGGTGTTGATGCTTGCGCGCGTAGGCGTTGACCTGCGCCGTTTTGGTTTCCGCGATCTCGACCGGAAATACGCCGGCGACACCGCGGCCCTTGGTATGAACGTGGAGCATGATCTGCACCGCCGATTCACGGGAATGATGAAAAAACTGCTGCAAAACCTGGACCACGAATTCCATGGGCGTGAAGTCATCGTTGACGACGATCACCTTGTACATGGGCGGCTGCTGCAGGCGCGGCTTGGATTCCTCGACGACGAGGTCGCGAATCTCATCTCGCTTGGTGTTGCTGCTCATGACCCTAGTGTAGCGCTGCCCCTGCAAAAAACGAGGGCGGTCCGGGTGGGCAGTTCCTGATCTCTACAAGGCTGTGCGGTCGTGGTCATCTGATCGATTAATGGATACGTCGGCGACGCATTCAAGTACCCTCGATCGTGCCGGGCCGAGGTCCCCTTGGCTTGGTAGCGTGCTTGTGACAACGGACGATCGCGATCTGTTCATCGGTCCCGCAGGGCTACGAACACCTCGGCCATGCCGTGGTTCTGGATCGCTTGCGAATCGGCTTGTAACCAGGCCCGCCGCCCGTTTGTATCGGTTGTTACCAGCCACCGTCCAGCCCCTCTCAGCACGGTGTGATCTGTAGCAATCAGCGGGTTATGATGGCTTATGCTCGTCCTTTCAGAATCCGTTCAGGGCTCGGTTCTCCGTGCCTACGAAAAGCATGGCCGTTGGCTGCGCACGGTCATTCTGCTCGTGCTGACCGTGACGATCGCGAAGCTGGCGGCTCAATTCGTCTGGCTCTGGGTGCCGGTTCCGGAATCGGCGCAATGGAAGCCCGCGCCGGTGGCGGCGAGCGGCGTCACGGCCTCGGCGCCCAAGGGTCCGGACGCCCAGCTGATCGCGAGCGCCCATTTGTTCGGCGACTACCAGGCTCCGGCCGACGCCAGCCTGGATCGCATGGACAAGGCTCCGGACACGCGCCTGAACCTGACGCTGCTCGGCATTCTGGCGGCCGACCAGGACAAGGGCTCCCGCGCCCTGATCGCCGACGGCGGCGGAGACGAGAGGCCGTATTCGGTCGGCGACAAGGTGCCCGGCGGGGTCAATCTGCAGGCCATTTTCCCGGACCGCGTCATCCTCTCCCGCAACGGCCAGCTCGAAACCCTGCGGCTGGACAAGGACAAGGCTCCGAGCTCGCTGCAGCCGTCCGCGGCGCCGACGCCGGCGCCTTCGACAGTCAGCGCTGAAACGACCGAGATGCTCAGCAAAGTCCGCGAACAGCTGCTGCAGGACCCGAGCAAGGCCGCCGACTACATTCGCGTGCAGCCTGCCAACGTCAATGGCGAACAGCGCGGGTATCGCATCTATCCCGGCCGTGATCGCAGCGTGTTCAACAACGCCGGGTTGCGGCCCGGGGATATCGTGACCTCACTCAACGGCACGCCGCTCAGCGATCCGGCCCAGGCGCTGCAGCAGCTGGCCGACGTGAGTCAGGCCTCCAGCCTGAGCTTGACCATCGAACGCGGCGGCGTGCAGCAGACCGTGACGGTCAACTTTCGCTAAAGAGCAAAAAAGCGGTAAAAGTCCTTGGCTTGTCTCATTCATCCGCTATCCAGCTTCGCTTTTTCCGGGTTAACGCCGACGATCACATGACGCCTTACTCACTCGCCCGGCGCGCCGCCCTCGGCTTGCTTGCCTTCCTGGCCGTTTCCCTGCCCTCCTGGGCGCAAGTCACGCTCAACCTCAAAGACGCCGACATCAGCACGCTGATCGCGACGGTCAGCGAGGTGACGGGCAAGAACTTCATCGTCGATCCTCGCGTGAAGGGCAAGGTCACCGTGGTGTCGTCGAGCCCGATGGACTCGGCCGGCGTCTACGAGACCTTCCTTGCGGTTCTGCAGGTGCAGGGCTTCGCCGCGATTCCGGCCGGCGATGCGATCAAGATCGTCCCCGAGACCAATGCGCGCTGGGATGGCGGCGGCCTCAATTCGGGCGGCGTCGGCCTGCCGATCGACGAGGTCGTGACCCACGTCTACAACATCCAGAACGTCTCGGCCGCCCAGCTCGTGCCGATCCTGCGTCCGCTGGTGCCGCAATGGGGTCACCTGGCCGCCTATGCGCCGTCGAACATGCTGATCATCTCGGATCGCGCAGCCAACGTGGTGCGACTCGAGAAGCTGATCCGCCAGATCGACACCTCGAGCGACCGCGAGATCGAGATGGTGCAGCTCAAGTACGCGGGCGCCGCCGAGGTGGTCCGCACGCTGACCGCGCTGACCCAGGGCAGCAAGAACGCGGCCGACGCCAGCGTGCAGCCGGCCGTCGTGCTTGCGGACGAGCGCTCCAACAGCGTGCTCGTCGGCGGCGACAAGGCCGATCGCCAGAAGATGCTCGACATCATCCGCCGGCTCGACATCCAGGTCGGCGAAGACGGTGCGACGCAGGTCGTCTACCTGCGCTACGCGAGCGCCGAGAACCTGGCGCCGATCCTCGAAGGCTACGCCCAGCAGGCGACGCAGGGCGATCGCAACGGCGCCCAGGGCGGCGCAGCCGCTCCGACCGCGGCGAGCTCCGGCGCCAATGCGAACGGTGTCAAGGTATTGGCCGACAAGGACACCAATGCGCTGATCATCACCGCGCCGCCGAAGGCGATGCGCATGGTGCGCGATGTCGTCGCCCAGCTCGACATCCGCCGCCGCCAGGTGCTCGTCGACGGCATCGTCGCCGAAGTCTCGGCCGACAAGTCCAGCCAGCTCGGCGTCGACTGGGCAGTGTTCAACGGCGACAAGATCGCCGCGGCGGGCATCCTGAACCCGAATTCGCTGAGCGCGATCGCCGGCGCGGCCCAGGCCAGCAGCACGGCCGAGGCGATCGCCAGCGTCGTCGGCCAGGGCGTGACGCTCGGCGGCGGCAAGATCGCCAGCGGCGGCGGCACCAGCTTCGCCCTGCTGCTCAGGGCGCTCAAGGGCGACGGCAATACCAACGTGCTCTCGCAGCCCTCGCTGCTGACGCTCGACAACGAAGAGGCCGAGTTCTCGGTGGGCCAGGAAGTGCCGTTCCTGACCGGTTCCTACAGCAACACCGGCACCACCAGCAGCAGCGGCCTCGTCAACCCGTTCCAGACCGTCGAGCGCAAGGACGTCGGCCTCAAGCTCGGCATCACCCCGCAGATCAACGATGGCGGAGCGGTGAAGCTCAAGCTCAAGCTCGAAATCTCGAGCCTGGCCTCGACCGCGACGTCCGCCGTCGACCTCGTGACCAACAAGCGCACGCTCAACAACACGGTGACGGTCGAGGACGGCCAGATTCTCGTGCTCGGCGGGCTCATCGACGACTCGCTCAACGATTCGCGCTCGGGGGTCCCGTTCATCAGCGACATTCCGCTGGTCGGCTCGCTGTTCAAGTACCGCTCGGTCACGCGCACCAAGCGCAACCTGATGGTCTTCATTCGCCCGGCGATCATGCACAAGCAGACCGACAGCGATTACTACACGCGCCGCAAGTACGACATCTCGCGCGAGGCCCAGCTGATGGGTTCCGCCGGATCGATTCCGCTGATCGGCGGCCAGCGCCCGATCATGCCTCAGTTCGATTCGGTCAATCCGCCGCGCCCGGCCGAGCCCGTGCCCGTCCCCGCGCAGCAACCCGGCGGCAACGGCGCCTACGTTCCGCCGACCGCCCAGGAAACCGCGCCGCCGCCTCCGCCGTCAGGCGCAGCACCCGCGCTGCCGGTGCCGCTGCCCGCCGATCCGACCCCGGCGACGCAGCCCTAAGCGCCGGTCCGTCGTATGGAAACCCCGTTGCGGCGTCCGCCGTTCGCTTTCGCCAAGCGCCACGGCCTGATCGTCACCGAAGACCGCGTCGATCACGTGCTGGTGGCCGCGCGCCCGGGCGCCACGCTCGATGCGCTGCAGGAGACGCGGCGCTTCGTCGGTCGTCCTGTGCGCCTGCAGAACGTCACCGCGCCCGAGTTCGACGCCCTGCTCTCACGCACCTACGAAGGCCAGACCGCAGCCACCGCAAGCCTCATGCAGGGGCTCAACGATGAGGAAGACGCCGACCTCGACGCGATCGCCCACGCATTGCAGGAGAACCAGGATCTGCTCGAATCGAGCGACGACGCGCCGGTCATCAAGTTCATCAACGGCCTGCTCGTCGAGGCGATCAAGGAGAACGCCTCGGACATCCACGTCGAGACCTTCGAGAATCGCCTGACCGTGCGCTTTCGCGTCGACGGCGTGCTGCGCGAAATCATGTCACCTCCGCGCGCGCTCGCGCCGCGCCTGGTCTCGCGCATCAAGGTCATGGCCAAGCTCGACATCGCCGAGAAGCGCCTGCCGCAGGACGGCCGCATCAGCCGCGCCTTCGGCGGCCGCAAGGTCGACGTGCGCGTGTCGACGATTCCCA
The DNA here is from genome assembly GCF_058783045.1 of Hydrocarboniphaga sp. FW305-C-57. NCBI lineage: Bacteria > Pseudomonadati > Pseudomonadota > Gammaproteobacteria > Nevskiales > Nevskiaceae > Hydrocarboniphaga > Hydrocarboniphaga sp. FW305-C-57. The sequence continues at coordinate 238,593 of NZ_JBYSYG010000003.1, read as the reverse complement.
CCGGCGTGAATGCCGAACGCGTGGTGATGCGTATCCTCGACAAGCAGGCCGACCGGCTCGATCTCGAGCAGATCGGCATCGCCGACGAGCAGATCGAAATGCTCCGGCGCATCATCTTCCGGCCCTACGGCATCCTGCTCGTGACCGGCCCGACCGGTTCGGGCAAGACGACGACGCTGTACTCCGCGCTGTCGGTGCTCAACGACCGCAGCCGCAACATCATGACGGTCGAGGATCCGATCGAGTACTACATCGACGGCGTCGGCCAGACCCAGGTCAACACAAAGGTCGAGATGACTTTCGCGCGTGGCCTGCGAGCGATCCTGCGCCAGGATCCGGACGTGGTGATGATCGGCGAAATCCGTGACCTCGAGACCGCCGAGATCGCGGTGCAGGCTTCGCAGACCGGTCACCTCGTGCTGTCGACCTTACATACGAACACCGCCGTCGGTGCGGTCACGCGTCTGCGCGACATGGGCGTGGAGCCGTATCAGCTGAGCTCTTCGCTCGTCGGCCTGATGGCGCAACGTCTCGTGCGCACGCTCTGCAAGCACTGCAAGCAGCCTTACGAAGCGAGCACGAGCGAGAAGGAACAGCTCGGCATCGATCCTTCGCAGCCGCTCGTGCTGTACAAGCCGGTCGGCTGCCCGCAGTGCCGGCACATGGGCTTTCTGGGCCGCAGCGGCATCCACGAGATCATCGAAGTCGACCGCAAGCTCGAATCGATGATCCACGACGGCGCGAGCGAACAGCAGCTCGAGGACTACGCCCGCACCATGAGCATGGGCATCCTGCAATCGGGCCGGAACAAGGTCATCGCCGGCCAGACCACGCTGCGCGAAGTGCTGCGTGTGACGGTGGAAGAGTGACGAACGTGAGGCGTGAGGGGTCAGGCGTGAAGCGTACTCAGGTGCCTCACTGTCTTAGCATCACGTCGCCTTACGCCTAAGCCATGCCCGCCTACGAATACAGCGCGCTCAACGCCCGGGGCCGCGAGGAAAAAGGCCTCATCGAAGGCGACAGTCCGCGCCAGGTGCGGCAGATGCTGCGCGACCGCGGACTTTCGCCGATGTCGGTCGCGCAGGTCGCCGAGAGCAGCATCGCGCAGGCTTCGCCGTTCCAGGCGCGGCGCGGCAGCATCAGCAGCACCGAGCTGTCGCTGTTCACGCGCCAGCTCGCGACGCTCGTGCGCTCGGGCCTGCCGCTCGACGAGGCGCTCGCCGCGGTCTCGCAACAGAGCGAATCCAAGCGCGTGAAGCGCATCGCGCTCGGCGTGCGTAGCGGCGTGCTCGAAGGCAGCACGCTCGCGTTGTCGCTGAACCAGTTTCCGAACGCGTTCCCGCCGCTGTTCCGCGCCACCGTCGAAGCCGGCGAGCAATCGGGCAAGCTCGATCACATCCTCGAGCGGCTCGCCGAATACGTCGAACGCCGTCAGGTCATGCGCAACAAGGTCATGCTCGCGGCCGTGTATCCGGCGATCCTCACGCTCGTCGCGATCGGTGTCGTCGTGCTGCTGCTGACCTACGTCGTTCCGCAGGTCGTCGGCGTGTACGCGGACATCAAGGCGGACCTGCCGCCGCTGACGACGGGGCTCATCGCGGTCAGCAATTTCCTGCGCAATTACGGCGTGTTCCTGCTCATCCTGATTGTGATCGGCGGCTTCACCTTCAACCGCCTCATGAAGAACGACAGCTTCAAGCGCAAGGTGCATCGTCGCCAACTCGGCCTGCCGCTGATCGGCCGGCTCACGCGCGGTGCCAACACCGGCCGCTTCACGCGCACGCTCGGCATTCTGTTCGGCAGCGGCGTGCCGATACTCGAAGCCATGCGCATCGGCACGCAGGTGGTCACCAACCTGCCGATGCGCGATGCGATCGAAACTGCGGCGCGCAAGGTGCGCGAAGGCGCGAGCCTTTATCGCTCGCTGTCGGAGAGCAAGTTGTTCCCGCCGATCACCGTGCACCTGATCGCGAGCGGCGAATCGTCGGGCAGGCTCGACGAAATGCTCGATCGCGCAGCGGAAAACCAGGAACGCGAAGTCGAGACCCTGGTCGCCGCGGTGATGGGCATCTTCGAGCCCGTGCTGATTCTCGCGATGGGCGCGATCGTGCTCGTGATCGTGCTCGCGATCCTGCTGCCGATCTTCGACTTGAATCAGCTCGTGAAGTGAGCTTGCGAGATCGTTCGCGGCTCGCGCCGCGGCGAACGATCGGACCGCGTCAGCTGCCCGGCGAAAGCGGCTGGTCGAGCCCCGCGTTGGCGAGCAGCCTGGCGATGCGGGCCGGCACGTTCTTCTCGACCTCGCGCAGCGCCATCTCGATCGCATTGTCGAATGCGAGCGCATCGGCGCCGCCGTGCGACTTGATGACGATGCCCTGCAGGCCGACGAAGCTCGCACCGTTGTAGCGGCGCGGATCGATGCGCTTCGACAGCGCCTTGAGCGCCGGCATCGAGGCCATCGCACCCGCACGCGTGATGACGTTGCGCTCGAACTCTTCGCGCATGAACTGGCGAATGAGCTTGGCGATGCCCTCGCCGGTTTTGAGCGCGACGTTGCCGACGAAGCCATCGCAAACCACCACGTCGACGTCCGACAGAAACACGCCGTCGCCTTCGACGAAACCGACGTAGTTGAGCGCGGACGCCTGCAGCCGAGCCGCGGCGTTCTTGATGGTGTCGTTGCCCTTGATCTCTTCGGCGCCGATGTTGAGCAGCGCCACGCGCGGCTTGTCGACGCCCATTACCGCCGTCACGAGCGCCGAGCCCATGACCGCGAACTGCACGAGCTGCTCGGCGTTGCACTCGGCATTGGCGCCGAGATCGAGCATGTGCACGGGGTGCAGCACCGCCGGCAGCGCGGAGACGATGGCCGGCCTGTCGATGCCCGGCAGCGTCTTGAGCACGAAGCGCGCGGTGGCCATCAGCGCACCGGTGTTGCCGGCCGAGACCGCCGCGTTGACCCGGCCACTCTTGACCAGATCGACCGCCACGCGCATCGATGAATCCTTCTTGTGCCGCAGCGCCCTGGACGGCGGCTCGTCCATCGCCACGACCTGGCTCGCATGCTGGATGCTGAGCCGCTTGCCGACCTGCCAGCTCGTGTCGAGCAGGCAGGCACGCAGGCGAACCTGGTCGCCCACGAGCACGATATGCAATTTTTTGTGGCGCTCCAGACACGACAAAGCGGCGGGCACGGTCACCGAAAGACCGTGATCGCCGCTCATCGCATCGACCGCCAGAACGATGGGCTGAGCCATCGGGCGGCGCCGAGGATTACTCCTCGGTGGTTTCCGCTGCTGCCTTCTCGATCACCTTGCGGCCACGGTAGTAGCCGTCGGCGGTGACGTGGTGACGCAGATGCGTCTCGCCCGAGGTCGGATCGACCGACAGGGCGGGCTTGGTCAGGGCGTCGTGCGAACGACGGTGACCACGATAGGAACGCGATTTTTTGGATTTTGCGACGGCCATGACTGACTTCCTTCAGGCGGACTCCGAGAGCCCGTTATTGCTTCTTCAATAATTGCGCGAAAGGATTCGGTTTCTTCTGCTCCGTTGCCGGCTCAGGCTCCGATTCCTCTGCCGAGGATTCCGCTTCCGCGGTCGCCTCACATTCACTGCAGCGCGGCATCATCGGCAGCGCCAGCAGCACCTCATTCTCGACGATCTCCACCAGCGGCAGCTTATCGTCCTCGACCAAAAACGGATCCGCTTCTTCCAGCACCCGCGCCTCTTCGGCTTCGCTCTGCACGAGCCTAAGCTCGACATCGACGTCCACGGGCCACTCGAAGGCGTTCAGGCAGCGCTGGCAGGTCAACCACAGACCGCCTTCGACTCGCCCTCTCAACCAGCTGCCTTTCCGGTCCCGTTCCAGGCCCAGTTCCGCTTTGAGCGTGGAACCGGGCTGCACGAGCTCGGGGCTCAGGCGCTCCAGGGAAGCCGGGTCGATTTCGCCGGCATATTGCGCTGACCGAGTCAGTCCAGCGCTGGCCTTGATGTACTGCGGAATCGGCATGGGGGCTTCACCAGGGCGGCGGATGATAGAGTTCCGACCCCACGAAGTCAAAGCTTTTCTCACCGTTATGCCCTCGCCCTACACCCTCTCCAAAGCCAGTATCGCGATCGGCGACGACCGTCCGCTGGTGCTGGCTTCGACTTCTAAATATCGCTCCGAACTGCTGCGCCGGCTGGGCCTGCCGTTCGTGCAGGAGGCGCCGGGAGTCGACGAGACCGAATTGCCCGGCGAGGCGCCCGAAGCCCGGGCCCGCCGGCTCGCCTCGCTGAAGGCCAAGGCCGTCGCCGAACGGCGGCCGCGCCAGTGGGTGCTCGGCTCGGACCAGGTCGCCTATTGCGGCGGGCAGATCCTGCGCAAACCCGGATCGCCTGAGGCCAATGTCGAACAGCTGCTCGCCCTGAGCGGCCGCGAAGCCGGCTTCGCGACCGCGATCGCGCTCGTCTCGGGGTCGACCGAGCTCTTCGCCGTCGACCTGACCGTGGTGCAGTTCCGCACCCTGAGCCGTGACGAGGTCGAGCGCTACGTGACCGCCGAGCCCGCGCACGATTGCGCGGGCGGCTTCAAGGTCGAGGGGCTCGGCATCAGCCTGTTCGAATCGGTCCGCAACCAGGACCCGACCGCGCTCGTCGGCCTACCGCTGATCGCGCTCCGTCGCCTGCTCGCCGAGGCCGGCTCAGCGGTGCCCTAGCCAGAGCGGCAACTGGGCGACGTACTCGATCACCGCCTCGGCACCGGCGGCGCGCAGGCGATCGCCGTTGTGGACGCCGCATTCGACCCCGACCACGGCCATGCCGAGCGCGGCCGCCATCTGCGTGTCGTATTCGGTGTCGCCGACCATCAGCGCCCGCTCGGCCGGCACCTCGAGTTCGGCCAGCAGCTCGCGCAGCATCAGCGGATCGGGCTTCGACGCCGTCTCGTCGGCCGTGCGCGAGGCGACCATGAGCTGCCCGACGCGCTCGTGACGCTTGAACGAGCGCACCATTCCCTTCCTCGACTTTCCTGTCGCGACTGCGAGCAAGTATTGATGCTCGTTGAGTTTTTCGAGCGCCTCGAGCGCTCCGGCGAACAGCGGCGCCTCGGGCGGCTGATTGGCCAGGTAGCGATCGCGGTACGAAATCAGCAGCTGCATGATCTCGTCCGCATCGAGCTCCGGATACAGCCGGGTCAGCACATCGTTGAGCCCGAGCCCGATCAGGTCGCGGATCTCGTGGTCGGTGCGCGGCGGCAGCTGGAGCTCGTCGATCGCGCCCTGCATGGCGCCGACAATCTGGGCGGCCGAGTCGGCCAGGGTTCCGTCCCAGTCGAAGATGATGAGGTCGAAGCGTCGCATCTGAGTTCCAGTTGGCCATCCTTGGCGCAGAGCCCGGCCCGGCCATCCATGGCCGGGCGTTCACCGGGATGGATTGCCCAATGGCAATCCATCTGTTTCCGGTTCACCCGTCCCAGTCGAAGATGATGAGGTCGAAGCGTCGATCGGCGCTCATCGCGCCGCCTGCGGCAGGCCGTTGAGGAAGTCGCGCAGCTCGTCGGGCATCGGCGCCGCGACGATCAGCTTGGCGAACTCGCCGTCGGCCGGCAGCTCCAGGAAGTGGGAGTGCAGGAACATGCGCTTGAGTCCGCGATCACGCAGCGGCTTGTGCACCTCGCGCTCACCGTACTTGCGGTCACCGGCCACCGGATGGCCGAGCGCGAGCGAATGCACGCGAATCTGGTGGGTGCGGCCCGAAAAGATTTCGACCTCGCAGAGCGTGGCCTCCTTGTACCGGGCCTGCGGCGTGAAGCGGCTTTTCGACGGCTTTCCGTCTTCTTCGTCCAACTCCACGTAACGCTCGCCGTTCTGCAGCCGATTTTTCACGAGCGCGGCATCGACGTCGCGCGCCTCACCTTTCCAGCGCCCGCACAGCAGGGCGAAGTAGCGCTTGTCGGAAGTGCCGTGCTGGAACGCCCTCTGCGCGCGCAGCAATGCAGGACGCGTCTTGGCGAGCAGCAGCACGCCGCTGGTGTCGCGGTCCAGGCGATGGGCCAGCTCGATGAATTCGTAGCTGTTCCAGGCACGGATCGCTTCGATCACCCCATACGGCAAGCCCGTACCACCATGCGAGGCATAACCGGCCGGCTTGTTGAGCGCCAGATAATGAGCATCCTCGTGGACGATGCACTCGCGCAGACGGTTGAGCACCTCGTCGGGCGGGCGCACGGCCTCGCCTTTCTCGGCCACGCGGACCGGCGGAACCCGGATCTCGTCGCCCTCTTCGAGCTTGCGTTCGGGCTTGGCCCGGCCGCCGTTGACGCGCACCTGGCCGGACCGCAACAAACGGTACACATGGGACTTCGGTACGCCAGGCAACTGCTTCAACAGGAAATTGTCGATACGCTGGCCGGCGTCCTGCGCCTTGGCGCGTACGTGCCGGACCTGGGGTTTCTCAGCTGGCAAAATGTGACAACTCCGTGCATTCTAGTAACCGGAGTCTCTCGCCCCGGCAGCGGCCTTGCGTCTGCGCCAGGAGAGACCTGAGGGTCGGGCCGTAGCGCCGGCGTGTCGCAAGTCTACCAGCGCCACGACCCATCCGATCAGATCTCGTGACTCTCTAAAGCTCTCTGGGCTTGTATTACATGCCTGCGGCATGCGGCTGCAATGAAGCAGCCGATGACGCAGATCCTTTTAGTCAGCATCGCTCCCGCAAGGGTCGGGCACAGAAACGCGCGGAGTACCTCATGCGCCAGAAGATTACCCGTACCGCGGTCGAGCGCACCCTCATAGACCGCATCAATGAAAAGAATCCTCATCAACGCCACGCAGCGCGAGGAATTGCGCGTGGCCATCGTCGACGGGCAGAAGCTTTTTGACCTCGACATCGAGCTCGCCAGCCGCGAGCAGAAAAAGTCCAATATCTACAAGGGCCGGATCACTCGCGTAGAGCCCAGCCTCGAGGCCTGCTTCGTCGACTACGGCGCCGAGCGCCACGGCTTTCTGCCGCTCAAGGAAGTCTCCAAGAGCTATTTCAAGCAATCGTCGGGCAACATCCGCGATCTTCTTTCGGAAGGTCAGGAAATCATCGTCCAGGTCGAGAAGGAAGAGCGCGGCAACAAGGGCGCGGCCCTGACCACGTTCATCAGCCTCGCCGGACGCTATCTGGTACTGATGCCGAACAACCCGAAGGCGGGCGGCGTGTCGCGCCGGGCCGAGGGCGAGGATCGCGAGGAGGCCAAGCAGGCCCTCGAACAGCTGCAGATTCCGGACACGATGGGCGTCATCGTCCGCTCCAACGGCATCGGCCGCACCGCCGAAGAACTGCAGTGGGACGCCAACTACCTCATCGAAATCTGGACCGCGATCGAGAAGGCATCGACCGAACGTAGCGGATCTTTCCTGATCTACCAGGAAAACAACATCATCCTGCGCGCATTGCGCGACTATCTGCGCCCGGACATCGGCGAAGTCGTGATCGACAACGCCGAGATCTTCGAGCAGGCCCGGCAGCACATGGAACATGTGATGCCGCAGAACCTGCCGCGCCTGAAGCTCTACAGCGACGACGTGCCGCTGTTCTCGCGCTACCAGATCGAGAGCCAGATCGAACTTGCCCACGAGCGCACCGTGCGCCTGCCCTCGGGCGGCAGCATCGTCATCGACATGGGCGAAGCGCTGACGGCCGTCGACATCAATTCGGCCAAGGCCACCGGCGGCGGCAGTATCGAGGACACCGCGCTCAACACCAACCTGGAAGCCGCCGACGAAATCGCGCGCCAGCTGCGCCTGCGCGACCTGGGCGGCCTGGTCGTGATCGATTTCATCGACATGAACAGCTCCAAGAATCAGAAGGAAGTCGAGCGTCGCCTCGAAAAGGCCTGCGAAATCGATCGCGCCCGCATCCAGCTCGGCCGCATCTCGCGCTTCGGGCTCATGGAAATGTCGCGCCAGCGCCTGCGTCCGTCGCTCGGCGAGCACACCCAGATCGCCTGCCCGCGCTGCGAAGGCCGCGGCCAGATCCGCAGCGTCGAATCGCTGTCGCTGTCGATCCTGCGCCTGATCGAGGAAGAGGCGATGAAGGACCGCACCGGCCGCGTGATCGCGCAGGTGCCGGTCGACGTCGGCACCTTCCTGCTCAACGAGAAGCGCGCCGTGGTGCGCGAGATCGAAGCGCGCTGCCGCGTCTCGATCGCCCTGATCCCGAACGCGACGCTGCATTCTCCGCACTTCGAGATCAAGCGCGTGCGCGCCGATCACCTGCAGCAGGAGAACAACGCGGCGTCGAGCCATCTGCTTGCGCAGAACTTCGACGCCAAGCCGCTCGAAGACGCCGCGGGCGGCCGTGCTCCGGCGCGCGTGGCCGAGGCGGCGGTCAAGCAGATCGTGCCGTCGACGCCGGCTCCGGCCGCGCCGACGCCCGCTCCGGCAGCGGCGCCGGCGCCAGCGCCGGTCGCCCTGCAGCCGACTGCTGCGGGCGAAAGCTTCTGGACCCGGCTGTTGCGCCTGTTCGGCATCGGCGCCACGCCGGTCGAAAGCGCCAAGCCGGCGGAACCGGTTCGCGGCCAGCGCCAGCAGGGCGGCGGTCGCCGCGATGATCGCCGTGGCGGTCAGCAGCGCAACGATGGCCGTCGCGACGAGCGCCAGGGCCGCGACGGCGGTCGCGACCAGCAGCGCGATCAGAACAACGCGCGTCGCGACAACAACCGCAACGCCGGCGGCGGCAACAACGCGCCGCAGCAGAAGCCACAACCGCAGCAGCCGCGTCGCGACGAGCGCGGCAACGATCGCAGCGGCGAGCAGCGCAACAACAATCCGCGCCCTCAGCAACAGCCCCAGCAGCAGCGCCCGGCTCCGGCCAACGAGGCTGTGGCCGCCGAAGCCGCAGCTGGCCAGAACCAGGGTCCGCGTCCGCAGCTGCCGCCCGGCGGCCAGCCGCGCCAGCACGGGGACGAGGAGCGCAGCGGCCGCAGCCGTCGTGGCCGCCGCAACCGCAACCGCGGCGATCGCCGCCCGCAGGACGGCTCGGAAGCCGAGGGAACCGAAGGCGTCGAGGTCACGCGCGATTCGCTGCCGGCCGATCTGGCCGCCGCCCTGACCCGCGCCAGCGCCGCGACGGCGGTCTCGGTGACGGTCGCCGATGCGGTCGAGCCGGTCGAAGCCTCGCTGCCGGTTCCGGCCGAGCCGCCGGTCGGCGACCTCATTCGCGAAAGCCGGACCGATCTGCCGGCCTTCGAACCCGAGAACACGTCGGGCCAGCAGGCCGACGGCGAGCCGCAGAGCAGCGCCGCGAGCGCCCAGTCGTTCGCCCCGAACGCGGTGCGCTACGAGAACGTCGAGTCGCGCTTCCCGGTCATCGACTTCGAGCCGGCCGAAGCGGTCGAGGAACAGCCCGCGCCCGTCGAAACCGCGGTTGGCGTCGAGGCCGAACCGGCGACGGCAGACGTCGAAATGACCGCCGCCGAAGAAATCGCGAGCCCGGCGACGGCTGAAGAGCCCGCGCCCGCGCCTGTTGAAGAAGCACAGGCTCCGGTCGCCGAACCTGCCGCCGTGATCGACGCCCTCGTCGAACCGATCGAAGCGGCGGAAACCGAGGTGCCGGCCGAGCGCACGGCGGCACTGTCCGAGCAGATCGTGCAGATCGAGACGGTTCAGCCGGTCGAGCCCGAGCCGCCGGTCGCCGAAGTCGCGGCCTCGCCCGTCGAAGCGGCGGAGCAGCCCGAGCCGATCGCGGAAGAACCCGCGGCCGTGGAAGCGGTGCTGGAAGCCGAGGTGACGACGGCCGAGCCCGAAATCGCGCCGCAGAGCGAGCCCGTTGCGGCCGAAGAACCGCAACCGGCCCCGACTCCGGCCGAGCCGCCGAAGCCGGCCGCTCCGCGCTTCATCCAGGTCGAGACGCGCAGCAATCCGTTCGAAAGCGAAAAGCCCGAGGACGAGCGGAAGTCCTAGCGACTTCTTGCTTCACCAACGAAAACGGCGCCCACCAGGCGCCGTTTTCGTTTGCGTGACCGCTTGCAGCGAAGATCAGCGCCGAGCCAGCGCCGCCGTCACGAAGGCCAGGTCTTCCTCGGTGTCGACTCCGCGCGGCGGCGGATCGTTGGTGATGCCGAGCTTGATGCGCATGCCGTGCGCGAGCGCGCGCAGCTGTTCGAGCGCCTCGCAGTCCTCGAGCGGAGCCGGCGGCAGGCCGCTGAATTCGGCGAGCCGGTTCGCGCGGTAGGCGTAGAGCCCGATGTGGCGGAACGCGAGCCCTTCGGGCAGCACGGGCTTCTCACGCGTCGCGCCATCGCGACGCCACGGAATCGGGGCGCGCGAGAAATACAGCGCGTAGCCGCGGCGGTCGGCGGTCACCTTGACCACGTTCGGATTGAGCCAGTCCTCGACCGAATGCAGCGGATGCGCGAGCGTGGCGATATCGGCGACCGGATCTTCGGCCAGCAGGGCCGCGGCCTGGCGCAGCAGCGCCGGCGGCATCAGCGGCTCGTCGCCCTGCAGGTTCACGACGATGGTGCTGTCGTCCCAGCCTTCGGTGCGCGCGACTTCGTTGGCGCGATCGGTGCCCGAATTGTGGCTCGCCGACGTGAGCCGCACTTCGGCGCCGAAGCCACGCGCCGCGCTCGCGACGCTCTCGTCGTCGGTGGCGACGATGACCTGTTCGGCACCGCTCGCACGCGCGGCCTCCCAGACGTGCGCGATGACCGGCTTGCCGTGCACGTCGCGCAGCACCTTGCCGGGCAGGCGCGTCGAGCCCAGGCGAGCCGGAATCACCACCTTGAACTTGACGGCCTTCTTCGGATCGACGGCGCTCATGCCTCGAGCTCCTCGTCGGAGAGCGCGCGGGCCTCTTCTTCGAGCATCACCGGAATGCCGTCGCGCACCGGATATGCGAGGCGAGAGGCCTTGCACCAGAGTTCCTGCTGCTCCGGGCGCCACTGCAAGGGCGCCTTGGAAACCGGGCAGACGAGTATGTCGAGCAGACGCTTGTCCATGTTCTGTTTGTTCACCTTGTCTCGTGAAACGCGGCAGCCTTGGCCGCGTTCCGCAGGGCCATGCAGGATACTCTCACGCGCGCCTCGTCCGCAGCCGACAACTGCGCCGATACCGGCAGGGCCCAGGCGCGTTCGTCTGCGAACGCGCGGCATTTGACCGCATCCTTCTCGGTCATGAGCACCGGCAGCGCGTCGCCGAAGCGCAGGTCCTGCGCACTGAAACGATGGTGATCGGCGAAGGCATGCTCGATGAGCTGCAGGCCCGCCGCACGCAGGCTCGCGAAGTAGCGCTGCGGATGTCCGATGCCGGCGACCGCATGCACGGTTTCACCGCGCCAGCTTGCGAGCGGACGCTCCGCGGCGCCGACCAGCGAGCGCGTCTGCGAGGCCTGCAGTTCGAAGCGCAGCGCATCGGGCCGCTCATCGAAACCCGCGCCGTTGACGACGACGAAATCGACTTCATCGAGCCGCGCAGGCGGCTCGCGCAAAGGCCCGGCCGGCATCAGGGCGCGATTGCCGAGTCCGCGCGCGCCGTCGATCACGCAGAACTCTAGCTGTCGCGGCAAACGATAGTGCTGCAGGCCATCGTCGGCGACGAGCACGTCGACCTCGCCGCTGTCGATCAGCAGCTGCGCTGCGGCCAGCCGATCGGGCGCAACGACCACGGGCGCGCCCGTGCGCAGCGCGATCAGCAAGGGCTCGTCGCCGCAGTGCGCGGGATCGCTGTCCGCGCGCACGCGCAGCGGATACTGCGGCGCCTTGCCGCCGTAGCCGCGCGAAATCACGCCGGGCGAGAAGCCCCATTCGCGCAGATGTTCGATGAGCCAGATCGCGAATGGCGTCTTGCCGGTTCCGCCGACGCTGATGTTGCCGACGACGATCACGGGCAAGGGCAGCGCCTTCTGCTGCGCGACTAGATGCTCGCGCCGACGCTTCGCGATGAAGCCATACAGCGCAGCGAGCGGACGCAGCGCGAGCGGCGCTTGCGCTCGCTCGTACCACAGCCGCTGCAGGCGATCGCTCAAACGAAGATCCGCGTCAGCCGGCGACCGCGGCCGGCTCCTGGAATTGCATGCGATGCAAGGCCGCGTAGATGCCGCCGCGATCGAGCAGCTCCTGATGCGCGCCCTGCTCCACCGCGCGGCCTTCCTGCATGACGACGATGCGATCGGCGTTCTGCACCGTCGACAGGCGATGCGCGATCACCAGCGTGGTGCGGCCGACGACGAGCCGCTCGAGCGCAGCCTGGATCAGCCGCTCGGATTCGGTATCGAGCGCCGAAGTCGCTTCGTCGAGAATCAGGATCGGCGCGTTCTTGAGCAGCGCACGCGCGATCGCCAGACGCTGGCGCTGTCCGCCCGACAGATTCACGCCGTTCTGGCCGAGCATCGTATTGAGCCCTTCGGGCAGTTTCTCGATGAACTCCCAGGCGTTCGCGGCCTTGGCCGCCTCGATGATCTGCGCCTGGTCGGGCAGCTTTTCGAGCCCGTAGGCGATGTTCTCGGCAATCGTCGCGTTGAACAGGCGCACCTGCTGATCGACGAGCGCGACCTGCGAGCGCAGGTCGTGCAGCGAGTATTCGCGCAGGTCGTGTCCATCGAGCAGCACTTCGCCGCTGTCGACGTCGTAGAAGCGTGGAATCAGCGACAGCAGCGTCGATTTGCCCGAGCCCGAACGACCGACGAAAGCCACGGTCTGGCCGGGCTCGATCATCACCGAAACCCCGCGCAGCGCCTCGGGCATTTCTTCGGAATAGCGGAAGTGCACGTCGCGGAATTCGATCGCACCGGTGGCGCGCTCGATCGGCCGCGTGCCGCCGGGCGCTTCGGCCGGCTCGGACATGATGCGGAACACATCGCCCGCCGCCGAAATGCCGCGCTGCACTTTCTCGTTGACGTTGCCGAGGCTGCGCATCGGATTCATCACCGCGAGCATCGCGCCGACGAAGGAGACGAAGGTTCCGGGCGTGATTTCGGCGAGCCGCTCGGGCTGCGTCGCGAAAAAGACGATGCCGGCCACCGCCCAGGCGGCGATGAACTGGATCGTCGCCTCGCTGCCTCCGCGCGTGGCGACCATCTTCATCGCGAGCGAACGCGCGCGCGCGTTGACGACATCGAACTGCCGACGCTCGTGCGCCTGCGCGTTGTGGATCTTGACGATGCGCTGGCCGCTCACGGATTCGTCCGCGGCCTGCGCGACCTGGCCCATGTTTTCCTGGATGCGCTTCGAGACCTTGCGGAAACGCTTGCTCACGTAGCCGACGATGCTCGCGATGATCGGCGCGACGATCATGCAGAAGGCGGCGAGCTGCCAGTTGAGCCAGAACATCCAGCCGATCAGGCCGATCACGGTGAGGCCGTCCTTGATCACCGAGGTCAGCGCATTGCTCGCGGCTTCGGCGACCTGCTCGACGTGATAGGTCAGCCGCGCCACGAGCTGCGCCGAACTCATGCGGTCGTAGAAGCGTACGGGCATCTTGAGCAGATGCTCGAACAGCTCGCCGCGCAGCTGCATCACCACGCTGCGCGCGATCCACGACATGCCGTAGCCCGAGGTGAAGCCGGCCACGCCGCGCAGCACGAACAGGCCGACGATGGCCCACGGCAGCCAGCTGATCGTCTGCGGGTCCGGCGACACGAAGGTCTTGTCGAGCAGCGGCCGCATGAGGCTCATGAACGCCACTTCGGTACCCGCGCTCGCGGCCATGCCGATCGCCGCGACGATGAAGATCTTCCAGTGGCCGATCGTGTAGCCGAGCAGGCGGCGGTAGATCGCCAGCGGCTGGAAATCGGCGTTGCCGGGGCTCGTCTGGGACGACGAGGCGAAAGAAGGTTGGGCGTCGGACATTTCCGCCTATGGTAGCGAAGCCTTGATGAACCCATTCGCAGCGCCGGCGATAGGGCGTGAAGGCGCCGCCGCTGGTAGACTCGCGCCCCAGCATGAAGACCCCCAACCTGCAACTCGACAGCCGCGGCCGGCTCCGGCATTTGCTGACGATGGAAGGCTTGTCGCGGGAGCTGATCCTGTCGCTGCTCGACCGCGCCGCCGAACTCGCCGAGGCCACCTCGGGCCCCGAGAAGAAGCTGCCGCTGCTGACCGGACGCACCGTCGTCAACCTGTTCTTCGAAGCCTCCACGCGCACCCGCACCACGTTCGAAGTGGCCGCCAAGCGGCTCTCGGCCGACGTCATCAACCTGCAGATCGCGGCGAGCTCGACCTCCAAGGGCGAGACCCTGCTCGATACGCTCAAGACCATGGAGTCGATGCAGGCCGACATGTTCGTGGTCCGCCACGAGTCCAGCGGCGCAGCGCATTTCTTCGCCGAGCACGCGGCGCCCGGCGTGGCGATCCTCAACGCCGGCGACGGCCGCCATGCGCATCCGACGCAGGGCCTGCTCGACATGTTCACGATCCGCGCGCACAAGGCGCCCGGCAAGCGCGACTTCTCGGGGCTGTCGGTGGCCATCGTCGGCGACGTGCTGCATTCGCGCGTCGCGCGCTCCGACATCCACGGCCTGCGCACGCTCGGCTGCACCGATATCCGCGTGATCGCCCCGCCACCGCTGGTGCCGGTCGGCATCGAGGCGATGGGCGTGCGCGTCTTCCACGAACTCGAGCGCGGCCTCGAAGGCGTCGACGTGGTGATCCTGCTGCGCCTGCAGAAGGAACGCATGCTCGGGGCCTTCCTGCCCTCGCTGTCCGAATTCCACGCCGATTTCGGCCTCACGCGCGAGCGCCTCGCCCGGCTCAAGCCGGACGCCGTAATCATGCATCCCGGGCCGATCAACCGCGGCGTCGAGCTCGAAGGCGACCTCGCCTACGACGAGCGCTCGCTGATCCTGAACCAGGTCACCTACGGCATCGCGGTACGCATGGCGGTGATGGCGGAAATCCTCGGCGAGACCGCCGGTGCGACCGGAGCCGGCGCATGACCTCCCTGCTGATCACCGACGTGCGCGTGCTCGACCCGGTCGCGGGCACCGATGCGATCGCCAACGTCGGCATTCGCGATGGGCGCATCGACCATCACGACGCCGCGCTGCCGAGCGCGAGCTACGACGAAACGATTTCCGGCACCGACCTCTGGCTGATGCCGTCGGCGGTCGACCTCGCCGCGCGCTTCCGCGAGCCGGGGGCGACGCACAAGGCCAGCCTCGCGAGCGAAACCCGCGCCGCGCAGGCCGGCGGCATCGGCTGTGTCGTGCTGCCGCCGGACACTTCTCCGGTCGTCGACACGCCGGCGATGGTCGACCGCATTCGCGGCATCGCGGCCAAAAGCGGCGGGCTCGACGTCGAAATCCTCGGCGCGCTCACGCAAGGCTTGAAGGGCGAAGCGCTCGCGAGCATGAGCGCGCTCAAGCGCGCCGGCTGCGTCGGCTACAGCCAGGCTTTCGCCCCGATCCGCGATGCGCTCGTCGCGCGCCGGGCGCTCGAATACGCGCACGGGCTCGGCCAGGTCATCCACGTGTTCGCGCAGGACGCCGCGCTGTCCAACGGCGGCTGCGCGCACGAAGGGCCGGTCGGTACGCGCCTGGGCCTGCCGCCGATTCCGGTCGCCGCCGAAGTCGCCGCGCTGCGACTGTGGATCTCGCTCGTCGAAGACACCGGCGCGCGCGTGCACTTCTGCCGGTTGTCGACGGCCAGCGGGGCGATGCTCGTCGAATCGGCCCAGTCACGCGGCCTGCCGATCACCGCCGACGTCGCGGCTCACCAGCTGTTCCTGACCGACGCGGATGTCGAAGGCTTCGACGCGATGGCGCATGTCATCCCGCCGCTGCGCGCGGCTCACGATCGTGACGCCCTGCGCGATGCGCTCAAGCGCGGCGTGATCGGCTCGATCTGCTCGGACCACCAGCCGCACGAGGCCGACGCCAAGGTCGATCCGTTCCCGATGACCGAGCCGGGCATTTCAGCGCTCGAGACCCTGCTGCCGCTGAGCCTGCGGCTGGTTCACGAAGGCGTTTTGAGCCCGCTCGAAGTGGCGGACCGCCTGAGCCGGGGACCGTGGCAGGTGCTCGGCCGCCAGGCTTCGGCGCTCCAGGCGACGGCGGCGGCGAATCTCGTGCTCGTCGATCCCGACGCACGCTGGACGCTGGAGCCTCGCGAGCTCGTCAGCCGCGGGCGCAACACGCCGTTCGCGGGCTACGAGTTCACCGGCAGCGTGACGCTCACGCTGCACGCCGGACAGATCGTCCATCGCCGCGCCTGAGCACGGCGGGCCGACACCGGCCTACTTCTTCTGGGTCTTGGGCTTGGGTGCCGGCTCATCGGCCGGCTTGTCGAGCGTGATGTACGGCGAAGACACCGTCGCCGGCAGCGGCCGGGCGGTAAGCGGGCGAACCTGGCCTTCCTGCGCGCGGGAGTAGTTTTCCTGACGGAAGCTGCCTACGGCGGTATCACCGTAGTGACCCTGGTCGATGTCGCCGAAGGCGCCCGAGGTGCGGTCGCCGAACTGGCCGGCCTGGCGGTTGCCGTACGCGGCCGGCGGAATCGCGGCCGACGTCTGGGCCAGTGCTTGCATGCTCAAAACGGCGCCGAGCACGCCCAGGCCAAGCTTGGATGCCGATAAAGTCATGTTGCCGCCCGTCCAGATCGGCTTTCGCCGTCGCCAAAAAGAGCCTCCAGTATAGGCGGCGGGCATGCAGGGATGCCGTACTCGCAATGCGCAATTTGCATGGATATTTTCACTACACGTTCATGCGCCCGCGGATGAATTTAGCCATAATTCATCTGTTTTCCATATGCCAGCCAGGGGTATCACGAATGACGTTTCAGGCGAGCTTCCAAGCCGATCTCGAGAAACTGTTCGGTCTGAAGACCGTCAGCTACAAGTACAACCTCGGCAAGACCGAGCTGTTCCATGAAGCCATCGCCAACGACCGCGGTCGCACCAAGCGCGATGGCGGCGACAACGACCAGAAGGCGTTCCCGACCATCCTCGGCGACCAGGGCCCGCTGGTTTATTACACCGACCCCGATTGCACCGGCCGCCGCACGCGCGACACCTATGCGGTCCAGTGGCCCGAAGTGGCCGACGAGATCTGGTTCAAAGCCGACCTGAACCCCTACGATCCCGAAAAGTACCAAGGCCTGCTCAAGCGCGTGATCGCGCACCTCAACGAGAAGAAGGCCACGCTGTACGTCAAAGACCTCTTCATGGGCTCCGACCCCGATTTCGCGGTGCCCTACCGCTTCGTCGGCGAATACGCGACCCACGCGATGTTCTGCCACAACATGTTCCCGAAGGACCTGCAGGGCGTGAAGGACGTCGACACGCGCCGCTGGACCATGCTCAACGTGCCGAGCTTCGTCTGCGAGCCCGAGATCGACGGCAGCCGCGCCGAAGCCGCCTGCATCATCGACGTGCGCAACAAGATCTGCCTCGTCGCCGGCCGCGCCGACTACTGCGGCGTCAACAAGAAGACCATCTTCACGGTCGGCAACTACCTGCTGCCGAAGGAAGGCCGCCTGTCGATGCACTGCTCGGCCAACGTCGGCAAGAACAACGACGCGGCGATCCTGTTCGGCCTGTCGGGCACCGGCAAGACCACGCTGTCGGCCGACGCCGCGCGCAAGCTCATCGGCGACGACGAGATCATCTGGTCCGACAACGGCCTCTGCAATCTCGAGGACGGCTGCTACGCCAAGCTCATCGACCTCGACAAGGAGGCCGAGCCGGTCATCGCCCAGGCGCTCTCCAAGCCCGGCACGATCATCGAAAACGTGCCGCCGCTGCCTGGCAAGAAGATGGAAGAGTGCCACCCCGACGAGCTCGACCTGTTCGACAGCTCGATCGCCGAGAACACCCGCTTCAGCTACCCGCTCGACGCCAACCCGAACGTGATGCCGAACGGCCAGGGCCCGGCACCGAAGACCATCGTGCTGCTGACCGCCGACGCCTTCGGCGTGCTGCCGCCGGTGTCGATCCTCGAGCCCAAGGACGTCATGTACCACTTCGTTTCGGGCTTCACGGCGCGCGTCGCCGGCACCGAAGTGGGCGTCAAGGAGCCGCAGCCGACGTTCTCGGCCTGCTTCGGCGGCCCGTTCATGGCCCAGCGCCCGAACGTCTATGCCGAGCTGCTCGCCAAGAAGATGGAAACCGCCAACGCGCGCTGTATCCTGCTCAACACGGGCTGGAGCGGCGGCGGCGCCACCACCGGCGGCGCGCGCATGAAGCTCAAGGTCACGCGCGCCCTGCTCAACGCGGCGCTCAACGGCGAGCTCGACAACGTCGAAACCGAAGTGCAGCCCATCCTCAAGCTCAAGATGCCCAAGAGCTGCCCGGGCGTGGATGCCAGCATCCTGAACCCGCGCAACACCTGGGCCGACAAGGACGCCTACGACGCCACCGCGACCAGGCTCCGCGACATGTTCCGCGACAACTTCAAGAAGAAGGGCTTCGCGAGCTTCGGCATCGAAGAGCGCATCTAGGCTTCAAGCGGCATCCGCTGTACCGAACCCCCGCTCCGGCGGGGGTTCGTCGTTTCGGCGCGTTGGGCGCGTTAGGCATGCCCTATGAATCCCGAGTCACCCCAACTCAAATGAGATTCTTTATCATTTGATCTCGATTGGGGGGATTTCTCGAATGCGTGACTTCAAACGGCGTGGCCACGCGCCGCGGGGACGTGGGTGGGCAGCGGGCTGGGCTGCTCTGGCGATGACGGCTTCGGTTCCGGTAGCGCTCGCCCAGGCCGACGAAGCGGCCAGCTACGACACCATCGCGGTCGGCGACGAAGCCCCCGCCCCGCTTCCGCCGGAAGCCGACGATCTTGCCGAACTCGAGGAAGTGGTCGTGATCGGCGAAAAAATCGGTCGCACGCTCGCCAAGACCACGAGTTCGGTCGCGATCACCAACAACCGGGCGGCGACCGATTACGGCATCGACAGCGTCTCCGAGGTCATCGCGCGCACCGCCAACGCGAGCATCACCAACGAGGGCGATTTCAGCCTGCGCGGCGTCAGCGCGGGCGGCGCCGAGGGCTTCGGCGCCGGCCAGCCGGTGATCAGCACCTATCTCGACGGCGTCGCGGTCGATCAGGTCGGCCAGTCCGGCAACCTGCTCGACCTGTTCGACGTCGAGCAGGTGGAAGTACTGCGCGGGGCGCAGTCGACGAGCCAGGGCCGCAATGCGCTGGCCGGCGCGGTCGTGGTCAACACGCGCGAACCGACACAGGACTGGAACCTCGTCACGCGCATGCGCCTGGCCGAGCTCAACGAGCGCCAGTACGCGCTCGCCGGCGGCGGGCCGATCGGCGGCGGCCTCGCGTTCCGGCTCGCGGCGGACTACCACGCCGACGACGGCTTCGTGCGCAACTTCACGCTCGACGATCCGGACTGGAACAAAACCGAAGACCTGCTGCTGCGCGGCAAGCTGGCCTGGCGCCCGAGCTTCGCCGAAGGCTTCGATGCCCTGCTGACCGCCGGCAAGTCGGATCGCGACGGCCCGACGCAGCCGGTCAACCGGATTCCGGACATCGCCGACGGCAACTCGCGCACGGTGGCCGACAACGTGCCGCGCGACGCCGGCCAGACCTCGGTTCCGCTCTCGCTGCGCCTGCGCCAGCTGCTCGGCGAGCACTTCGAGCTGACTTCGACCACCGGCCTGATCCGCTCCAAGAGCCATGAGTTCGCCGATTACGACACTTCGACGGCCGACAACGGCACCTATCAGTTCGACCAGAACGGCCGCACGCTGACCCAGGAACTGCGCCTCAACCTGCGCGACTGGAATGGCCTGACCGGGCTGGTCGGGCTCTATGCGGGCCGCTTCCGCTACGACTCGTCCAACCAGGGCCGCGACCTGTACGTGGAGCTCGGCGAAGTGCTGCCGCTGCCCGTGATCGGCGATCTGATCGCCGCGCGCGTCGACTTCGATCTCGACTCGAAGAACGACGCCGACAACGTCGCCGTGTTCACCGAGTTCGATTACGCGTTCACCGAGCGCCTGACCCTGATCGGTGGCCTGCGCTACGACCGCGAGAACGCCGACATCTACAGCAACTACCAGATCACGCGGGCCGACGGCTTCGTAGTCGCGCCCGAGCAGGCCGCCCCGCTCGACGCCTTGCTCGCGCAGATCACCGTGCCGGCGCTATTCGCGTTCCAGACCGGCGGCCTGACGCCCGGCACCGGCAGCGGCCGCGAGATCAAGGCGAGCTACGACGCCCTGCTGCCCAAGATCGGCCTGCGCTACGCGCTGACACCCGACGTGAACCTGTTCCTGACCTACGTCGAGGCCTATCGCGCGGGCGGCGGCGACGTCGACACGCAGAACGGCGACATCGTGCAGTACGACCCCGAGTACACGCATACCGTCGAAACCGGCCTGCGCGCGGCCTGGTTCGATCGCCGCCTGCAGACGCGCAGCAACGTCTACTACACGAAGTGGACCGACCAGCAGGTGCAGGTTCCGAACGCCGACGGCAGCGCCCTGCTCACGCAGAACGCGGCCGATTCCACGCTTTACGGCGTCGAGCTCGAAAACTCGCTGCGCATCGGCGCGGCCAGCAGCGTCTATCTCAACGCCGGCTACGCGCACGCACGCTTCGATCAATACGAAACGGCCAACAACGACTACTCCGGCAACCGCTTCGCCAAGGCGCCCGAGTGGACCGGCAGCGCCGGCGGCGTGGCGCGCTTCGTCGACGGCTGGCTGCGCGGCTGGTTCGGTTCGATCGCCTACACCTATACCGGCACCAGCTACACGACGCCGGCGAACCTGGAACGCGAGCGCGGCGATGCGCACGGGCTGCTCGACCTGCGCCTGGGCTATGAAACCTCGCGCGCTTCCATCGTCGCCTTCGGCCGCAACCTGCTCGACGACGACTACGCCACCTACCGCGCGAGCTACGTCGGCGGCTTCGGCATCGAGGCCGGCCGTGCGATCGCCTTCGGCGCCCCGCGCGTGTTCGGGGTGCAGGTGGACGTGAGCTTCGAATAAGCCCCGTTGCGATGGCGCCGTCAGAACACGGCGTTCATCTGCGGCGCTCTATACTCGCGGCCGATCTCCCGGAAGCGCTCATGAACGTCAATCGCATCTTCTGCATCGGCCGCAACTACGCCAAGCATGTCGCCGAACTCGGCAACGCCGCCGATGGCGAATGCGTGATCTTCATGAAGCCGGCGTCCTGCGTCGTCGAGGCCGGCGAGCCGGTGGTGCTGCCGAAGCACATCGGCGCCATCCATCACGAAGCCGAGCTCGTGGTGCTGCTGACCGGCGGCGGCCGCGACATCGCGGTCGAAGACGCGATGGGCTGCGTCGCCGGCATCACGCTCGGGCTCGACCTGACCGCGCGCGATCTGCAGAACACGCTCAAGAACAAGGGCGCTCCATGGGAGCTCGCGAAGGCCTTCGACGGCGCCGCGCCGCTCGGCGATTTCAAGCCGTATCTCGAACAGGATCTGCAGGCGCTCGAATTCACGCTGCACGTCAACGGCGAGCTGCGCCAGCACGCCCATACGCGAGACATGCTCTACACGGTGGCGCGGCAGATCCACATCCTGTCGCAGACCTGGTCGCTGGAACCCGGCGACGTCATCTACACCGGCACACCCGAAGGCGTGGCCCCGCTCAAGCTCGGCGACCACGCGGTGCTCGAAGGCCGCGGCCTCGGCCGTCACGAATGGACGTTTGCCTGAGCGAGACGACATGAAAATCGACTGGAGCAAGCTCGACCTTCTGAAACCCGGCACCCGCATCCCGAGCTGGCGCAAGTTCTCGCGCACCTTCTTCACCGGCCTGCTCGCGGTGCTGCCGATCATGGTGACCTTCGCCGTGATCCTCTGGCTGATCGGCGCCGCGGATACCTTCTTCGGCGGCTTCGTGCGCTGGCTCATGCCGAACGCGGGCAGCTGGCCGGGCGCCGGCCTGCTGATGTCGCTGGTGCTGATCTTCATCATCGGCCTGCTCATGCAGGCGGTGTTCTTCCGCGAGTTCATCAAGTGGCTCGAAGACCAGCTCGAGCGCGTGCCGCTGATCAAGACCGTCTACAGCGCCGTGCGCGACCTGACCGGTTTCTTCTCGAAGAAGGACGACAGCGCTTTCGGCAAGGTGGTGATGGTGAATCTGCCGAACCTGCCGTTTCGCATGCTCGGTTTCATCACCGTCGAAGACCTGACCAAGTTCGGTCTCGCGGACGATCACGATCAGGTGGCCGTCTACCTGCCGATGAGCTATCAGATCGGCGGCTACACGATCATGCTTCCGCGTTCGCTGCTGACCGAAGTCGACATGAGCTTCGAGGATGCGATGCGCTTCTTGATCACCGCGGGGCTGTCGCGCGTGGGCGATGAAAACAAGGGCAGCTCGACGATCGTGCTGCCCCCGAGCGTCGGACCGACGCCGGGCCCGAGTCCCACGCGCCAGCCGCCGAAGCTCTGATCACGCCATTCGCCGCGTGAGCACACCGACTCGCCGTGCGCTCACGCCGGCTGCCGCGCCCGCCTACACGCTCGCGTTGCTGACCGGGCTCTACGCGGCGCAAGGCATTCCGTTCGGATTCTTCAGCCAGGCGCTGCCGGTGCTGCTTCGCGAGGCCGGACTGTCGCTCAAGGCGATCAGCCTGAGTTCACTGCTGTTCCTGCCGTGGGCCCTGAAGTTTCTGTGGGGCCCGTTTGTCGACCACGTCGGCAAGCCGCGCAGCTGGCTGCTGCCGCTGCAGCTGAGCACCGCGGCCGGCGCGGCCGCACTGGCGTTCGTCGATCTGTCGCAAGGCTTCGCGATGCTGTTCGCGGCCCTGTTCGTCTTCAGCCTGTTCGCGTCGATGCAGGACGTGGTCACCGACAGCATCGCCGTGCGCCTGCTCGACGCGCGCCAGCGCGGGCTCGGCAACGGCATCCAGGTCGGCGCGTATCGCATCGGCATGGTGTTCGGCGGCGGCCTGTTGCTCTATGTCTACGCCCGGCTCGGCTCCGCGACGATGTTCCTGGCGATGTCCGGGCTGTTGCTGCTGAGCTCGATGCCGGTGCTGTGGCTGCGCCTCGACAAAGCCGCCGCGACGGCGACGCGCACGCCGGCGCGCGAACTCGTGCGCGGCTGGTGGCTGCGCCTGCGCGAGCCCGGCGTGATCGGCTTCGTCGTGCTGATCGCGGCCTACAAGTTCGGCGACACCATGGGCGCTTCGCTGATCGGCCCGTTCATGCGCGACTACGGCTTGAGCAAGGAATCGATCGCGATCATCAAGGGCAGCATCGGATCGAGCTGCGGCCTCGCGGGCGCCGCGCTCGGCGGCTGGCTCGCGTTCCGCCTGCCGCGGCGCACGGTGTTGCTCGCGTTCGGCATCGCGCAGACCGTGAGCCTCGCGCTCTATGCGGCGGCCGCCCAGCGCATCGGTGGCGAGCCGACGATTTGGGCCGCCTGCATCGCTGAACACCTGCTCGGCGGCATGGCGACGGTCGCGCTGTTCGCGCTGATGATGGACGCCAGCGACGCGCAGCACGCCGGCACCGATTACAGCCTCTACGCCTGCGCGATCGTCTGCACGCAAGGCGTCGCTGGATTCGTCGGCGCAGCGATCGGCGACGCCGGCGGCTACACGCTGATGTTCGTCGTCTCGACCGCGGCGTCGGCGCTCGGCTGCG
This sequence comes from Hydrocarboniphaga sp. FW305-C-57, assembly GCF_058783045.1. NCBI lineage: Bacteria > Pseudomonadati > Pseudomonadota > Gammaproteobacteria > Nevskiales > Nevskiaceae > Hydrocarboniphaga > Hydrocarboniphaga sp. FW305-C-57. The sequence goes on along the minus strand of NZ_JBYSYG010000003.1, from coordinate 215,045 downwards.
CCGCGCTCGTCATCGGTCTCGATCGTGGCGCCGGGCCCGGCCTGTTGCGCGAAGTCTGGGCCGTGCGTACCGGCACATGAACTACCTCGTCCACCTGCTGATCGCCGATCGTGTCGGTGCCGACCTGGCCGGCGCGGTGCTCGGTGATTTCGTGCGCGGTTCCGACCTCGCCCGCTTTCCGCGGCCGATCGCCGATTCGATCCGCCTGCATCGGCGCCTCGACGCGCTGACCGATCATCATCCGCTGCGACTCGCGGCGGTCGGCCGCTTCGTCGCCGGCCCGCGCCGCTATGCGCCGGTGATCCTCGACGTGCTGACCGACCACGCGCTCGCCCTCGACTGGGCGCGCTATTCGTCGGACGACTTCGTGGGCTTCTGCGATCGTTGCGCGGTCGCCGTGGCCGCGGCAGGCGAATGGTTCGAAGCTGCGCGCAAACCCGATCGGCCGGGCTTCTCGGCCTTGCTGCGCAGCTATGCCGAGCCCGCGGGCATCGACCTGTCGTTGCGGCGCATCGCGCAGCGGCTCAAACGGCCGCAGCCGATGCGCGAAGCCAGCGCCGACTGGCCTGCGCATCTGCCCGCGCTGTCGGCCGAGCTGCCCGAGCTGCTGCGCGACCTGATCGCCGGAGCGCAGGCGTTCCAGCAGCGAATCGAAGACTAGGAAGCCCTGAATCAGCATCGGAGTTTTCCGAGCGGCCGCGGTGCCAGCACCCGGCGCCTTTGCCGCCGTTCACCATTCACGTGCGCCTCGACACAATCGGCACAACTCCCTTGATCGCCGACGACCATGACCGACACCCCGATCGCCCTGCGCAGCTGGAACACGCTGTCGAAACTGCCGATGGGCGCGCAGTTGTTCACACGCGCCATCTGCATGAAGGCGCCCTACTTCGGCAGCATCAGGCCGCGCTTCGTCGAACTCTCGTTCGGCCATTGCGTGGCGACGGTGAAGAAACATCGCGCCATCACCAATCATCTCGGTGGCGTGCACGCGATCGCGCTGTGCAACCTGGCCGAGCTCGTCGGCGGCATCATGACCGAGGCCAGCGTGCCGACGACGCATCGCTGGATTCCGAAAGGCATGACGGTGGAATACCTCAAGAAGGCCAACACCGACGTGCGCGGAATCGCGCGCTTCGAGAGCACTCCGGTGTTCGGCGATCAGGGCTTCGAGCTGCCCACGCACATCGAGATCGTCGATCGCGCCGGCGACGCGGTGTTTCGCGGCGTGATCACGATGTGGGTGTCACCGAAGCGCCGCCAAGCCCGCTGAGCCTGGGGCGCCCGGCGTTTCCTGTTACCGTTGCGGCCATGGAACCCCTCATCCTGGACACCGAGCTGCTGCTGACGATCGCGCAGATCATCCTCATCGACATCCTGCTCGGCGGCGACAACGCCGTGGTCATCGCCCTGGCCTGCCGCAAGCTGCCACCCGAGCTGCGCAACAAAGGCATTTTCTGGGGCATGTTCGGGGCCATCCTGCTGCGCGTGGTGCTGATCTTCTTCGCACTGCAGCTGCTGACGCTGCCGTTCCTGAAGATCGTCGGCGCGCTGCTGCTGTTCTGGATCGGCATCAAGCTGCTCGCGCCCGATGGCGACGACGATCACGCCGACATCCAGGGCAGCTCGCATCTGCTCGGCGCGATTCGCACCGTGATCGTCGCCGACGCCGTCATGAGCATCGACAACGTCGTCGCCGTCGCCGGCGCGGCCGATGGGCACATCGGCCTGGTCGCATTCGGCATTGCGATCAGCGTTCCGATCATCGTCTGGGGCAGCAGGATCGTGCTCGCGCTGATGGACCGCTTCCCGTTCGTGATCACGCTCGGCGGCGCGCTGCTCGGCTGGATCGGCGGTGAAATGTGGCTCGGCGACGCCTGGCTCGCACCGCGTCTCGCCGGCCTGCCGTCGTGGGCGCATTACGCATCCGCGGCGGTCGGCGCGCTGCTCGTGGTGGCGACCGGCAAGCTGCTCGCGCGGCGTCGCGGTACGGTCTGAGGATCAGCGCCGCGCCGCGTATTCCTGCTTGATCGCTTCGATGCGCTGATCCTTCTGCACCCAGATCTCGCCGAGCCAGAGCTGGAAGCGCTTGCGGTATTCCGGATCGTTTTCGTAGCTGCTGGTGTAGAACTCGTGCGGCACCGTGAGCTGGCGCACTTCGACGACGACGCGGCGCACCCTGCCCGACAGCAGTCCCCACAAGCCCTCGACGCCATCGGGATAGACGATGGTGACGTCGAGCATCGAGTTCAGGCGCTCGCCGAGTGCGGACAGCGCGAACGCGAAGCCGCCGGCCTTCGGCCGCAGCAGATGACGATACGGCGATTGCTGGCGCGCGCGTTTTTCCTCCGTGAAGCGCGTGCCTTCGAGGAAATTCAGCACCAGGCCCGGCTGATTGCGAAAGCGTGCGCAGGCGCGGCGCGTGGTTTCGAGATCGGTGCCCTTGAGCGCCGGGTTCTTCTTGATCTGCGACGGCGTGTGCCGCTTCATGAACGGATAGTCGAGCGCCCACCAGACCGGTCCGAGCACCGGCACCCAGATCAGCTCTTGCTTCAGGAAGAACTTGAAGAACGGCGAACGCCGGCCGAAGGCTTTGACGAGCACCATGATGTCGTTCCAGCTCTGGTGATTCGAGCAGACCAGATACTGCCCGTCGGGCCTGACGTCGGCGTGGATGCGCAGATCGTGCTCGACGCCGATCAGGTGCTGGATGAACCAGGTGTTGCAGAACGCCCATTGCTGCGCGAGCCAGGCCATCAGCCGCGAGATGCGATCACGCGGGCGCGAGCCTTCGGGCGTCAACAGCTTGAGCAGGATTCCGACGTAGACCGGCACCGCCCACAGCAAGGTATTGACGACCAGCAGCAGCGACATGATGGCGCCCAGCAGAAAGCCGGGTAGAAAGCGAAGCATGCGATTCCCCTCTAAACGTCGTTCGCCGCGCTCCGGCGGCGGCGCCGGATCGTGGTCCGGCGCTATGGTTCACCAAAACCCCGATCCAAGCCGTTACTGGATTTACTGGACCTTGTTGCCCTGTTGCAGCGAAGCACGCACCTTGCCGGTCTGGTCGATCAGACGCAGCGACGCGAAGCTCATCTGCGGCAGGCGCACGAGCGAACACGGGCTCGTGATCGCCTGCGTGCTCATGCCGCCCGGCGACGGCTCGAACACGGTCGCGCGCAGCACCAGGATGTCGTCCTTGAGCCCGGCCTGGCGGCTCACGGCGATGCCGTAGCCGCCGCTGCTGCGCTGGCCCAGATCGACGACCACGTAAGGCCCGGCCGGCAACTCGCCCTCGCCACTCAGCGACACGCCGCGCGAGGCCTCCCAGGCCTTCACCGCGGCCGAATCGGCGAGCAGGGTCAGCGCGCTCGCATCGCCCGGCGCGTTGCAATAGCTGTCGCTGTCGACCTCGCTGACGATGACCTGATTCTCCTTGGCCGAAAACCAGCTCGAGAAATCGGGCATGTCGGGCACCCAGCGCGAGGACGTGGAGCAGGCGGTCAGCAGCAGCGTGGACAGCGCCGCGCAGAGGCCGGCGGTCCGTCCAGGGGTGAAAAGTTTCATGTCGTTCATGCGCTTCGGATTTCAGGGCGGATGCTAACGTAATGCCATGAACAAGTCCGCGCCCGCCCCTGCCCGCGACCATCGCCTCGACTTGAGCGAAGTGCTCGATGCACTCGTCACCGATGGTCTCGTCGATGCCGCGGCAGCGCAGAAGCTGCGCCAGCAGCCCGCGGTCCGTCGCCATCCGCTGCAAGTCGTCGCCGAGTGCGAATGGACGCTGCCGGCCGAGCCTTCGGTTCGGCTCACGCTCGAGCGCCTGATGAGCTGGCTGTCCGAACGCAGCGGCCTGCCCTGGCAGCGCATCGATCCGCTGTCGCTCGACGTCGCCCGCATCACCCAGCTCGTGCCATACGCCTATGCGGCGCGCGCGCGCATCCTGCCGCTCAAGGTCGGCGCGACCGAAGTCGTGATCGCCACCGCCGAGCCGTACTGGCAGGAATGGGAGCGTGAGCTCGCCCCGCTGCTCAAGCGCGAGATCAAGCGCGTGCTCGCGAGTCCGACCGAGCTCGATCGCTACATCGTCGAGTTCTACGCGCTCGCGCGCTCGGTGAAAGCTTCGGTCGACGAGCGCGGCAAGCTCGCACCGGGCGGCGTACAGAACCTCGAGCAGCTCACCGAGCTCGGGCGCAGCGGCAAGCTCACGGCCGATGATCAGCACGTCGTCGGCATCGTCGACTGGCTGCTGCAATACGCGTTCGAACAGCGAGCGAGCGATATCCACCTGGAACCGCGGCGCGAGCGCGGCAACATCCGCTTCCGCATCGACGGCGTGCTGCACGAGGTCTACCAGGTTCCGGCTTCGGTGATGCCCGCGGTGACGAGCCGCCTGAAAATCCTCGGCCGGCTCGACGTTGCCGAGAAGCGCAAGCCACAGGACGGGCGCATCAAGACGCGCGCTCCGGGCGGCAAGGAGATCGAGCTGCGCGTCTCGAGCCTGCCGACGGCCTTCGGCGAGAAGATCGTCATGCGCATCTTCGACCCCGAGGTGCTGCTGCGTGATTTCTCGCAGCTCGGTTTCTCGGCCGAAGACGCGCCCCACTGGCAGCAGATGATCCGCCAGCCGCACGGCATCATCCTGGTGACCGGCCCGACCGGCTCGGGCAAGACGACGACGCTCTATTCCACGCTGCGCCAGCTCGCGACGCCCGAGGTCAACGTCTGCACGATCGAAGATCCGATCGAGCTCGTCGAGCCGAGCTTCAACCAGATGCAGGTGCACGCCGCGATCGACCTCGGTTTCGCGGCCGGCGTGCGCGCGCTGCTGCGGCAGGATCCGGACATCATCATGGTCGGCGAGATTCGCGACCTGGAAACAGCCGAGAACGCGATCCAGGCCGCGCTGACCGGGCATCTGGTGCTGTCGACGCTCCACACCAACGATGCGCCGAGCGCGGTCACGCGCCTGCTCGAACTCGGCGTCGCGCCGTACCTGGTCAAGGCGACCTTGCTCGGCGTGCTCGCGCAGCGGCTCGTGCGCCAGCTGTGCCCGCACTGCAAGAGGCCGGTGGCGACGACCGCGGCGCAATGGAGCGAGCTCACGGGGCGCTGGCCGCTGGCGATGCCCGCGCAGATCCACGAGCCCGCCGGCTGTCTCGAATGCCGCGAAACCGGTTATCTCGGCCGTTGCGGGCTCTACGAGATCATGCCGCTGTCAGCGGGCATCAAGGCGCTGATCGGCCACGACACCGATCTCGGCGCCCTGCGCGCGGCCGCGTTTCGCGGCGGCATGACGCCGCTGCGCATCGCCGGCGGACGGCAGGTGATCGCGGGCAACACCTCGATCGCCGAGGTCTTGCGCAGTTCTCCGGAGCCGCAGACGGAGTGAGCCGCTTTGCATCCCTCTCCCGGAGCGAGAGGGGTTCGCAGGCCGCTCAGAACTGATACCGCAGGAACGCCTGCGAATAATCGCGATCGCGGTAGAGGTTCGTATAGCCGCCGCCCCAGAACCACGCGTAGCCCAGGCCGAGCGAAAGGCCATCGCGATAGCGCGTTTCGATCATCACCTGCGCCTGCTTGCGATCCTCGACGAAGTTCTCGGCCGGCCCCGGCGCGGTGCCGTTGACGTCGTGGCCGAACAGGATGAACGGCTGGATGCTGATGCCCGGCAGCACGCTCTCGTACTTGATGATCGCGATCAGGCGATAGCCCCACGAGAACTTGTCGACCAGATCGTCGAGGTTGGCCTGATGCGGATTGAAGCGCGCGCCGTCCGGGCCGATGCTGCAGGTCGGATTCGTCGAGCAGGCCTGGCGCGAGCCATCGGCGCCGCTGCCGTCGGCACCGGCGCTCGCGTGGTAGTACACGCCGGGCGATTCGATCTGCAGGCGATCGTAGGACGGCAGGCCCGGGACATGCGTGGCGCCCACTTCGCCGACGATCTGGATCTGGTCCGCGCCGATCGGGTTTTCGGTGGAGCTCAGCACGCGCGTGAATCCGAGGTTGTACTGCAGCACGTCGAAGCGCTCGTAGCCGCGGATGTAGCTGTTCGCCGGGTTGTTGCCGATCTCGCCGCCGCGATACGGAATGATGAAGCTCGGGAACGACCGAGCCGAGCCCGGCGCAGCACCGACGATCAGGTTGATGGTGTCGTTGTAGCCCTCGACGCCCTCACCCGGAATGAAGTCGCTGCTGCCATAGGTGATCTGGTTGCCGTTGGCGTCGATGCCACGGCCCGCGGTGGTGCCGGCGCAGCCCAGATCACGGTCGTAGCAGCGCGTCAGCGACGGGCCGGCGGCCGCGAACTCGAGATCGGTGATCGCGACCTGCAGCGGCAGGTTCGGCCGGTAGGCGATCTCGCCCTGGAACGAGTAGTCGCCATAGGCGGTGTTGAAGCTCACGCCGTAGAGCTGGATGTTCTCGGGATAGTCGAAGAACACCTCGCCGGTATCGAGCGGCACCGCGTCGGACCTCGGCTGGTCCGGGTTCGGCACGATGGCCGCGAGCAGGCCGCCGAGATCGGTGCCGAAGTCGGCGAGCGAGGCCGGGTTGCTCGCGACCATGATGCCCGCCTGCTGCAGCACCGCCGCGAGCGACTGCGCGTTGTACGCCGGCAGGTTGTTGCAGTACTTGAAGAACTCGAGTGTGTTGCGCGCATCGCGTCCGTAGGCGTTGCCGCCGGCCCGCGCGCAGCTCGCGTCGACCGAGGTGAAGCTCACGTACGGCAGGCGCGAGTGGTAGTTCATGAAGTAGAAGCCGAACTCGGTGCCACTGTTGATGTTCTCGGCGTAGTACTTGAGCGAAAAGCCGAACTGCCCGCCGTTGCGGGGTTCGAGATCGCGGCCGCGCTGCGCGCGCGTGGTGGTCGGCGTGATCAGCGCGAGCGGGCTGTTGAGCGGATGGCCGAGCGCATCGCTGTCGTCGGCCGAGCCGCCGAAGCTCAGGTTCGCGTAATCACCGGCATTGTTGGTGCCCAGATCCGCGAACGACATGTAGCTGCCGGTGGCCGGCGCTTCGAGCGGACGCCACTCGAACTGGTAGAACACCTCGTACTGGATGTTCGCGAACGCATCGCCGCTGAACGTCAGCATGCCGACCGGCTGGAACACTTCCTCGAGCTGCTGGCCGACGCGGTAGAGGTTGTTCGCATTCGGCGGATTGATCTGGTTGAGGCTGTTGACGACCAGCGTGGTGCTCTCGCCCCAGTTCAGGTTCTGGCGGCCGACCTTCCAGTTGATGGTCTTGCCTTCCCACAGATCGAAGGAGCCGAACAGGTTCAGGTCCATGAGCTGGAAGTCGGTGCCGATCTGCCGCAGCGTCTCGCCGTCGCTGCGCTTGATGCGCTCGTAGCCGCCGGGGCCGTAGACGCGATCGAAGTAACGGTTGGCGACGTTGCCGGTGCCCGAAAAACCCACACGGTCGGCGTTGCCGGGCGTGATGATGTTGGGCCGCGTTTCGTCGAAGTCGTTGTTGACGGCGTCGTAGAAATACAGCCAGCGTGCGAACAGGCCCACGCCACCCCAATGCAGCGTGAGGTCTTGCGTGGCCTTGGCGACGGCCTGGGTGACGTCGCCCTTGTCGTAGTTGAGATTGCCGTCGTCGGCGCGCATGCCGGCGGCGCCCGGCGCTGCGACGAGCCGCTCGGCCGGGAAAATCTGGTCGCGGAACACGGCCTGGCAGGACTGGTAGTTGACGCCGCCGATGATGCCGCAGACGTTCGGATCGAGATTGCTCTTGCCGACCAGATTGTCCGCACGGCTTTCCATGCGCCAGGCCGCGCCGACCGTGAGATTGGTATTGAGGGTGCCGCTGATCTCGCCGAGGTTGATGTCGAGTGCGAACGCCGGGACCGATGCGCCCAGCAGCAACGCTCCGGCAACGGTTGCGCACGCGCCCGCGCCGATCAAGCGACGCTTCAAGCGAACTCCCTTCATCCGAGTCTCCTTCTCGTGAGCGTCGGATTCTAGGCGGGTTCAGTGTGAAGTCGGTTTGACTCTCGCGCCGCTGCGCAATGGCAAAAATGTCCTTGGCCGACGAGCGGTGGCGATCGCCGCCACCCTCAAGGAATCAGATGCGCCCGAGCGCCCGATGCGCGATGTCGCGGCGGAACTGCAGGCCGCGCCAGCTGATCTTGTCGACCGCCGCATACGCGGTCGCGCGCGCGGCCGCGATGTCGCGGCCCTTGGCGACAACGCAGAGCACGCGGCCGCCGGCGGTCACCACCGCGCCGTCGCGCTCGGCTGTGCCGGCGTGAAACACCTTGGCCGCGCCGAGATCGGCGTCGAGGCCGCTGATGACGTCGCCCTTCTCGACCGTGCCCGGATAGCCCGCCGCAGCGAGCACCACACCGATCGCCGGCTCGGCGCTCCAGCGCACTTCCACCTGATCGAGCTTGCGATCGAGCGCGGCCTGCAGCAGATCGAGCAGGTCGGATTCGAGGCGCGCCATGATCGGCTGCGTCTCCGGATCGCCCATGCGCGTGTTGAACTCGAGCACCTTCACGCGGCCCTGCCTGTCGATCATCAGGCCAGCGTACAGAAAGCCCGTGAACGGCCGGCCTTCGGCTCGCATGCCGGCCAATGTCGGCTCGATGACTTCGCGGCAGACGCGCTCGTAGACGGCCGGCGTCACCACCGGCGCCGGCGAATAGGCGCCCATGCCGCCCGTGTTCGGGCCCTGGTCGCCGTCGAAGATGCGCTTGTGGTCCTGCGAGGTTTCGAGCGGCACGTACTGCGATTCGCCGGCGACGACGATGAAGCTGGCCTCTTCGCCGTCGAGGAAATCCTCGATCACCACGCGCGCGCCGGCCTTGCCGAGCAGGCTGCCGCCGAGCATGTCGCGCACCGCGGCGTTGGCTTCTTCGACCGTGGTCGCGACGACCACGCCCTTGCCGGCGGCCAGGCCGTCGGCCTTGACCACGATCGGGGCTCCACGCTCGGCGATGTACGACAGCGCCGCATCGACGTCGGTGAAGACCTGGTACTGCGCGGTCGGAATCTTGTGGCGCGCGAGGAAATCCTTCGAGAAAGCCTTCGACGCTTCGAGCTGGGCGGCATCGCGGCTGGGCCCGAAGATGCGCAGGCCGGCGGCCTCGAACGCATCGACCACGCCGAGCGACAGCGGAACCTCGGGACCGACGACGGTGAGGCCCACCTGCTCGCTGCGCGCAAGCGCGACGAGCCCGGCGATGTCCTCGACGGCGACGGCGACATTGCGGCAGTTCGGCTCGCGTGCGGTGCCCGGGTTGCCCGGAGCGACCACCACCTCGTTCACGTTCGGGGATTGCGCGAGCTTCCACGCCAGCGCGTGCTCGCGCCCGCCCGAACCGATCACCAGCACCTTCATCGCTGCCTTCGTCATCCGTAATCCCTGCCTGTGAGCCGCTACGGCGCGCCGGAGAGGGCGCCGGAAAAGGCGCATAGGGTAGCGAATGCAGGCAGGCGAGTCGCCCGGCCCCGCGGCGCCAGGGGCTGGGACGCGATCAGTCGCGCGAGCGGCGGCTGCCCTGGCGGCGCTCGGGCACGCCGGGCGGCGGGCCGATGTCCTTCTTGCGGCGGTCGCCGCTCTCACCCTCGCGCCGCTCGAAGCGGCGCGTGTTCTTGGGCTTCTGTTCCGCGGAACCCTTGCTGTTCGAGCCCGAAGCGAGGAACAGCGTGTACACGAGATAGAGCAGCACGATCGCGCCGAGCACGTACAGCCCCATCTCCAACAACATGGTCAGCATCGCTTCATGCCCTTACCTGAGTGATCCCTCATTATTGCGGATTGCCCGGCCTGAGGCACCCGCCGTCCGGACGGACGGGAGCGGACCGGCCATCGACCGCGGCGCGCTATCATTCGCGCCTTCTTCGCACGCCGACCGCACCAGCATGTCCAACTCTTCCGCTTCCGCGCTGTTCGAATCGTCCATCGACAGCCTGCCGCGCATCCATCGCGGCAAGGTGCGCGACATCTACGCCGTCGGCGATGCGCACATGCTCATCGTCACGAGCGACCGGCTCTCGGCCTTCGACGTGATCCTGCCCGACCCGATTCCGGGCAAGGGCGCGGTGCTGACCGCGCTGACCGAGTTCTGGATGCGCCGCTTCAGCAGCCTGCTGCCGAACCAGATGGCGCCCGAAATGCGCCTCGCCGACTGGCTCAAGCCGCAGGAGCTCGCCCAGTGCGAGGGCCGCGCGGTGATCGTCAAGAAGCTCAAGGCGCTGCCGATCGAATGCGTGGCGCGCGGCTATCTGATCGGATCGGGTTGGAAGGACTACCAGGCCACCGGCGCGGTCTGCGGCATCCAGCTGCCGGCGGGCCTCAAGATGGCCGACAAGCTGCCCGAGCCGATCTTCACGCCGGCCGACAAGGCCCCGGTCGGCAGCCACGACGAGAACATCGATTACGCCGAGGTCGAGAAGCGCATCGGCCCGGACCTCGCGCGCCAGCTGCGCGACACTACGCTGCGCATCTACGCGGAGGCCTCGGCCTACGCGGCGCAGCGCGGCATCATCATCGCCGACACCAAGTTCGAATTCGGCGTCGACGAGGCCGGCACGCTGCACCTGATCGACGAAGTGCTGACGCCGGATTCCTCGCGCTTCTGGCCGGCCGAAACCTACCGGCCCGGCATCAGCCCGCCGAGCTTCGACAAGCAGATCGTCCGCGATTACCTCGAAACCCTGAGCTGGAACAAGCAGGCGCCGGGACCGAAGCTGCCCGACGAGGTCATCCGCCACACCGGCGACCAGTATCGCAAGGCGCAGCAATTGTTGACCGCCTGAATCAGGCGCTCCAAGAACGATCGATAAACGAGGGGACGACGATGACGATTGCCCTGTGGTGCATCCTGGCTGCCGGTTTCCTGCACATGCCTTTCGCCGCCGCGGCCAAGTTCAGCGGCGGCCGCTTCGACAACGACAACCCGCGCGATTTCCTCGCCGGCCTGCAGGGCTGGCCCAAGCGCGCCAACGCGGTGCAGCTCAACAGCTTCGAGGTGTTTCCGCTGTTCGCGGCGGCGGTGATCGTGGCGCATCTGCTGCACGCCGACCAGGGGCGCGTCGATGCGCTGGCGCTGGCCTTCGTCGGTCTGCGTGTTCTTTACGGCGTGCTCTACGTCGCCGGCCTGTCCAGCTTGCGCTCGGTCGCCTGGACCCTCGCCCAGGGCTGCTCGGTCGCGCTGTTCGTGATTTCGGCGTGATCTGGGCGTAGTCTCGCTGCATCGCAAACCAGGGACCGGCACGCATGCGGATCAAGATCGAGATCGACCTCAAACCCGAAGAACTGCGCCGCATCCTCGGCCTGCCCGATGTCGCGGGCCTGCAGGACGACGTGATCCGCTTTTTGCGCAACAAGGTCAGCGCGGCCGGCGAGAACTTCGATCCCTCGGCGGTCATCCAGGGCAGTTTCGATCTGATCAAGCGCACACCGGGCTGGCGCCGCCTGCGCGACGTGCTGTTGCCCAAGGGCGACGACGAGATCATCGTCGAGGCCGAGGCCGCCGCCGAGCAGGCGTCAAAGACCGAAGCCGCAGCCGGCAAGAGTTCCAGCCGCAAGCGCAGCGGCGGTGCCAGGAGCGTGGCGAAAAAAGCGCCGCGCAAGCGCGCCGCCCGCAAGGCCGAAGCGGCGGCGGACGAAACGCCAACCTGAGCGCGGCGCTTGCTTTCGTAGGGTGGGTCGGCGGCTTGGCCGTATTCCACCGGGATCGACCACCTGTGCGGCGGTGGCTTGCGCGCGAGGCACCAAGCCATCCTACGGTAGAGACATGCTCGACACGCTCATCATCGGTGGTGGCCACAATGGCCTGGTCTGTGCGGCCTATCTCGCGCGCGCCGGACAGAGCGTGCTCGTACTCGAACGCCGCAGGCTCGTCGGCGGTGCCGCGGTCACCGAAGAACTCGCGCCGGGCTATCGCTGCTCGACCGCCTCCTACGTGATCAGCCTGCTGCTGCCCGAGGTCGAACGCGAGCTGCGCCTGCGCGAGCACGGCTACACCGTGCTGCCGCGCTCGCCGTCCTCGTTCACGCCGTTCGAAGACGGCCGCTCGCTGCTGATGGGCCCCGACGCGGGGCTCAATCATCGCGAGATTTCGAAGTTCTCGAAGCGCGACGCCGAAGCCTATCCGCGCTACGAGGCCTGGCTGTCGCGCATCGCCGAAACGCTAGAACCGACGCTCATGCAAACCCCGCCCGAGCTGCTGCCGATGCCGGGCAGCTGGCGGCGGCGCGGCCTGGCGCACAAGCTGCGCAACCTGCTGCGCGGGCGCTCGGTGCTCAAGGCTTTCGAAGCACTCGGCGAGGATCTGCCCGAGGCGATCGAAGTGCTGACCGGCCCGGCGACGCCGATCCTCGATCGCTGGTTCGAATCCGACGAGCTCAAGGGCACGCTCGCGACCGACGCCATCATCGGCACCTTCGCCCCGCCGTCCGCGCCCGGCACCGCCTACGTGCTGCTGCATCACGTCATGGGCATGGCCGGCGGGGCGCGCGGCGTCTGGGGTTACGTCGAAGGCGGCATGGGCGCGCTGACCGGCGCGATGGCCGCGTCCGCGCAGCGCTTCGGCGCCAAGATTCGCTGTGAGGCGCCGGTGGCCCGCATTCTCGTGCGCGACGGCCGCGCGGTCGGCGTGCAGCTCGCCGATGGCGAAGTCATCGAAGCGCGCCGCGTGGTCTCGAACGCGACCGCCGCCGTGACCTTCGGCCAGCTGCTGTCCGAGAGCGATCTGCCCGCGCCGTTCGCGGCCGCGGTGAAACGCATCGACTACGCCTCGGCGAGCGTGAAGATCAATCTCGCGGTTTCCGAACTGCCCGATTTCATCGCGCGCCCGAACCAGGGCCGCAAGCCGGGGCCGCAGCATCGCGGCACGATCCACATCGGCGCGACACCAGACTACATCGAGCGCGCCTATGAAGACGCACGGCGTGGCGGGCTTTCCGAGCGGCCGGTGATCGAGATGACGATTCCGAGCAGCGTCGACACCACGCTCGCGCCGGCCGGACATCACATCGTCGGCCTGTTCGTGCAGTACGCACCGTATGCGCTCAAGGGCACGAGCTGGGACGAACAGCGCGAACGCTTCGCCGATCGCTGCGTCGCCGAGATCACGCGCTACGCGCCGAATTTCGAACGCTCGATCCTGCACCGGCAGGTGCTCGCGCCGCCCGATCTCGAAGCGCGCTTCGGGCTCACGGGCGGCAACATCTTCCAGGGCTCGATGCCGCTGCATCAGCTGTTCACGTTCCGCCCGGTGCCCGGCTGGAGCGACTACCGCACGCCCTTGCCAGGGTTGTATCTGTGTGGGGCCGCGACGCATCCGGGCGGCGGTGTGATGGGCGCCTGCGGACGCAATGCGGCGCAGGCGATTCTGCAGGACTGAGCCGGGCCGGCCGATGCGCGTTGCATAATGCGAATCCGATCGAAGCCTCACTCGCAAGTCCGGAGGACGTCATGACGCGACATCTCGCCCACGCCATCGCCGCAATGCTGCTCGTGCAGGCGAGTTCGAGCGCGTTCGCCGCCGATGCGGGCGCGCTCACGCGCGACGAGCTCAACCGCTGCGCGGCGCAGGTGCAGACACTGCGCAGCGAATCGGCCCGTCTCACGAGCGAGAGCTTCGACGCCAATGCGCAGAAGTCCGCCTACGACGCCAGGTCGATGCAGCTCAGGGCCGAAGCCGAAGCGCTGGCGCCCGACGACATCAAGGGCTCGCTTGCGCTGGCCGAGAAGCAGAAGCGGCACAACGCGGATCTCGCCGCGTTCAACGACAGGATCGCGCTGCTGCGCCGGCAGATCACCGAGATCAACGCGGTGCGCACGCAATACGACCAGAACTGTTCCAACCGCCCCTACAGGCGCACCGATTTCCACGGCATGCCCGAAGCCTCGCAGCAGGCGATGCGCGCCGGGCTGTCCGACGTGGCGGTGCCCTACTTCGACGAACCCCGCAGATGACTCAGGCAAGCCAATTCGAGATCCACATGTTCATGGCCGTGGCCCGCGTGGCCAGGGCCGGTCGCTTTCCGCTGGGCGAGCATCATCCGATGCTCGTGCTGGTGCGCCAGCATGCCGGCAGCGATCACGACTTCGACGCCGCCGAACTCGCGGTGCTGCGCGGCGGCTGGACCGAAATCGACTTCACCAGGGCCGGCACCTTGCCACCCGAAGCCTCCAAACAGACCGACGAGCCGTTCGCCTCCTGCTATGCCGAAGCGCTGCGCGACGGCAGCTCGCTGATGGTCTACGACACCATCGTCGAACCCAAGCCGGCCGAGAAGAAGCCGCAGTCGCCGGAACATCCGCACTGATCGCTGCATGGATCACCGCGGCAATCGCGTGAACCCGCAACCATCAGTCGATCCGACTCGTTGTCCGCTGTGCGGGCAGCGCAACGACTGCGGCATGACCGGCTCCACGCGTAGCGAAGCCTGCTGGTGCACGCGCCTGGAGTTCAGCGAAGCCTTGCTCGCGCGCGTCCCGATCGCAGCCAAAGCACGTGCCTGCATTTGCCGTCGCTGCGCCGTGGCCAGCACAGTGCAATCAAGCTCGACAGACTGAGCCTATCGACTCGATGAAAAGCTTTTGCTGGCGTAGTTGTTGAGAGTCACTATCATTCAGGTCACCCCATTTCGCGGGAGCAGACCATGCTCAAGACACTCACTTTCGCCTGCATGCACTTCACGGTGGCGTTCACCGTGGTTTATCTGATGACGGGCAACTGGGTCACCGGTGGGCTCATCGCGCTCGTCGAGCCCTGCTGCAACACTGTGGGCTTTTACTTTCACGAAAAGCTGTGGAATCGCCTTTCGGCGCCGCCGCTTCATGCGACCGTCTAAACCCTCGCGATGGCCCGATTTTCGCTCTACGAGCAGTCTCCCCAATCCAATGGACAATCGATGGGCACCGCTTGGACCGCACTGATCGTCGTACCCCTGGCCCTGGCCGTGAGCGCCTGCGCAGCGAACCTCGAAAGGGTTATCTCCAAACGACTCGCGGACAACCGCGCGATAGCGAGTCAGTCGATCGCCGATCTGAACGCCGCATCGCCCTGCTGCGGTGACTACACGGCGATTACGGCCAAGCAGATGAAGCTCAATGTGAAGTACGACGTGGTGCTCAACAAGGCCAGTCCGGTCTACGAGTTCCCATTTGGGAGAAGTCGTTTTCAGGCCTACGAGTTCCCTGCGCTACAGAAAGGCGACGAGATCAGAGTTTATGCACTGTATATCGGCGGGCCTTCGCCGAAGCCTCTCTACTACCCTGCTGCCGTGCTGCTCGACAAGGACTATAAAGCGCTGGAACATCAACCGGAGTGGCGTTTCAGTCACTCCTACATGGGCATGAACAGCCAAGGTCATTACGCAAGCATCGAGGCTTCCACTTTGCCGGCGAGCGTGCGCTACATTGTGGTGGCAGCCGATCCGCGCTACGTCGGCCAGGATTACGTGGAAAACGCCTACTCGTACATGGCGCCCGCCGGGCCTGTGCTGCTGAACAACGAAGTTCCAGAACTGCGTCACCCGTATAGCTATGAGGGGACATCAATGGTTCAGCTATATCGGCGCTAGTAGCGTTCGGTGGAGTCAGCCGCGACGCGCGGCCGCGATCGCCCTTCGATGCTGCTGGAACACGTGACGCTCGAGCGCCTGCTGAGCTGCGTCGTTCGCGGGCAGTAGTTCGGCTTCGGCGATGCCCGCGCTCACCGCCACCATGCGCGCAGGCCAGCGCAGGGGTTGCAGCACGAGTGCGTGCAGATGCACTTCGACGAGGCCGAAGCTGCCGATCGCCGGTGTCTGCGCATCGGCCGGAAAGCTCAGGCTGCGCCAGGACAATTGCAGCGGCTGGCGCGGCGGGCGGTCGAGAAAGCGCGGCGCGAGTTCGGCGACCGCGCCGAGCAGCAGATCGAGCTTGGCGTGCAGGCGCTGGATTTCGAGATCCTGCGGCGTCGGTTGCTCGATCTGCGCACCGCGTTCCTCGAACTGCGCGATCTGCGTGAGTACGCGCAGGTTCGCTTCGGACCAGTAGTCGATCGCCGCGGCGTCGAAGGCGCCATCGACCGCGACCCAGCGCATGGGCGCCTCGACGCGATAGCTCAAGGGTTCGTCGGCGTTCATGGCATCGGCTGTTTCAGCGATTTTCCTGCAGGGCCGGATCGATCTGATCCCAGCCGGATTTGATCGTCATGATCAGGCCCGAGACTTCGGCGAGCGCATCGGCATCGTTGCTCGCATTGGCCTGCGTCATGCGGCGCAGCATGTAGTCGTAGAGCGAATCGAGGCGCGCGGAGATTTCACCGCCGGCCTGATGGTCGAGCACCAGTCGCAGATGCTCGACGATCGCCATCGCCCCGTTGATCGCACGTAGCTTGGCGGTCACGTCGCGCCGCGCGATCGACGAGCGTGCGATCGCCAGACGCTCGAGCACGCCGTCGTAGAGCATGCTGATGAGCCGGTGCGGACTCGCTTCCTCGGCGACGGCGGCCGAAGCGGTCTGGTGGTAGTAGCGCATGCGCGCCGCGGTGGCCATCGAGGGTGACATGCCCGTTTCCTTCAGTGATGCGTCGATGTTCTAGACATCGGCAGAATCGATGGAAACTGAAGGCTGCGCGCGCAGATCAGGACTTCAATTTGTAGCGCTCGTTGTCCATCTGATCGAGATAGCTCGCGACGTTGTTGTACTTGCTGACGATCGCATCGAGCGAGCTGAACTGCTTGCGGTAGCGCTCCTCGGCTTTTTCCATGCGCGTATCGAGCGCGGTGCGATCGATGGCGATCTTGTCGAGCTGATCGTTGAGCGCATCGAGCCGCACGTCGATCTGGCCGTCGTCCGCGGTGTAGGCCTTGAGCGTGGCGTTGAGCTTGTCGATCAGTCCGCCGCTGGACGCGAACAGCTTCTGCACCGAACCGCCATCGGTGGCGAGCGCTTCGGCGAGCTTGGTGGAGTCGATGCTCAGCGAACCATCGAGCTTGGCGCTGATGCCGAGCTGCGAGAGCATCGTGTAGGTGCCCGATTCGACCGTGCCCGTCATTGCCGAGCGCAGATTGGTCATCGCCGCGCGCGTGCTCGCATCGCCCATCAGCACGCCGCCGCTCTTGCTGCTCGCGTCGTAGGCCGACAGGCTGTTGTAGGTGCTCAGCAGCGAGTTGTACGCATCGACGAAACTTTTGAGTCCGCTCTTGGCCGCGTCGGTATCGGCCGCGACCGTGAGCGTCGCGGTGGTGCCGACCTGCGCCTTGAGCAGGTTGATGCTCACGCCGTCGACGACACCGGTGATGGTGTTGTAGCTGCTCGTGCGCGTATAGCCGTCGACCTTGATCTGCGAGTCGCTGGCGACCTGCAAATCGCTGAAGCTCGTCGCGCTACTCGTGACGGCCAGCGTGCTCGCGGTGCCCGTGCTCGATGCGGTCAATACCAGGCGCACGCCGCTGTCTTCCTGCACGAGCGTGGCGGTTACGCCCTTGTTGTCGGTCGCCGTGTTGATCGCATCGCGCAGGCCGGCGACCGTCGTCGTCGCGGTCAGATCGACCGAGAACGACTGGCTGCCGACGCCGATCGTGAAGGTGCCCGCGCCGACCGCGGTCGACGACGAGGCGAACGCCGCCGAGCCGATCTTGTGCGCCTTGGCGAGCGAGAGCACTTCGATCTGCGTCTGTCCGGCCTGCGCGGTGGTGCCCGCGGTGGCCGTGAACAGGGAATTGTCGGACACCGTCGCGGTGCGCTTGCCGAGCCCGGAGACGTTGAGACTCGCGAGCACGGTTTGCAGCGAACCCATCGAGGAGCGCATCGAGCCGAGCGCCGAAATCTGCACCTGGGCCTTGGTCTCGCGCGTATTGAGTCGCTTGTCCGCGGCGCTGCGGTCGGCGGCGATGAGCTTGGTAACGATGCCGTCGACGTCGAGCCCCGAGCCGAGGCCGGACGAGGTGACGGCAGAGGTCGAGGCCATGATCGGGCTCCGGTTTTGATCGTGGACGAGCGCGGAAACGCCGCCCTAGACGACCTGGTCGAGCAGAGGCGGCGTCTCGCTGTGCAAGTCCTGCGCCAGCCGCAGTGCCTCTTCGCTCGGGATCTGACGGATCAGCGTGCCGTCGTGGGTATCCACCACTCTGACGACGAGGCGATCGCTGTCCTCGTCGACGGAAAAATGCAGCGCGACCTGACGCAGCTGGAAATGTTCGGTCAGCGCTTCGGCGGCTTTTTCGAGCGCCTCGCGCTCGGCCTTGCCGCTCGGCACGGGCTCGGTCGCGTCGGGATTCTGTCGCGAGGAGGCTTCGTCTCCGACCGCGCGCAGGTTCTGCGTCGCATCGATACCGGACAGCGGACTCAACGCGCGAAACCCGGCCGCGACGGGCGTCGCGGCCGGGTGGGTGGTTGCGGAGGTGATCGGCATGATCGTCTCTCTTGCCGCTGCGGATGGCCTCTAGTGCGCTCTGCAACGACTTTGCGTACAAGCAGACTCGCGACGCTGGGATCCCCAGGCTTTCGCCTGGGGCCCCTCCACGCTGCTCGCTGCTTTAGCCCTGCAGCAGCTTCAGCACGCCCTGGGCGGAGCTGTTGGCCTGCGAGAGCATCGAGATGCCGGCCTGCTGCAGCACCTGGCCGCGCGAGAGGTTCGCCGTTTCCTGCGCGAAGTCGGCGTCCTGGATGCGGCTGCGCGAGGCGTTGAGGTTCTCCGACGTGGTCTGCACCGAAGCCACCACCGAGCTGAAGCGGTTCTGCACCGCACCGAGGCTGGCGCGAGCGGTGTTGACCTGGCCGAGCGCGCTGTCGATCTGCTTGATGGCGAGCTGCGAGCCGGCGTAGGAATTCACGCTCAAGCCGGTCAGGCCGGTCTGCGTCGTCGCGTTGGCGGTGACGCCGGTCGCGCCGTCGAAGCCGGTCAGCGTGCCGTCGTCGGTGCCGCCGACCGTGATCGTCGATTCCGAGCTCAGCACGATGCGGTTGGTGGCCGAGTCGATCGAGGCGTTGACGCCCGTGGTGGTCGACACCTTGTTGATCGCTTCGACGACCTGCGAGGCGCGCTCGGCGGCGGTGCCGACCGCAGCCAGCGCACCGACGTCGGTGCCGTTGATCGTCAGCGAGCCCGAGGCCGCCGCGCCGGTGCCGAGGCCGCCGATCTGGGCAGACTGCGCCGAAGCCGTGCTGACCGAGCCCAGCGCCGCGAGGTTGGCGTCGGCGATGCTGTTCATGGTGATGGTTTCGCCGGCGTTGGC
Organism: Hydrocarboniphaga sp. FW305-C-57; assembly: GCF_058783045.1. NCBI lineage: Bacteria > Pseudomonadati > Pseudomonadota > Gammaproteobacteria > Nevskiales > Nevskiaceae > Hydrocarboniphaga > Hydrocarboniphaga sp. FW305-C-57. The sequence goes on along the minus strand of NZ_JBYSYG010000003.1, from coordinate 195,855 downwards.
GCCGACCTGGAACACGCCGCCGTTGAAGCTGCCGTCGAGCACCTTCACGCCGTTGAAGGCGGTGGTGTTGGCGACGCGGTCGATTTCGTTCTTGAGGCTGTCGACTTCGGTCTGCAGCGCGGCGCGGTCGCTGCTGGAGTTGGTGGCGTTGGACGACTGCACCGCCAGCTCGCGGATGCGCTGCAGGTTGTTGGTCACTTCGACCAGCGCGCCTTCGGCCGTCTGGGCGAGCGAGATGCCGTCGTTGGCGTTGCGCGCGGCCTGGTCCAGGCCCTTGATCTGCGAGGTGAAGCGCTGGCTGATGGCGAGGCCGGCGGCGTCGTCCTTGGCGCTGTTGATGCGCAGGCCCGAGGACAGGCGCTGCATGGCGGTATTGAGCGAGCTCTGCGAGGCGTTGACATTGCGCTGTGCGGTGAGCGACGCCACATTGGTGTTGATGACTTGCATGACGGTTGACTCCTAAAGTGATGGTTGGCCCCGGTGCGCGCAGCGCGTGCATCCTGCTGGGATCGCCTCGGCGTCTTGCCCTTGAAGACCGTTGCCACGCCGCTGCTATGGGAGTTAACGGAAGGGGTCAAAAAAACTTTAGGGGCTTGTCAAGCGAGTTTTGCGGACGGTCGGCCGGCGCCCGTCCGCATGGCCCTGGGCAAAGCGGGTCGAGACCCGCCAGGCTCTACCAGCGTGCCTCGATGCCGACCCAGAACTGGCGCGGAGCGAGCAGGTTGGCGCTGTCGCTCTCGACCGTCGCGCCCGGGAAGATCGAGAGCGCATCGTCCGCGTCGAACAGATTGGTGACTTCGGTGTAGAGGCGCGTGGGCCCGATCTTCACGCCCGCCTCGGCGTTGGCGAGCCAGTACGGATCGACCTCGCCACGCAGCTGATTCGCGATGTCGGAGTAATACGATTCGCTGTAGCGCGCGTTGAAGCTCGCGTCCCAGCGGCCTTGCGTCCAGCGCGCGCCGGCGGAAGCCGTGAACGACGGCGAGTTCGGCAACTCGTTGCCCTGATAGCCCGAACCCGGATAGCGCGTGATCTCGGCCTTGAGCGCACCGGCGTTGAGGAAGGCTTCGAGCCCCGGAGCCAGCAGCCAGCTCAGGCCCGCTTCCGCGCCCCAGGTCTTCACCTTGTCCGCGTTCTCGACGACGAAGGCGTAGTCGGACGGATCGCTCGGCGTGAGGTCGTAGCTCAGCTGCATGTCGCGATAGTCCGAATAGAACAGGTTCGCGGTCAGGCGGCCACGCTTGTCTGCGAAGGTCTGGCGCAGCCAGAGTTCGTAGGTCCAGACGTATTCGGAGTCGTACTGGTAGTTGGTCACACGCGTGATGGCGTTCTGATCGTCGTCGGGGGATTCCACCGCCACACCCGCACCGCCACCGTTGTAGCCGCGCGACACCTGCACACCGACGGTGCTTGCCGCGCTGACATGCCACGCGAGGCCGAGCTTCGGCAGGAAGGCGCGATAGCTTTCGTCGAGATCGATCTTCACTTCGTACGGAAAATCGGCGACCGCATCGCGGCCGCCATCGCGCTTGTGCTTTTCCTGCTCGTAGCGGGCACCGACGATCAGATCGAGCTTGTCGCTGAGCGGCTGCGTACCTTCGCCGAACAACGCGGCGGTGCGAATGTCGTCGTCGAAGTCGAGATTGTTGTAGATGTCGATGAACTCATCCTGCTTTGCCTTGAACAGGTAGACGCCGACGACGCCCGTCTGTCGCCCTTCGCCGGTGTAGCGCAGACGCGGCTCGAACACGTACTCGCGCGCATCGATGTGCGCGATGCCGTATTGCGGTGCCGTCTTGCGCCGGACGTCGACATCGGTGCCGGTGAGCAGACCCTCGAAGCGAAGCTTCGATGAAATCCGGGATTGCGTCTCGACGATGGCGCTGCTCGTCTTCGGTTCGAAGACCGGCTCGAACGGATAAGTCGAGCGCCGATCGCCGAACGGACGATCCACGCTTTCGGTCTGCGGTCCGCGATAGTCCGCATGGTTGATCGTCACGAGCGTGCGCAGGCCTGCGATCGAAGGCGGCTCGAACAGCAGCTTGCCGCGCAGGTTCAGCGATTCGAGCTTGCGCGGATCCTGCACCTCGGCGTACGAAGGCCAGCCTTCGACCCAGCTCTGCGCACTCGACCAATCCGCACTCAGGCGATACGCCACACCCTCGCTGAGCGGCCCGCTCAGCAGGCCGGACACGCGACGACGATCGTAGTTGCCGCCCGCGACACGGAACGCGCCTTCGGGCGTGAACGTCGGATCGTTGGTGCGGATCGCAATCGTGCCGGCCAGCGCATTGCGCCCCTGCAAAGTGCTCTGCGCACCGCGCAGGACTTCGATCTGCTGCGTATCCCACAGCGCGCTGTCACCGAACACGATTTCGTTGTAGCTCATCGGCCGGCCATCGAGCTGCATGTTCAGGCGCGCACGCGTGCCGGCGATGAACGCATCGCCACCCTGCGCCGAGCCCGTGCTGTCGATACCGCGAATCGCGGGCGCGATATTGCCGGTGCCGACGTAGACGATGTTCGGAATCGTGGCGAGCACATCCTTGGCCGAGTTCAGCCCGGCGCTTTTTTCGAGCTCGTCCGAATCGAGCACGACGGCGCTGGTCGCCGTGTTCATGATCGAGCGTCCCGATTTTTCGGAGATCACGTAGACGGTCGGCAGTTCGGTAGCTTCTTCCGGAGCCTGCGCCGATGCGGCGGAGGCTTCCTGCTGCGACCAGGCCGAGGTCGATTGCATCAAGCTGCCGAACAGCGCAGCGCCCAACAAGGTTCTCTTCATCACTCCGTTCCTCTGGATGCTGCGGCGAAGCCATCGCCGCCGAATCGGCAGCTGCGCGCCCTCGCCTATGGGCTCGCAGCTGCCGTTGTGCTCTCGTTGCCGGGCTGCGTAGCCCACTGATCGAACACCGCCTCGATTTCGGAACGCGGCGGCATCTTGCCGGCCTGCGCCTGCTCGGCTTGATCGAAGGTCGGAATGATGATGGCCATGCCGTCGAGCCCGGTTTTCAGCCGCACGCCGCTGCCGTTCACGAGATACCTGTCCCAGATCGAACGCACCTGCGCCCAATAGTCTTTCGTCGCGGCCCAGTAATCGTGCGCGGGCTTGAAGTTCACGACGTCGTCGCCGGCGGTTGCGGCATGCGCGTAGTTGTCGAAGCCGAATTCGCGCACGATTGCGCCGCTGATCTTCTGGCCTTCGCGAATGACTTTGGTGTTGTCCTGCTCGTGCGTCCAGCCCAGCGGCGTGACCGTGTGGCGATTGATCGCGAGGATTGCGTTGTAATCCTTGCGCTTGGTGAATTCGCGACGCGGCAGCGGACGGAACGTGGGATCGGAAGTCCAGGTCGCGATGCCCTGCGCGTCATGCACCCACGAGCCGGTGCCGCAATAGCGCGGTGCGTCGCTGACTTCGAATACGCACTGCGTCCAGCTGCCGCGGCGCAGCGAGGGATCGAGCTTGCGCACACGCCAGGTCTGGTCTTCGGTGAACTCGAAGCGCTGCACCGCTTGCCACTGCCAGTCCTGCCGCCAGTGCTTGGTCACGTGGCCGTCGTCGCTGACGAGCACGTGCTGGATCGAGATGCGATCACCACGGTCCTCGACGAGCATCACCGCCTCGTGCCCGCCCGTGCGCCGCCCCGGCTGGCGTTCGTAGCCGGCGCGCAGCACCACGGTCTCGCTGAAATCGAAGCTCACGTCGTAGTCGCCGAGCATCGCGAGAATCGCGCGACGATCGGCTTGCGGTGGCGTGGTGTTCGCCATCTTGCTTCCAACGCCGGTGCTGCAGGCGCTGGCGAGAAACGCGATCGCGACTGCGGCGACGGATGCGAAAGCACAGCCGCCGGGCCGGTGAGTCATGAGGCGCATCCGAATTCTCCTGTGACGATCCGTGAGCGCTATCGGAACCACCTGCTGGGCGTTGCCCAGATCGAGATGCCCAGGCTTCCTCGTCGGTGGAATCGACATTGACCAACGTACTTGCGGAGCCCGCGGTGAAGCTGGCACGCCCAAGCGGAGCGACCGCCTCGCCCGAGACGCAGCCAGCCTCGGTTTGCAGTTCCTTGACGTCGCGACGAGCGACAGACCGACGATTCCAGCCAGATAAGCCGCCGCGCGGGAAGCTTCCCGTACCGCCCTCCATTGCGCCACACCCTGCTCCCCGTTCTCCCTTGGAAAAAATAAGCGCCGCGAAGCGGCGCCATGGGGAGAAACCGAATGATTTGTCAGACAGCGTCTTGTTGTTAATGATAAGAATTATCATTTAAACTGACAACGCCCGGCCAGCCTCGACTTGCAAGCCACCGCATCACGGCTCACACAAGAGAGGACGCCATGAACGACATGTTCTGGTTCGTGCTGATTGATCTGGCAGCTTGCCTGCTGATCGCTCTGCTACTGACCGCCCTGACCCGCTCCGACCGCCGGAGCTTCGAAAAAGAATCTCCGGACAAGCTGTTCCCGCCTGCGCATCGACGTGGCGGCACCGCCGCGCGGCCGACATGAACCTGCTCGATAGCCATCCGGGCGCTTCGGTGCCGTCGCCGCGCCGCGCGTCGGGCACGAGCCTGCGCATGATCGAGGCACGCGCCTTCATCGAGGCCCATTTCACGCAGCCGATCACGGCCACGCGCATCGCCCGGCATGTCGGCCTCGCCACGCCTCTGCTCAATCGCGAGTTCCAGCGCGCGTTCGGCGAATCGCCCGGGCAGACGCTCATGAACTGCCGCATGCGCGCGGCGCACGACCTGCTCATCGATGGAAGGCCAGCGACCGAGGTGGCCTTGCTGGTGGGCTACCACTCGGATCGCAGGTTCGCGTCCGACTATCGCAAGTGGCTCACCGCCGCGAAGTAGGCCACGCCCTGTGAAAGGGTGGGTTACGGCCTTCGGCCTACCCACCCTGTGAACGGCTTACTTCAACAGCCCCGCGTGATGCGCGATGTGGTCGGCGATGAAGCTCTGGATGAACCAGTACGAATGATCGTAGCCCTCGTGCCGGCGCAGCCAGAGTTGCTGGCCTGAAGCCTTCGCAGCGGCTTCGAGCGCCTCGGGCTTGAGTTCGCGTTCGAGGAACTGATCGGCATTGCCCTGATCGACGAGCAGCAGGCCCGGATACGCGCGGGTGCGGATGAGTTCGCTGGCGTCGTAATCCTTCCAGCGCTCCTGGTCGGCGCCCAGATAGTTACCGAAGGCTTTCTGCCCCCACGGCACCGCGACCGGATTGCTGATCGGCGCGAACGCAGACACCGACTGCCAGCGCTGCGGATGACGCAGAGCCGTCACGAGCGCCCCGTGTCCGCCCATCGAGTGGCCGAAGATGCCGCGACGCTCGGCGAGCACCGGGAAGTTCGCCTCGATGAGCGTCGGCAGTTCGAGGTTCACGTAGCTGCCCATGCAGTAGTGGCCGGCCCACGGCGCCTGCGTCGCATCGAGATAAAAGCCCGCGCCGACACCGAAATCCCAGGCGTCGGAATCGCCCGGCAAGTTCAGTCCGCGCGGACTCGTATCGCAAGCGACGAGCGCAAGACCCGCTTCGGCCGCGAAGCGCTGGGCGCCGGCCTTGATCATGAAGGTCTCTTCGGTGCACGTCAGGCCTGCGAGGTAGTAAACGGCGGGCACCTTGCCGTCCCGGGCTTGCGGCGGCAGATACACGGAGAAGTTCATCTTCGTGCCAGTGCTCTTCGACTCGTGCGAATAGAAGCCCTGGCGCCCACCGAAGCAGGCGTGTTCACCCTTGGTTTCGATGCTCATGTCAGAACACCACGACGCTGCGGATGGACTTGCCTTCGTGCATCAGATCGAAGCCCTTGTTGATGTCCTCGAGCTTGAGCACGTGCGTGATCATCGGGTCGATCTGGATCTTGCCGTTCATGTACCAGTCGACGATCTTCGGCACGTCGGTGCGGCCGCGTGCGCCACCGAACGCCGTGCCTTTCCAGACGCGTCCGGTGACGAGCTGGAACGGACGCGTGGCGATCTCCTTGCCCGACTCGGCCACGCCAATGACGATCGATTCGCCCCAGCCGCGATGGCAGGCTTCGAGCGCCTGGCGCATCACCGTGGTGTTGCCGGTGCAGTCGAAGGTGTAGTCGGCGCCGCCGCCGGTCAGTTCGACCAGATGCGGCACGATGTCGCCCGAAACCTTCTTCGGATTGACGAAGTGGGTCATGCCGAACTTGCGGCCCCAGTCTTCCTTGTCGTCGTTGATGTCGACGCCGACGATCATGTCGGCGCCCGCGAGCCTCGCACCCTGGATCACGTTGAGGCCGATGCCGCCGAGGCCGAACACGATCACGTTGGAGCCCGGCGTGACCTTGGCGGTGTTGATCACCGCGCCGACGCCGGTGGTGACGCCGCAGCCGATGTAGCAGGCCTTGTCGAACGGCGCGTCCTCGCGAATCTTCGCGACCGCGATTTCGGGCAGCACGGTGAAGTTGCTGAAGGTCGAGCAGCCCATGTAGTGATAGACCGGCTTGCCCTTGTACGAGAAGCGCGTGGTGCCGTCAGGCATCACGCCCTTGCCCTGCGTCGCGCGGATCGCGGTGCAGAGGTTGGACTTGTGGCTCGTGCAGGTCTTGCACTGGCGGCATTCGGGCGTGTAGAGCGGAATCACGTGATCGCCGGGCTTGACGCTCGTCACGCCGGCGCCGACTTCGCGCACGATGCCCGCACCTTCGTGGCCGAGCACGGACGGAAAGATGCCTTCGGAATCGAAGCCGTCGAGCGTGTACGCATCGGTGTGGCAGATGCCGGTGGCCATGATCTCGACGAGCACTTCGCCCGCCTTCGGGCCTTCCAGATCGAGTTCGACGATCTCCAGCGGCTTCTTGGCTTCGAAAGCGACGGCGGCGCGGGTTTTCATGCTGTCTCCTGACGGACTTTTTCGATGGGTGACGCGCAGGCGCAAGGGCCGACGACGCCGGATGGCCGCCAGCTTAGAAAGGCCCGGTGACGGCTTCAAAACCTGGGGCGTTTGTGCCCCAGCGGTCGCGACTCGGCCGTGAACGATCGGCGAGCTATTGCGGCCGGCTCAGCCCGTGCCGCTGCAGCTTGCGATGCAGCGTCTTGCGATCGATGTTCAGGCGAGCCGCGGCCTGCGTGATGTTCCAGCCGCAGGATTCGACCATGTCGAGCAGCGCTTGGCGCTCGGCCTGATCGAGCACGTCGGCTCCCGGCAGCACCGCCGTCTGCGGCGGCTGCACGAGCACGTAGAGCTCGTCGACACCGAGCCGCTGCGGCTGCCACGGAGAGCGGCGCGCCCAGTCGCCGAGCTGGCGCAGGTCGAGCCCGATGCTCTGCACCACCGGCTGGCCGATCAGCGCCGCGGCGCCGTCTTCGCCGAGCCAGTCGCGCGCGGTCTGGTTGAGCCCGGTGACGAGGCCCTCTTCGTCGGCCAGGATCAGCGCGCCCGAGCCGCTGGTCACGAGCGCCGGGTGCGCGTGCAACCGGATCACGTAGCGATCGCGCGCCTGCTGCAGCAGCGCATGCATTTCGATCGAACGCGCGGTCTGCGACACCAGCGCGAGCGTGGCCGCGGCCGAATCGCCCTGGCCGTACGAGAGATTGAGCACCGCCACGACGGCACCGCGCCCGTCGCGGATCGGAGCCGCGCAGCAGACCATCGCCGCGTTCTGGCGCAGGAAGTGGTCTTCGCGGTGGATCAGCACCGGCGCGTGGGCGACCAGGCAGGTGCCGATGCCGTTGGTGCCGACTTCGGCCTCGGTCCAGATCGCGCCCTCGCGCATGCCGGCGCGCTGGGCCTCGCGCGTGAACGAGGCAGCGCCGTGGTAGTACAGGATCACGCCTTCGGCGTCGGTCAACGTGAGGCCGGCCGGCACGCCGAGGCTGCGCTGCAGCGCCTGCATTTCGAGCGCCGCGATCTCGAACAGGCTGCCGAGTGCGCGGCGGCGGCGGCGAATTTCCTCTGCGCCCAGAATGCTGGGTTCGCGCCGGATCTCGGGCTTGAGCTCGAACTGGCTGCGGCAGCGCAGCCAGGACTGGCGGATCAGCTGCGCCCAGCCGCGCTCGGCCGGCGGAGCCGGCCAGGGGTTGGCCATGGGGGCGAGGCGTTCGGACATGGGCGTGAGCTTATACCCCCGGCGAAGCAGCGTCAGGCCTCGCGAACCGCGTAGCTCTCGATCTTCTCGATCCGGCCGATGCGCCGGCCGTCCCAGTAATAGCGAAAGTGCGAGGACTGCCGCGCCGGGGCGAGCGCCTTGGGCCGCAGCACGGCGACGCAGCGGCCCTCGGGCGTGTCGCGCACGCTGTTGTAGAAAATGCCCCAGGCGCCGCGCTGGCGCAGGGCCGCGCCGAAGCGCTGGGCCGCGGTGTAATCGTCCGGATCGAGCAGCGAGTCGCGCTGGGCGCTCGGCAGCAGCGTCATGTTCTGCTGCAAGTGGCTCACGTAGCAGCGCATTTCGAGCACTTCGCGCGGGATGCTCGCGGCGCGCAGGAAACGCTCGCGGTGATAGACGGTTTCGAGAATCGCGGTCTGCTCGCTGAGCCCTGCGTAGTAGACGCCGAAGAGGCCACTTGTGAAGCGCGAAGGCGTCGGATGGCAGAACGCGGCCATCACCGGCGTCGCGCCCGGACCGTAAAGCCCCTCGCCCTTCGGCACGAGCTGAATCTGCCCGAGCTCCTGGCGCAAGCGGTCGTTGGTGAGCCCTTCGAGTTCGGCGAGCATCAGCAACTCGTCCTCGCTGCGCGCCGCGTCGAACAGCAGCGCGGTCGGAAAGCGGCTCGGCACGATGCGATGCAGCGGATCGTCGATGCGGCGCGTGCGCAGGGCGCCGTAGTCGGCCTCGGGCTCATCCATGAGAAACCTCCGCCGCGACTAGCTGCGAGCGCCGTCGAGGTAATGCCGCACGACGTAGAGATCGGCCACCTGCCCGGCGAGCAGGCGCGCCAGCGGCGCCTGGCCGTTGAACGGCGCGTCGGTATTGGCGTTGCGCAGCCAGAGCAGCCGGTTCGCCGGCGTCGGCAGCAGAATGCCGAGCGCCTTCCAGATGCCGAGCAGGTAGCTCAGGCGCTCGACCGTATCGGCCGACAGGTTGAGCCCTTCGCCGGCCTCGACCTGCTGGCGCCAGCGCTGCAGGTTCCGCGGCACCGTGCCGAGCAGCGTGCCGAGCGCCGCCTGCGACAGCTCCCAGGCTTCCGCGATCACGAAAGCCTGGCGCAGGCCGACTGCGTTACGGCGGACGATCCAGTCGGCACCGGCATCGCCCGCCGGCACGGCGGAACCGTGCTTATCCGTGCCGTAAGCCTGGGCCGGAGCATCCGCGACCCGCTGCGCGGCGGGCAGATCGGTCTCGGTATAGGTGTCGATGCGCTTGAGCTTCATGAGTCCATCATGTCACTTGTCGCTTTTTTATCAATATAAAAGACAAGTGTCGCAAATCTCATTCCGTGACCGAGGCCCGCTCGACGAGGAAATCGAGCATCGCGCGCACGCGCGCCGACGGCCTGCCCTGGCCGAGATAGAGCGCGTGAATGTCCTCGGTATCGCCGTCGTGACAGGAGCCGAGTATCGGCACGAGCCGGCCCGCGGCGATGTCGGCAGCGACGAGAAAATGCGCGAGCCGCACGATGCCCGCCCCGCAGACGGCCATCACACGCAGCGCCTCGCCCGAATTGCCGAGAAAGTTGCCGCTCACGCCGCGCTGCTGCAGCGCTCCGGCGACGCGAAAGCTCCAGCCTTCGATCGAGCGGCGGAAGTTGAAGTTGAGGCAGTTGTGCGCGTCGAGATCGTCGGGCTTTCGCGGCATACCGCGGCGTGCGAGATAGTCCGGCGAGGCCGCGATGATCCAGCGGCTGCTGCCGAGCTTGCGCGCCCGCAGGCTCGAATCGCGCAGCGGCCCGTGGCGGATCGCGATGTCGGTGCGCTCGTCGACGAGATTGACGAGCGCATCGTTGAGCGAAACGTCGACCGTGACTTTCGGGTAGCGCTCGAGAAACTCCGGCAGCACCGGCAGCACGCAATGCAGGCCGAACGGCACCGATGCGTTGAGCCGCAGGCGTCCGCGCGGCTCGGCGCGCTCGGCCGTGAAGCTCGCTTCGAGTTCGTCGAGTTCATGCAGGATGGCTTGAGCCCGCTGCTTATAGGCCTCGCCCTCGGGCGTCAGCGTCAGTGCGCGCGTACTCCGCTGCAGCAGCCGCACCCCGAGCCGCGTTTCGAGGCGGGCGACCGAGCGGCTCACGGCCGACGGCGTCTGCCGCAGCTGCTGCGCCGCCGCCGCGAAGCTGCCGGCGTCGACGCTGCGCAGAAAGGCCTCGATTTCCCCAGTGCGATTATCCATCGGTCCGCGCTCCGCTATTCGTGCATTCGATGCACGATTATTCTTCCTTCGCGCATTCTTATCATCAATCGCAGACATCGCCACAGTAGCTGACTGAAAAACCGCAGGAGCTGGCGATGTCTTCAAGTTCAAACCGCGCGATGCCGCTCGCGCTCTACGCGCTGACGATCGGCGCCTTCGGCATCGGCGTCACCGAATTCGTAATCATGGGCCTGCTCATGCAGGTTTCCGCCGACTTCGGCGTGTCGCTGCCGACCGCCGGCGTGCTGATCAGCGGCTATGCGCTCGGCGTGATGGTCGGCGCTCCGCTGATGACCGTATGGACCGCGCGCTGGCCGCGCAAGGCGACGCTGCTCGCGCTGATGGCCGTGTTCACGCTCGGCAATCTGGCCTGCGCGCTCGCGCCGAACTACGCCACGCTGCTCGGCGCGCGCGTGCTGACGTCCTTCGCGCACGGCACCTTCTTCGGCGTCGGCTCGGTGGTGGCGACGCAGCTCGTCGCCCCGCAGCAGCGCGCCTCGGCGATCGCGATCATGTTCACCGGCCTGACCGTGGCGAACGTGCTCGGCGTTCCGTTCGGCACCTGGCTCGGCCAGATGCAGGGCTGGCGCGCGACCTTCTGGGCCGTCGCCCTCGTCGGCGTCGCCGCGATGGCGGTGATCGCCGCACTCGTGCCGCGCGACGCGGCCAAGCCCGAAGCCGGCGACTGGCGCGCCGACCTGCGCGCGCTGCTGCGCCCGGCCGTGCTGCTCGGCCTGCTCGCGACCGTGCTCGGCTTCGGCGGCGTGTTCGTGGTGTTCACCTACATTGCGCCCTTGCTCACGCAGATCACCGGCTTCGCGGACGCGGCGGTGTCGCCGATCCTGCTCGTGTTCGGCGGCGGCCTGGTGATCGGCAATCTGCTCGGCGGCAAGTTCGCCGATCGTCATCTGGGCCCTACGCTGCTCGGCTCGCTGCTCGCGCTCGCGCTCGTCATGGGCCTGATGAGCTTCGTCATGCACAGCCGGCTGCTGACCGTGATCTTCGTCGGCCTGCTCGGCGCGGCCGCGTTCGCCACCGTGCCGCCGCTGCAGATGTGGGTGCTCGAAAAAGCCTCCGGCGCCGGGCAAAGCCTGGCGTCGAGCTTCAACATCGGCGCGTTCAATCTCGGTAATGCGCTCGGCGCCTGGCTCGGCGGCATGGCGATCGACCACGGACTCGGACTGGCGGCGCTTCCGTGGGTTGGCGCGCTGATGCCGCTCGCCGCGCTCGCAACGGCCTGGATCGGGCTGCGCAGCGGCAAGTCGAACGCCCGCTGCGACGCAGCGCTGGAGGCCTGAGCCATGAGCGCAAGCAAGACCGCACTCGTCGTCGGCGCTCAGGGCGTGATCGGGCGCAATCTGATCGAGCATCTGCGCACACTCGACGAATGGCAGATCGTCGGCCTCTCGCGTCGCGGCGGAGAAGATTCGCCGCGTCTGCGCCACATCGCGGTCGATCTGCTCGATGCCGACGACACGCGCGCCAAGCTCACGAATCTGTGTGAGGTCACGCACGTGTTCTATGCCGCGTACCAGGATCGTCCGACCTGGGCCGAACTCGTCGAGCCGAACCTGACGATGCTGCGCAACGTCGTGCAGACCATCGATGGCGTCGCCGACGACTTGCAGCACGTGAGTCTCATGCAGGGCTACAAGGTCTACGGCGCGCATCTCGGGCCGTTCAAGACGCCCGCGCGCGAAGACGATCCGGGCCACATGCCGCCCGAATTCAACGTCGACCAGCAGCGCTTTCTCGAAGCACAGCAACGCGGCAGGAACTGGAGCTGGTCCGCGATCCGTCCGAGCGTGGTCTGTGGCTTCGCGCTCGGCAATCCAATGAATCTCGCGATGGTCATCGGCGTCTACGCTGCGATCAGCAAGGAGCTCGGCCTGCCGCTGCGTTTCCCCGGCAAGCCCGGCGCCTATGACACGCTCATGGAAGTCACCGACGCCGGCCTGCTCGCCCGCGCCACCGTCTGGGCCGCGACCGAACCGCGCTGCGCCAACCAGGCCTTCAACATCGCCAACGGCGATCTGTTCCGCTGGAATCAGCTGTGGCCGCGCATCGCGCAGCACTTCGAACTCGAAGTCGCGCCGCCGCTGACGATGTCGCTCACAAGCGTCATGGCCGACAAGGAGCCGCTCTGGAACGCGATGCGCGAGCGTCACGGCCTTGCCGCGCATCGCTGGAGCGAGCTGTCATCGTGGGGTTTCGGTGACTTCGTGTTCGGGTGGGACTACGACTTCTTCGCCGATGGCAGCAAGGCCCGGCGATATGGGTTTCACGAGTACGTCGATACCGAGGCGATGTTCAAGGGCATCTTCGATGACTTCAGGCAGCGGCGCGTGATTCCATAAGAAGCCCGCTTTCGCAAGCAGCGACGCGAAGCGAGCCAGTCCATCAATCCCCTTGGCAGCGCCGGCCGAAGCGGCGCGCGCAGTGGGTCTAGCGGCCAAGGATGGCCGCTTGAGGCTCGTCGCGACACGATGTCGCGTCGAGCCGACCCTGAGCACGTCGATTCGGCCGGGAACCCCTCGCGGCTTCATCGCGAGGGGCGCGGACTTCAGGGGCGTGCTTTCTTTGGTTACTTTCTTTGCACGAGCAAAGAAAGTAACCCCGTCCGGGAAGGACAAAAGCTCTCGGGTCACCACCAAGAGAGAGCGAGCAGCCGCAACAACAAGCTACTTCTTGAGCGCCTCGAACAACGCAGCCCCGAGCGCGCTCGGCGGCTTCACTTCCTGCTTGCCCTTGCTAGGCGGCGGCCCACGCCGATCACGCGACGAAGACGCATCGCCACCCGCAGCAGAACGCGGCATCGAAGCACTGCCATCATCCTTGCGCATGCTCAGCGCGATGCGCTGCCGCTTGAGGTCCACGTCGACGACGCGCACCTTGACGATATCGCCCGCCTTCACCACCTCGTGCGGATTCTTCACGAACTTGTCGGCGAGTTGCGACACGTGCACGAGGCCGTCCTGATGCACGCCGATATCGACGAAAGCGCCGAAAGCCGCGACGTTCGTGACCGTGCCCTCGAGCACCATGCCGGGCTTCAGGTCCTTCACCTCGTTGACGCCGTCGGCGAAGCTCGCGGTGCGGAACTCGGGGCGCGGATCGCGGCCCGGCTTTTCGAGTTCGGCGAGGATGTCGCGCACCGTCGGCAAGCCGAAGCGCTCGTCGGCGAACTGCTTCGCATCGAGTTTCTTGAGCGCCGCGCTATCGCCCATCAGCGAGCGCAGATCGCGCCCGCAGGCGCTGACGATGCGCCGCGCCACCTCGTAGGCTTCGGGATGCACGGCCGAAGCGTCGAGCGGCTCCTCGCCATCGCGAATGCGCAGGAAGCCCGCGCACTGCTCGAACGTCTTCGGCCCGAGGCGGCTGACTTCGAGCAGCTGCTTGCGTGAACGAAACGCGCCCTGGCGATCGCGATGAAACACGATCGCATCGGCCAGCGAAGTGCCCACGCCCGACACGCGTGCAAGCAGCGAAGCCGAGGCGGTATTCAAGTCGACACCGACCGCATTCACCGCATCCTCGACCACCGCATCGAGCGCCTTCGATAACCGATACTGATCGACGTCGTGCTGATACTGGCCGACGCCGATCGACTTCGGCTCGATCTTCACGAGTTCGGCGAGCGGGTCTTGCAGGCGGCGTGCGATCGACACCGCACCGCGCAGCGAGACATCGAGATTCGGAAATTCCGCGGCCGCGGCGGCCGAAGCCGAATACACCGACGCGCCGGCCTCGCTGACGATGACCTTGCGCGGACGCGGCTCGGGCAACAGCGCGAGCAGGTCGGTGACGAGCTTTTCGGTTTCGCGGCTCGCGGTGCCATTGCCGATCGCGATGAGCTGCGCGTTGTGCTGCTTGATCAGGCGCGCGATCTCGGCCTGCGCGCCGCGCACGTCGTTGCGAGGCTGGAATGGATACACCGTCGCGGTTTCGAGCAGCTTGCCGGTGCCGTCGACCACGGCCACCTTCACGCCCGTGCGAATGCCCGGATCGAGCCCGATCGTCGCGCGCGAACCGGCCGGAGCGGCGAGCAGCAGATCCTTGAGGTTACGTGCGAACACGTCGATCGCCTCTTCTTCGGCGCGCGTGCGCAGCTCCATCATGAGGTCGACCGACAGGCTCACCGAGAGCTTCACGCGCCAGGTCCAGCGCGCCACTTCCATGAGCCAGGCATCGCAGGCGCCGCGCGCGGGCTTGACGCCTTCGGCGTCGGCGATCATCTGCTCGATCGGCTTGACGGGGGCGGTGCTGTCCGCATCGACCTCGATTTCGAGCATCAGGATTTCTTCGTTGCGGCCGCGCATCATCGCGAGCGCGCGATGGCTCGCGACCTTGCTCCAGGCCTCGGCATGATCGAAATAGTCGGAAAACTTCGCGCCGGCTTCCTGCTTGCCGTCGATCACGCGCGAACGCAGCACCGCCTGCGTGCGCAAATACTGGCGCAGGCGGCCGAGCAGATCGGCGTTCTCGGCGAAGCGCTCCATCAGGATGTCGCGTGCGCCGTCGAGCGCGGCCTTCACGTCGGCGACCTTGTCGTTGACGAAGTTCGCGGCGACGGTTTGCGGAACCAGGCTGCGGTCTTCGAGCAACTGCTCGGCGAGCGGCCCGAGACCGTTTTCGCGCGCGATCTCGGCGCGCGTGCGGCGCTTGGGCTTGTACGGCAGGTACAGATCCTCGACTTCGGCCTTGGTCGTCGCGGCCTGGATTTTCGCCTCGAGTTCATCGGTGAGCTTGCCCTGCCCGCCGATCGATTCGATCACCGCAGCGCGGCGCTCTTCGAGCTCGCGCAGGTAGCCGAGGCGTTCTTCTAGGTTGCGCAGCTGGGTATCGTCGAGTCCGCCGGTGACTTCCTTGCGATAGCGCGCGATGAACGGCACGGTCGCGCCTTCGTCGAGCAGGGCGACGGCGGCTTCGACCTGGCGGGTCTGCGCCGCGATGTCGCTGGCGATGGTCTGGTAGATGCGGCGGACGACGGAATCTGAAAAAGCGGGCATGCGAGGAGAGTCTGCTTGCGGCGAGAAAGGGCTCAGACGATACGTCGCACCGCCGCGCTTGCCAACATTGCATTCCCGCTCCGGATGCGGCATGCCATGATGCGACGCATCCCAAAAACAGAAGAGGAGAAGCCAGCATGCTGATACGCGCTTTCATGTGGTTCGCCGGCCTGTCATGGGCCGCGTTCGGCGTCTGGTGCCTCGTGCGTCCGCAGGCGCTCGCGATGGCCAGCATCGTCTCCACCGGCGCGACCGGAGACACCGAATTGCGCGCGATCTACGGCGGCATGCAGATCGCGTTCGGCGCCCTGATCGTCGGCGGCGCGATCTGCGCGGCCTGGCGCCGTGGCGTGCTCATCACGATGAGCTTCCTGCTCGGCGGCGTCTTCTCCGGCCGCGTGATCGGCGCGCTGCTGGCCGGCGAAGCCTCGTCCTACATCGTCTACGCGCTGGCCTTTGAAGGCGTGTTCCTGGCCGCGACGCTGGCCTGCCTAAAAGCCAGCACGCCTTCGACCACGGGCTGAGCCGGAAACAGTCCGCTGACCCGTCCTGAATTAGGTTGACACCTGATTGGACTGGGAAGCGGACCGAAGTTGATCCGCCACAGACGCCCGATGCACTTCATCGGGCGTTTTCATTTTGAGCGACAGATGCGGTCGCTCGCCGTTATAGATTGCAACGGATTCGCGCACCATGCGCCTGGCTTGCTCCAGATCGGTCGGCTTTTGCAGCAAAAGCTCGCCTTTCAGAATGCCGTTCACCCGTTCGGCCAAGGCGTTCTGGTAGCAGTCATATCCATCCGTCATCGAGCAGCTCAGGTGATGGCGCACGTGCAGACCTTGGTACTCGTTCGCGCAGTATTGAATCCCTCGGTCGGAGTGATGCACCAGGCGCTGCCTCGTTCGGCGCTCCTTGAGTGCTCGCTTCAGCGCACGGCTCACCGGCTCGGCATGCAAGCTGTCGTGGACATGCCAGCCAACGATCTTTCGCGAGTAGGCATCCGTCACCAGGCTCAGATAGGCATGGCTCTGGGCCATCGGCAGATACGTGATGTCGGCTACCCAGACTTGCTCGGACGCCTCGGCGATGACTTGATCCGGCCCGGCTTTGAGCCGGTTCGGGTGTCGATGGAATCGGTGATGGCTGTTCGTCGTCTTGTGATACGCCCGCTTCATCGGTACCAGCAAGTGTCGCTGTCGCAGCAGATCGAACAAGGCGTCGCGCCCGATCCGCAGGCCCGAGGCCTGCCACTGCGGGCTGAGTAGGTGATGCAGCTTGCGGGTGCCCAGGCGCGGCTGGCGCAGGCGCTGGGTCTGCACCTGTTTCACGATCCGATCCGCCTGATCCCGGCGTCGCTGCTGACGGCCGCGATCCGCGTAGTACGCCTGCCGGCTGATGCCGAAATAGCGGCAAGCCCTCTGCACGCTTACGCCTTCGGCGTGCTTTTGCGTGAGGGCCTGCCCAAAGGCTTTTTTACCACGCGCACTCCATAGTCCTGCTTGAGCACCTCGATCACCGCCTCGAACAGACGGGCTTTCTCCTGTGCTTCACGTAGTTGTACTTCCAGCGCTTTGATTCGCTGCTCGGGTGTCAGCGGCAGGTCAGCAGATTTCGTCGTCATCGCCCGCAATCGTGCCCGATCGCTCCACCCTGCGCGACCATGCTTGCGCAGCCACACCAGCACCGTCGACCGCCCCTGGATCCCGTAGCGCCACTGCGCCTGCTTGTAACTCAGCTCGCCCTTTTCAACCTGATCCACCACCGACAACTTAAAAGCCAGACTGTAATCCCGCTGGCTCCTCTTCTTCCTCGTTTCCATTTGAATCGCCTTTTCTTCGCTGAAAAGGTGTCAACTCATTTCAGGACGGGTCACGCATAACGAAAAAGCCCCGACGTATCGGGGCTTTTTCTTGACCGCGGAGCTTGCTTAGAGCGAGCCCTTGAGCGTGGTCGACGGCTTGAAACGCACCGACTTCGAGGCCTTGATCTTGATGGCCTCGCCGGTCGACGGGTTGCGACCCTTGCGTGCGCCGCGCGACGACTTGGCGAAGGTGCCGAGGCCGCTCACGCGAACCTTGGTGCCCTTCTTGAGGTGCTTGGCGGTGCTCTCGACGAACAGACCGAGAACCGACTTCACCTGCGCCTTGGAAAGGCCGGACTTCGCCGAGATCTGCTCGATCAGGGCCGTCGTCGAAACCACATCAGCTGCTGCCATTTTTCATCTCCTTAAATTCAGTCGCGTCCAACTGTTCCCGACTCCCGCGTGCTGAATGGAAGCGCGACGGCTGGCGGGTGCGCGGCATTCTACTGTGATTTGCGCGCAGCGCACGCCTTATGCCCGATCAACAGGCGCCGATCGTCGATCCGCATATCGCCGCGTTCTTCGCGAGCGCAAAACGCCCGCGATACCTCGCCTCGGGCCGGACTCAGGCCGCGGAATCGAACACCGGCCAGCTCGCGACGATCTGGCCCTGGTGATAGACCGCGATGTCGCCGAACTGCAGGAACACCGACTCGCTCTGGTGCGGACGCAGGAACACGAAGTCGTCGACCGCGAGCTCGACCTTGCGCGAGCCGTTGACGAGCTCCTGGTTCGTCGAATGGCCCCAGATCGCGTTGTGCTGCAAGCCGGGCGGCGAGACGATGTCCGCGTACCAGTAGCCGCCATAAAGATAGAACGCACGCGCGGTGTTCGGGTCCCAGGCCGCGAACAGGCCGGTCAGCGATTCGAGACCGGCGATCTCGGAGCGATCGAGCGCCTTGAGTACCGGCGTGCCGATAAAGCAGGCCGGCACGTGATCGGCCAGGGTCGGGCGATCGAAATCGGTGGGCTTGACGAGGCCCGAGCCCATCGAGATTTCGTTGCACGGGGCGGATTCGTCGTAGAGCTCGTAGGTGCTGCTGCCGCCGGCATTGAGCGTGAGCGTGTTCTCGTCGAAGGCCGCGCCGAGTTCCTCGCGCGCAGCGGCCACGCAATCCGCGTAGGTGCTCAGCGCCTCGGCGAGCGCCTCACGCGGTCCGCCGAGAAAATCCGGCATCTTGGACGCGTGCGCCTCGTAGCCCATGAAGCCCGAGAACTTCATCGACGGCTCTTTCTGCAGCTCGCGCAGCATTTCGACGACCGCCTGCGGGCCATGCAGGCCGCCGCGATGCAGGCCGATGTCGAGCTCCAGATTCACGCGCATGAGCTCGCCGTGATCGCGGTGACGCGCACGCGCGAGTTCGCGGTACTGGGCCATGCGCTCGGGCGTGTCGAGCAGCCATTGCAGCTGGCGCTCGGGCAAGAAACCGCTGGAGGGATCGTGCCGCTCGTAAAAGCGCTGCGCGGCGCCGACCGGCATCGGCTTGCCGACGAGCACCTGCGCATCGGGCATCTCGCGCCCGATCAGATTCAGGAACGGCTGATGGAAGCTCATGAGCCGGTCGGTGCCGGTGGCCTTGCGCACGTAGCGCAGCAGCTCGAGGCTCGGCAGCGATTTCTCGACGATGCGATAGCCCTTGTTCGCCGGCAGGTGCGAGCGCAGGCAGGCGATGTTGTGATCCAGCTTCTCGCGATCGATCACGAGCGTCGGGCGGAACAGCCCAGCCTTGCGCAGCGCCTGCTGCATCTGCATGAAGTAGGCATCGTGCGCCCCGCCCTTTTCGCTCGGACGCAGCGCCACTGCCGCCGCGACGGGAGCGGCGACAGCTGCTCCCAACAATAGCCGCCGCCGTGAGCTGAATTTAGCCAAGACCGAACACCTGTTTCAGATAGGTATTGAGCATGCGCCCCTCCGGATCGAGCGAGGCACGCACGGCGAGGAAATCCTTCCACTTCGGATAGCGGCTCGCGAAATCCGCGGCCTTGAGCGTATTCATCTTGCCCCAGTGCGGACGCCCGGCCAGCGGCTGGTACAGCGGCTCGATGTCGGCGAAATAAGGCAGCGGATCTTCGACGTAGTAGCGATGCACCGCGATCGAGCCCGACACCGCGTGGCCATAGAACGGGCTGAGCCAGGCATCGTCGCCCTTGACGGTGCGAATCTCGATCGGGAAGAACTCTTCGTGGTGCTTGCTCTCGACGCGTTCGCGCACCTTGCGCAAGGTCGGCATGAGCTGCTCGCGCGGCAGGTGATATTCCATCTCGTTGAAGCGCACCGCGCGATTCGACGGGAAGATGCGATTCCAGACGTCGACGGCTTCTTCGGGCTCGTAATCTTCGGTCGCCAGGTTCATGAGCTTGCGCCGCGCGGCCGGGAACCAGCTCAGGTAGTCGCGCAGCTTCTTGATGCCCATGACCGCATCGTTGTCCTGCTCGGCACCGCGCGGGCGCAGCGGCTCGTCGGTCGGGTCGATCGAGATCGCCATCGCCTGGTCCGAGAACGGCAGGTAATACATCTCGAAGCTCTGGTGCTTGGCCGCGTGATCATCGAAGCGCTCGATGAGCTGCTCGATCGGCTCGAACCAGACGCGGCGCTTGAGATTGTGTGTCGCCACGTTCTGCAAAGTGACCTGCGTGATGACACCGAGGCTGCCGAGCGAGACGCGCGCCGCATCGAAGATCTCGGGATGGCTCTGGCGGCTGCAATCGAGCACTTCGCCGCGCGGCGTCACCAGGCGCAGGCCGATGATCTGGCTGTGCAAGGCGCCAAGTGTTTCACCGGTTCCGTGCGTCGCCGTGGCGGTGGCGCCGGCGATCGACTGCTCGTCGATGTCGGGCATGTTCGGCAGCGCCTGGCCGATACCCTGCAATAGTTCGGCGAGTTGGCCGAGCTTGGTGCCCGCGCCGACGGTGGCGGTCAGCGCGTTCGCATCGTGCGCGATGAGGCCGTCGAAATGACGCAACGAGATGATGCCGCCGTCGGTCGGAACCAGCGGCGTGAACGAATGCCCTGCGCCGACCGGACGCAGCGTGGTCTTGGCCGAGCGCAGCAGCGTGGCGAGTTCGTCTTCGGTCTTCGGCGTCAGCCGCTCGGCGGGCAGGCAGTGCTGGTAGCCCGACCAGTTCTGCCAGGGCAGCAGCCGCTTGCCATCGGGCCCGATCGTCGCGACCGGCGGCTTGGGCATGTTGGCCGCGCCGTGATCGTCGCAGCCGGCGAGCGGAAGCGCCGCGGCGGCGAGCGAGGCGCCCAGAAAGTCACGGCGTTTCACAGGCCGGGCTCCGCGGACATGAAGCGGATCAGCGCGGCGAACTCGTCTTCGCTGCAATCGCCGCAGGAGCCGAGCGGCGGCATGCCCTTGTAGCCGCTCACCGTATGTTCGAGCAGCGTGTCGAGGCCTTGCGCGAGACGTGGCGCCCAGGCCGCGCGATCGCCCGTTTGCGGTGCTCCGCTGGCCGGCGTCGCGTGACAGGCCTTGCAGCTCTGGTCGTAGACACTCGCGAGCGCCGCATCGGCGGGACGCAGGTTCGCGGCCGAGCCCGCAGGTGCCACCGGAGTCGACTCAGGCCCCTTTCCACAGGCGACGAGCATGACGGAGAACATCAGCAGGCACAGCATGCGTGGCATCGGATCGCTCATCGGATTGAGTTGGTATTCCCATACGAAAACTGCTTCGCCACTGCGGGCACAGCACGGATTTCGCATATTCTTCGAGCGAATTACATATTGCCGGGTGTTCACTGGCAACTAGGAAAAACGCAGGACTCAGGTGGACCGGGGATGGCCAAGGGAACAGTGAAACTCGCGGGCAAGCGCCCGGTTCGGGCAATTCGACATCATGGCGCGATGAGTCTCGCGCTGCTTGCAGGGCTGCTGTCGGCGCATGACGCCGCCGCACAGCAGACGCCTGCCGAGCCGCCGCTCGAAACGATTCCGGTCGATCCGGCACCACAGTCCGAAGCGGCGATGACGCAGAGCGACGACTCCGCGCAGATCGCCGAGATCGTCGTCACCGCGCAGAAGCGCCAGCAATCGCTGCAGGACGTGCCGGTGTCGGTCACCGCGCTCGGCGGCGACTTCATCAAGGAAACCGGCGCGGCCGATCTGGCCGACGCCTCGCTCTACATTCCGAACGTGCGCGTCGACGCCGACGATCTCGGCTCGCCGCAGCTGTTCATCCGCGGCTTCGGCACCAATGCGTTCAACCCGAGCTTCGAAAGCTCGGTCGGTTTCGTGCAGGACGAAATCTATTACGGCCGCCCGGGCTACTTCACCGAATCGATGTTCGACGTCGAGCGCGTGGAGGTGCTGCGCGGGCCGCAGGGAACCTTGTTCGGCAAGAACACCATCGCCGGCGTGTTCAACGTGACCACCAAGGGTCCGAGCGATGCGTTCACCGCCGATGGCCGCTATCAGTACGGCTCGAACAACTCGCATCGCGTCGAAGCCGGTGCCGGCGGCATGCTCAACGACTGGTTCGGCATGCGCGTCTCCGGGCTTTATCGCAGCGAGGATGGACAGCTCTACAACAGCTTCCTCGATCGCGACGAAGAAAAGCTCGAGCAGAAAGCCGCGCGCGGCAAGCTGCGTTTCCTGCTGAGCGACTCCGTCACCACCGACGTGATCATCCAGGGCTCGGAAACCGAGGCGCCGTTCTGGCCCTACCAGCTCTACAAGCTCGATGCGGACACGCGCACCTATCTGACCGGCTTCGATCCGAACATCGAAGACGATCCCAAGGATTTCCAGACCGAGTTCAACACGCCGGGCTTCATCGAAAAAGGCTCCGAAACGCTCGGCGTGCGCACGCAATGGGACATCGGCGAACTCGGCGGCCTGCACAACGCGCAGAGCGTGCTCGTGCTCGCCGGATCGCGCTTCTACATCGACCAGCTCAACGAGCTCGACGTCTCGCCGGCCGACATCGCGAGCCTCGACAACCACGAGGATCACAAGCAGTTCTCGGCCGAGCTGCGCTTTTCGGCCGACGCCGACAGCCTGTTCGGGCTCGGCCAGAAAGTGGAATTCGTCGGCGGCGCCTTCTGGTACGACTCCAACTACGTGCTCGACGCGAGCATCCAGGCCGGCCAGGACATCGCCTCGTTCCTGCTCACGCAGGATTTCTGTCAGCTCGCCGGGCTTTGCATGGCGACGATCCCGGGCCTGCAGCTGCCGGGCCTGCCGATTCTCGGCACCATCGTCGGCCCGCTGCTCGGCCCCGACTACTACCAGTTCAACTACGAACAGGACGTGAGCTCGTACGCGGCCTTCGGCCAGATGACCTGGTATCTGACCGATCACTGGGCGATCACGCCGGGCATTCGCATCAATCGCGAAAGCAAGACCGTCGATGCCTCCGGCACGCAGCATTGCCCGCAGCGCGCCGACACCGCGTGCATCATGGCCGCGCTGCTCGGCGCGAACGACTATCCGTCGGCTGATCAGCAACGCCCGCTCAAGCGCGCGGAGACCGACGTCTCGCCGAAGATCGTGCTGCAGTATTTCGGCGACAACGGCATCAACCTGTTCACCTCGTACACGCGCGGCTACAAGAGCGGCGGCTTCAACGCGCTGTCGTACACGGGCGAGGATCTCGAGTTCAAGCCCGAGAAGGCGCAGACCTACGAACTCGGCGCCAAGACCACGTTCTTCGATCGCACGCTGCGCTTCAACGCGACGCTCTATCACACGCGCTTCGAAGACCTGCAGGTACTCGCGCTGCAGGGCGTGATCACCAACGTCAGCAACGCGGCGGTGGCAACTTCCAAGGGCCTCGAAGCCGATTTCATGTGGATCACCCCGTTCAAGCCGCTGCGCATCATGGGCTCGTTCGGCCTGCTCGACGCAAGCTACGACCGCTACCCCGAGGCGCCCGCTCCGGTGCGCAATCCGCAGACCGGCGCCCTGCAGCTCGGGGCCACGCAGGATCTCGGCGGCCGGCGCATCGCCTTCGCCCCGCGCGAAACCGCCACCTTGACGCCGACGCTGGAATTCCCGCTGTTCTTCGGCCTCGGCGGGCAGCTCGCGGGCGACGTGATCTACCAGGGCGACCAGTACACCGACGTCGACCTCGACCCGAACACATACGTGCCGGCCTACACGCTCTACAACGCGCGCCTGGTGGTCTCGAACGCCGAGCAGACCTGGTCGCTGGCCGTCGGTGGAACCAACCTGGCCGACAAGCGCGTGCTGAACCAGGTCGCCGACGCGAGCTTCTTCCCGGGCAGCTACTTCGCGCAGCAGGCGGCCGGACGACAACTGTTCGCGGCGCTGAGCTTCAATTTCTGAGCCTCATGAGACGCCACGCCTAGCAACCTCCCTGATCAACACCACTGTCTGATTGAACGACAAAAACCGCCACCGCAAGGGCGAATAATGGCGGCTACCGCCACTGTGCGGGACCGCTTCCTGCGGTATGGTGCGGCACCTCAATTTGGAGCCCGTCATGTCCAGCGATCCCGTCGTCATCGTCTCAGCCGTCAGAACGCCCATGGGCGCCTTCCAGGGCGCGTTCAAGGATGTTCCGGTGCCCGAGCTCGGCGCCACGGCGATTCGCGGCGCGCTCGCCAAGGCCGGGCTCGCCGGTGATTCGGTGTCCGAAGTGCTGATGGGCTGCGTGCTCACGGCCGGCGTCGGCCAGGCGCCGGCGCGCCAGGCCGCGCTCAAGGCCGGTCTGTCGCTCGGCACGCCCTGCACCACCATCGGCAAGGTCTGCGGCTCGGGCCTCAAGGCCGTCATGATCGCCCACGATGCGATCGTCGCGGGCAGCGCCGACATCGTCGTCGCCGGTGGCATGGAAAGCATGACCGGCGCCCCGTTTTTGCTCAGCAAGGGCCGCGGCGGCTACCGCATGGGCCACTCGCCGATCTTCGACAGCATGATGCTCGACGGTCTCGAAGACGCCTACGAGGCCGGCCGCTCGATGGGCACCTTCGGCGAAGATTGCGCCGCCAAGTACAAGTTCAGCCGCCAGGATCAGGACGCCTTCGCGACCGCTTCGGTGCAGCGCGCGCAGGCCGCGATCGCCAGCGGCGCCTTCGCCGACGAGATCGTGCCGGTGACCGTGCGCGATCGCAGCGGCGAAACCGTGGTCTCGGTCGACGAAGGCCCCGGCAAGATCAAGCTCGACAAGATCCCCACGCTCAAGCCCGCCTTCAAGAAGGACGGCACCATCACCGCGGCCTCGAGCTCGTCGATCAACGACGGCGCCGCCGCGCTCGTGCTGATGCGCGCGAGCAAGGCCGCCGAGCTCGGCCTGAAGCCGATCGCCCGCGTGCTCGGCCACAGCATGCATGCGCAGGAACCCGGCTGGTTCACGACCGCTCCGGTCGGCGCGATGCAGAAGCTGTTCTCGCGCATCGGCTGGACCGCGGCCGACGTCGATCTCTACGAGATCAACGAGGCCTTCGCGGTGGTGCCGATGGCGGCGATGGCCGAGCTCGGCATTCCGCACGAGAAGGTCAACGTCAACGGCGGCGCCTGCGCGCTCGGCCACCCGATCGGAGCCAGCGGTGCGCGCGTGCTCGTGACGCTGCTGCACGCGCTCAAGAACCGCAAGCTCAAGCGCGGCCTGGCGACGCTCTGCATCGGCGGCGGTGAAGCCACCGCGCTCGCGGTCGAGCTGATCTAAGCTCTCCGCCGTCGCGCAACGGCCCGTGGCGATCGACTCGCCACGGGCCGTTTTTATTGGCCGGCCGCGTCGAGCGCCGGATCGAGCTGAGACCCCATCGACATCGGGCTGCACCTGGGTCCGAACCCCGCGGATCATCACCCTGGGCTGAGTGAGCACCACCATTCAAGCGTGGCCACGAGGCCTGCGATTATTTCACCTCACGCAATGATCTAGTGCCGACAACGGCGATTCTCGCCGGGCACGCTGCGAGCCAATCTACCGGGGCGGATAGGGAATGGTCCCGATCCACCGAATCACGCCACTGGAGGCCTCGCCATGAAGCTCTACATCCATCCCCTCTCCGGCCACGCGCACCGCGCTCGGCTGTTCATCTCGCTGCTCGGCCTGCCGCACGAGCTGATCGAAGTCGATCTGAAAGCGGGCGCTCACAAGCAGCCTGCATTCCTCGCGCTGAATCCGTTCGGACAGGTGCCGGTGCTCGACGACGACGGCGTCGTCGTCTCCGATTCCAATGCCATCCTCGTCTACCTCGCGAAGAAGCATCGCCGCAGCGACTGGCTGCCCGAGACGCCCGCCGAAGCCGCAGCGGTGCAGCGCTGGCTGTCGGTCGCGGCGGGCGAGATCGCCTACGGCCCCGCCGCCGCCCGGCTCGTGACCGTGTTCGGCGCCAAGTTCAACGCCGACGAAGTGATCGCCCGTGCGCACGCCATTCTCGGCAAGATCGAGGCGCATCTCGCCGATCGCGAGTGGCTCGTCGGCGCTCGTCCGACCATCGCCGACGTGGCGCTCTACAGCTACGTCGCCCGCGCCCCCGAGGGCAACGTCGATCTGTCCGCCTATCCGCGCGTGAACGCCTTCCTGCGCAGGCTCGAGGCGCTGCCGGGCTTCGTGCCGTTTGCGCAGACAGCGGCCGGTCTGACGGCTGCGGCCTGAGCATTTCGCAAGCGCACGGAGCACGAACATGAGCACGACGCCGACCCGACGAAAGCTGGAAACCTGGCACACGGGTGAAAAAGCGATCCAGACCCGGGTCGGCGTTGCCGAGCGCATGGACGGCATCGGTCAGCGCGTGATTCGCGACTACATGCCGGACCAGCATCGCGAGTTCTACACGCAGATTCCGTTCGTCGTCGTCGGCAGCGTCGATCGCCGCGGCGAGGCCTGGGCGAGCTTGATCACCGGCGCGTCGGGCTTCATCTCGTCGCCGACGCCGACCACGCTCGACATCCACACGCGACGCGATCCCAACGATCCGGCAAGCGACGGCCTCAAAACCGGCGATGCGATCGGCCTGCTCGGCATCGAGCTGCATACGCGCAGGCGCAATCGGGTCAACGGCATCCTGCGCGCGGCCGACGACGAGGTGCTGCGCTTCGAAGTCGACCAGAGTTTCGGCAACTGCCCGCAGTACATCCAGCAGCGCGACTATCACGTCGCCCGCGAACCGCACGAGGCTTTCGCCGGCGAGGTTCATAACAGCACGCAGCTCGATGCGATCGCCCGCCGAATGATCGAAGCGGCCGATACTTTCTTCGTCGCGTCTTACGCCGAGCGCGAAGATCGTCGCCAGGTGGATGTCTCGCATCGCGGCGGCAAGGCGGGCTTCGTGCGCGTCGCCGACGATGGCACGCTGACCATTCCCGATTTCGCCGGTAACCTGTTCTTCAACACGCTCGGCAACATTCTGTTGAACGGCAAGGCTGGCCTGGTCTTCGTCGACTTCGAAAGTGGCGATCTGCTGCAGATGACGGGAACGGCCGAAGTGCTGCTCGACTCGCCGGAGATCGCCGCGTTTCAAGGCGCCGAGCGGCTCTGGACGTTTCGTGCGAGCCGCATCGTGCGCAGGCCCGCGGCGCTCGCGCTGCGCTGGGCTTTTCGCGAAGACGGATGGTCTCCGAACTCGCTGATGACCGGCGATTGGATGCAGGCCGCGAATCGCCTGCGCGCGGCCGAGCTCGCGACGCAATGGCGGCCATTCAAGGTAGCGAAGATCGTCGACGAGAGCGCCTCGATCCGCTCGTTTCACCTGCAGCCGGACGATGGAGCGGGCCTGCTCGCACATCAGGCTGGCCAGCATCTGCCGATCCGGCTGTCGATTCCGGGTGCCGACCAGCCGCTGATGCGGACCTACACGCTGTCGGTGGCGCCGTCGGATGCGACGTACCGAATCAGCGTGAAGCGCGAAGGCCTCGTATCGATTCACTTGCACGACCACATCCGCGTCGGCGACGTCATCGAAGCGCGAGCGCCCAGCGGAAGCTTCACCATCGACGCTCGCGAAAAACGCCCCGCGGTGCTGCTGGCCGGAGGCGTCGGCATCACGCCGCTGCTCGCGATGCTCCGGCACGTGGTTTATGAAGGCCTGCGGACGCGTGGCATACGGCCGAGCATCCTGTTCCATGCGGCGCGCTCCAAGGCGGAGCTGGCATTCGGACAAGAGCTGGCGGAACTCGCGACTGCCGCCGCGGGCGCCGTTCGCATCGTGCGGGTGCTCAGCGATCCCGATGGCGCCGAACCAGGCGTCGACTACGACGCGGCGGGCCGCATCGACATGGCCATGCTGAGCCGCTTCCTGCCGTTCAACGACTACGACTTCTATCTCTGCGGACCGCCGCAGTTCACGCAGTCGCTCTACGACGGCCTGCGCGGCTATCGGATCGCGGACGAGCGGATTCATGCGGAAGCCTTCGGGCCGTCGTCGCTGCTCAGGACGCCGCTAGCCGCGCCGACCTCGCATCCCGCCGCACCCGTATCGACGAAGAACGTTCCGGTCGTGTTCACGGCTTCGCTGAAGGAAGCCCGCTGGACCCCGCAATCCGGAACCCTGCTCGAACTCGCGGAGTCGCGCGGCCTGAGCCCCGCATTCAGTTGCCGCGCGGGCAGTTGCGGAAGCTGCCGCACCACGCTGCTGGCCGGCAGCGTGACGTACCCGAAGCCGCCGGGCGCGAGCGTGGCGGACGGTGAAGTGCTGATCTGCTGCGCGGTGCCTGCGCAGACCGCGGCCGATGTCGAGAACCGCATCGAGCTCGCACTATGATGCTCACACCATGGCTTATCGGATGCTGGCTGAGGCTGCGCGGTCAGATTGCGCAGCCGGCGCGCGACCCTCGCGAGCAGCAAGCGGACGCTTATCGGGACCTGCTGATCCACGACCCGGATCTGCAGGCCGAAACCATCGCCCGCCTGTTCTGGTGACGCGCCGAAAACCGCCGCAGCAAGGGAACATCAATGGATCGCTGGCAAGCCATGCGCATTTTCGTGAAAGTCGCGGAGACCCAGAGCTTCGCTGAAACCGCGCGGCTGCTGCACATGAGCGCTCCGGCCGTCACGCGCTCCGTCGCCGCGCTCGAAGCACTCATCGGGGCCAGGCTGTTCGTCCGCACGACACGCGCGGTGAAACTGACCGAAGCCGGCGAGCGTTACTTCGAAGACTGCCGGCGCATCCTCGCCGACATCGTCGAAGCCGAAGCTGCGGCGGCCGGCTCCTACGCCAGGCCCTCCGGAACCCTGGCGGTGACGGCGCCGACGCTGTTCGGGCAGCTCTACGTGCTGCCGATCGTGCTGGAGTGCCTCGATCTGCACCCGATGCTGTCGGCTAGAACCTTCTTCATCGATCGCACGGTGAACATCATCGAAGAAGGCGTCGATGTCGCGGTGCGCATCGGCCATCTGCCGGACTCGGGCTTCACCGCGGTGAAGGTCGGCTCGGTACGGCGAGTGGTCTGCGGATCACCGGGCTACTTCGAGCGCCACGGCGTGCCGGCTACGCCCGCGGAACTCAAGCAGCATCGCATCGCCGCTTCGACCGGCGCCTGGGCCTCGTCGGACTGGCGCTTTCGCGACGACCAGCGCGTGAACATCGAGCCCACGCTGCTGAGCAATTCCAATGAAGCGGCCATCGCGGCCGCGACGGCGGGCTGGGGCCTCACGCGCGTGCTGCACTACCAGATCGGACCGGCCCTGCTCGAAGGCCGGCTACGGATCGTGCTCGACGAGCACGAAGAGCCGCCTTTCCCGATCCATGTGCTCTACCCGGCCGGAAGACAGGCGCCGGCCAAAGTCAGGGCCTTCGTCGATCTCGCCGTTGCGAGGCTGCGCGAGAACCGGCTGCTGAACTGAGCAAGGTCGAGCGCTAGAGCCTAGGCCCTAGTTCAGCACCTTGTACCCGCGTCCGCGCAGGCAGTTCTTGACGACCTGGTCCTTGGACTGCTCGCCCGCCACCGCGCCGCTCGCACCGCCCGCGACACCGCCGACACCGGCTCCGCGCGCAACCGAGGTGCTGTTGCCGGTGATCGCGCCGATCGCGGCGCCGACGACCGCACCCGCGAGGGCGCTCTTGCCCGCGGCCTTGCCGGTCGAGACTTCGCTCGCGTAAGTCTTGCACTCGGACAGATCGTTCGCGTAGCGCTTTTCGTCGACACCCGTGCGATCGATGATCGGCCCGTTGCCTGCACAGCCCGCGAGCAGCGCGCCAATCGTCAACACCGTGCCGGTCAGCAGCACACCGCGACGGGCGCGCACACCCGGCATCCTTTGCGCGTTCATCCGAATCTCCTGGTTTTGCAATGACGGCCCGATGGTAGCGCGTCCGCACGGGCCGGGTTGCTCAGCCGCCGCGCTTGTAGTCGCGCGTGATCTGGGCGACCTGCACCTGATACGACTCGTACCAGCGCTCGCGGCCGAGGCGCTGGGCCAGCAGATGATCGGCATGCGCCTTCCAGGCCCGAATGCTCGCCTCGTCGGGCCAGTACGACAGCGCGATCTCGTCGCGACCTTCGGTGAGCGCCTGGAATTCGATGCAGCCGAACCGGCTCAGCGCGAGCTCGCGCAGCTGCGCGGCGACGGTGGAATATTCGTCATCGAACTCGCGCACGCGAGCCCGGAAGATCACGACGTACATGGACGCTGTCGTCTCGTATGAACTGCAGAACGTGAATTGCGGACCGGCTCAGGCACGGCCGAAGCGGCGCGCCGAATCGGCCATCGCCCTGGCGCTCACGGCCTCGCGATCACGCGGCGGCGCGAGCGTGACGAGTGAACCGATCAGCGTGCGCGCAGCCTCGGCCACCTGCTCGACGGCCAGCTCGAACGCGGCTTCATTGATCTTCGACGGCTTGTTGAAGCCGCTGAGCTTGCGCACGAACTGCAGCGCCGAGGCGTGGATTTCATCTTCGGTCGCGGGCGGCTCGAAGTTGAACAGCGTCTTGATGTTGCGGCACATGGCGGGGGCCTCGCATGAGTGCCCGGCGAGCATAGCACCGGGCTTTCGCCTCGCCGCCTCAGCCGATGGCGTGCACCGCGGTGCCGAGCAGCCCGGCCTGCGGATGCGTGATGATCTGCGTCGGAATGCGCTGCAGGATCGCCGAATGCCGGCCCTTGTCCTCGAAGCGCCGGCGAAAGCCTCCGGCCATGATCCACGGCAACAGCTTCTGCGTGACGCCGCCGGGCAGGAACACGCCGTCCCAGGCCCCGAGCGCGAGCGCGACGTCGCCCGCGAAGCTGCCGAGCAGTTCGGCGAACACGTGCAGCGTGCGCGCGCACAGGCCGTCCGGATCGGCCGTCGCGGTCTCGGTGATCTGTGCCGGCGCGAGCTCGAGCGTGGCCTGCCCTTCGACCGCCGCAACCGCCTGCAGCAGGTTGCCGAGCCCGCTGCCCGAGATCAGGCGCTCGGCCGACACGCGCGGATACCGCGTCAGCAGCGCCTTGAGCAGCTCCACCTCGTAGGCATTGCCCGGAGCGAATCCCACATGCCCGCCTTCGGACTGGATCACCACCGCACGGCCTCCCTGCACGATCACGCCGCCGACACCGAGGCCGGTGCCGGGCCCGACGACGGCGTAGCAGCGGCTCGTGGCCTGCGCGCGATTGGACGGCTGTGCGCTGCCGACGGCTTCGAGATCGTCGACCTTCAAGACCGGCAGCACGCTCGCCATCGCGGTGAAGTCGTTGATCACTTCGACCGGCATGCCGATCTCGCGGCCCAGCTGGCTGATCGAGAACGCCCAGGGATTGTTGGTGATCTTGATCGCGTCGCCGGTGACAGCCGAGGCCACCGCGAGCACCGCGCGAGTCGGGCGCTGCTGCGGATGGCGGCCGAGGTAATCGAGCAGCGCATCCTTGAGCGTGGCGAAATCGGTGGTCGCGACGCGATGCTGCGCGAGCAGCGGCGGGCACTCGTGACCGGCCTGAGTGAACGCGAATCGCGCATTGGTGCCGCCGATGTCGGCGACGAGAATGGAATCCGCCACTGAATTCGATGCCGCCAGCTGCATGCCACTCTCCGGGTCCTAAGTTGCGTTTCGTCGCGAACGATACCCGGGACGCGCGCAGCCTGCAGCTGAACACGGGTCACTGATCACGAAGCTCGGCAAGCAAGGCGCAAGCCGCATCCGCCGACCATTCGAGGCCCTGCTAGCGACATGGCGACCCACATGCAAGTGCTTGGGCCAACGGGAAATTCAGAAAGAATTAAGGCGGCGCTGAGCAAGCTGCCGCCCGACCGCTCACCAAGGCGGCGCCGATACCGACATAACAACGATCCAAGGAGTGAACATGGTCCATACCCCGATCCGCAAGGCGCTTGCGGCTGTCTCCACCGTTGCGGCTCTGCTGGCGGCACCCGCCGCTTCGGCCTTCAACTACACCTATGTCGAAGGCGGCTACGGCGACATCGACATCGATTACTACGACGACAGCGGCTTCCGTCTCGCGGGTTCGTTCGACGTCGCGCCGCAGGTGGCGCTGATCGGTGAATACGCGGATTGGGGCGATCTCTCGCAGCTCTCGCTCGGCGCGATCTTCCACGCGCCGATCCAGAAGGATCTCGACTTCTTCGCGGGCGGCACCTTCGAGCGCGTCGACCTCGACGGCTACGACGACGACACCGGCTTCGGCCTGCGCGCCGGCCTGCGCTGGCAGATTCCGAACCTGCCCGTGCAGCTGATCCCCGAAGTGCGCTACCTCGACGTGGCCGACGACACGCTCACCTCGTTCCGCGTGACCGGCCTGTTCACGATCGCGCCGCGCCTCGACCTCGTGGCCGGCCTGCAGAGCGGCGACGACGATCGTCTCGAACTCGGCGCCCGCTACAACTTCTAAGCCGAAGTCGTCCGCGTACGACGGCGAGGTCCGCAAGGGCCTCGCCGTTTTTTATGCGCGCCGCGGCCTTGCGGCACAATCGCGCCTCGCCTGCGCCGCCCGATTCGATGCTGCCGATCACCTGCCCCGTCTGCCGCTGCGTGCTCGATCAGCACGCCAAGGTCTGGTCCTGCGCCAATCGGCATAGCTTCGACGTGGCGCGCGAAGGCTACGTGAACCTGCTGCTCGCCCAGCAGAAGAACAGTCCTTCGCCCGGAGACAGCGCCGAAAGCCTGCAGGCGCGCCGCGCGTTTCTCGACGCCGGACACTACGCTCCGTTGCGCGAAGCCATCCGCTCGCTCGCGCGCGAACTCGGCGCGCGCCGGATTCTCGATCTGGGCTGTGGCGAGGGTTACTACACGAGCGCGCTGGCCGATTCCGACCACGACATCGAAGGCGACACCGACGTCGCCGGACTCGACATCGCCAAGCCCGCGATCCAGCTCGCGGCCAAGCGCTATCGCGGCATTCGCTGGCTCGTCGGCAGCGGCGCTGCGCTGCCGTTCGCCGACCAGTCGCTGGACCTCGTCACCAACCTGTTCACGCAACTGCACGTGAGCGAGCTTCGCCGCGTGCTCGACATCGGCGGACATCTGGTCATCGTCACGCCGGGGCCGGAACATCTCTGGAGCCTGCGCGCCGGTCTGTTCGACGCCGTGCAGGCGCACGAGCCCGAAAAATTCCTGGGCGAACTCGGCGAGGGCTTCATGCTCGTCCGCCGCCTGGACATCGGCAACGAACTCGATCTCGATCAGCAGGCTTTGCGAAACCTGCTGGCGATGACGCCTTATGTCTGGAAAGCCCGTCCCGAGAAAAGAGCGCAGCTGGAGGCTGCTTCCGGGCTGCGGACGACGGCCCACTTCACGCTGCTGGTCGTCCGGCGCTGCTGATCGTTCGCCAGACTAGCCTGCGGACGCAGCGCGAAATGCCTGTATCGGCAGTGCCCCACACCGCCAGTCGACACGCCTGGCGTTGTTCCGGTTAATGCCCCGACCCCGGCAGGGACATCGATGATCCGAGGCCTCTTCAGAAGGCCAGCCCTGCATCGCGGGATTCACTACAAGAAAACTGGAGGAGTCATGAGTCACCATCGGAACACCCGTTTCGCGATCTGCTCGACCGTCGCGCTGTCGTCCGCCCTGCCTGCCATCGCCTACGCGCAGGCCAGCGACGATGCGGCGACCGCGCAGCAGGCCGGCGACATCGAAGAGGTCGTCGTCACCGCCCAGCGCCGCGCGGAAGCCTCGCGCGACGTGCCGATCTCGATCGTCTCGCTGTCGGGCGAGACGCTGGAGCAGAGCGGCGTCGAGCAGCTCGGCGACATCGTCAACCTGACGCCGGGCCTGCGCTTCGACGCCACCGGCTCGTTCTTCCAGCCGACCGTCCGCGGCGTCGGCACCGCGGTGCTCACCTCGGGCGGCGGCCCCAACGTCGGCATCTACATCGACGGCTTCTTCTCCGCCAACGCGGAAGTCTCCAACTTCCAGCTCACCAAGCTGCAGAACATCCAGGTGCTCAAGGGCCCGCAGGGCACCCTGTTCGGGCGCAACACCACGGGCGGCGCGATCCTGGTGACCACGGCCGACCCGAGCCCCGAAACCGGGCTCGAGCTCAAGGCCAGCTACGGCAGCTTCGACGCCACCCGGCTGCAGGCCTACGCGACCACCGGCCTCGGCGAACGCGTGGCCGTCGACATCGAGGGCAATTACAGCCGCGGCGACAGCTTCATCGAGAACACCGTCACCGGCGACGACGAGGCCGGCGCCTACGAGAATTCGTCGGTGCGGCTGGGCCTCAAGGCCGAGCTGTCGGAATCGGTTTCGCTGCTGCTGCGCTACACGCACAGCAAGACCGACGATCCGACCTCGCTGATGACCAATGCCTACGTCGACAAGCGCGGCAACTCGGGCTTCCTGAGCAAGCTGCCGACGGCGGCTTACGGCACCGACGACACCACCGGCCGGGCGCTGGTCAACTTCAACTTTCCGGCCACGCTCTACACCACCGATCCTGACGAGGTTGCGACGCCGTTCCAGAACGTCTTCACCAACGAGTCGGACATCTTCCAGGCCACGCTCAAGGCCGACCTGGGCTTCGCCGACCTGACCTCGTACACGCAGTATCGCGAAGATGATTCGCTGAACCTGCAGGATCTCGACTCCACCGCGGTGCCGATCTTCGACATGAACCTGGGCATCGACGACAAGACCTTCTCGCAGGAATTGCTGCTGAACTCGAAGCCGGGCAGCCGCCTGCAATGGACCGGTGGCCTGAACTACTTCCGCTATCGCGATCTGTTCGATTTCAAAGGCTCCGTCCTCGGCTCGCCGTACGCGGAGGCCGGCAGCTCGGGCACGCTGACCACCGCGTACGCAGCCTTCGCCGACGCCACCTACGAACTCGCGCCGCAATGGTTCCTGACCATCGGCGGCCGCTACAGCATCGACGAGGTGTCGGACGCTTACTTCATTTCGACGGGTGCCTACGAAAATGCCGACGGCGTGACGACACCGGCTCCGTACGGCACGCGCGTCGCGGTGGACGATCTGGACAACAAGCGCTTCACGCCGCGCGCGGTGCTGCGCTACAAGCCCACCGACTTGTCGAGCGTGTACCTGTCCTACACGCAGGGCTACAAGGCCGGCATCCTCAACGTCGGCGGCGCCTCGCAGGTGCCCGTGAAGCCCGAGGAGATCGACGCCTTCGAACTGGGCTACAAGTACGACGACCGCCGCCTGGCGATCGACGTGGCGGCCTTCCACTACGACTATCGGAACCTGCAGGTTTCGAGCTACCAGACCGGCGCGGCGCAGGTGCGCAATGCGGCGGAGTCGACCATCTACGGCATCGACGGCGCGGTGCGCTACAAGCTCACCCAGGCCTTCAACGTGAATCTCGGCGCCACCTGGACGCACGCTCGCTACGACTCGTTCAAGAACGCGCCGTTCTACAGCTACTGCGATCCCGATTCCAACGCCAATCCGACTGCCGATCCCGGCGTGCCGGGCTACTGCGGCGCTCCGGAAAACGCAGGCGCGCTCACGCAGGTGACCGCCGACGCCAGCGACAACCACATGCAGCGCTCACCGGATTTCACCGCGAATCTCGGCGGCAGCTACGTCACCGGCCTCGCCGGCGGCGTGCTCACGCTGTCGAGCAACCTGTACTACACCTCGAAGTTCTGGTTCGACCCGTCCGAGCAATTCGAACAGGAGGCCTACACCGTGCTCGGCGCGCGAGCACAGTGGGTCGACCGCAGCGAGCGCTACACGATCGCGCTGTTCGGAGACAACCTGACCGACGAGCGCTATCGCACGCAGGTGCTGTTCAACAGCATCGGCATCGGCAACACCTGGAGCGCGCCGGTGACGGTGGGCGTGCAGCTGGGCGCTCGCTTCTGATGGGCTGAGTGAGCGGCACGAGAAAGCCCGCGTAGCGCCTGCCACACGGGCTTTTTGATCGCTCGCCAATCTTCTTCGTTCGAAGACTCAGCGTTTCACGTTTCCGACGCAAAAACTACACGTCGCGGGCTGTCCAGCCGGGCGGTTGACGACCTGGAAGCAGATCATCGGGCGCTCCGCGATCGGCTTCGTCGCGTTCGCGATCCGCTAACGAACGTTGGGCGCGTTCAACGCCTTGCCCTTGCTGGCGACTGTCACCCTGGGCCGCACGCTGCTGCTGCGGATGGTTCGAGTGCGCCTGTGGCTGACCCGGCGGCGCGCCCTGCTGCGACTGTTGCGAGGGTCGATTCGATGAAGAGTGCTGCTTGCGCTGGTTCGACTGCACATTCTTCTGGTCGGCCATGAGAATCCTCCTGGTGGTTCCAACTGAATGAAGGCATGGTGGGAGATCGATCACGCCCATGCATCGATTGGACTCCCCGGTGCGGCGAGCATTCCGTCGAATATCGGCGATGTCTAAGCGCTGCCGAGGCTCGTCGATGTCGTTCGCAATCAAACAGAAGCGGCGATGAATTCACGCAGCCAGATGTGGGCCGGATCGCGATGCAGGCGCTCGTGCCAGAGCATCGCCATTTCATAGCCGGGCACTTCGATCGGCGCATCGACGACGCGCAGGCCGGAAGCCGCGCGTGCGAGACGCTCGGGCAGCATCGCGACGAGATCACTCGTCTGCAGCATCGATTGCAGCAGCAGGAAATGCGGCACCGAGGCGACGACCCGGCGCTGCAGATTTCGCTCACCCAGCACCTGATCGGTGACACCGTGGAATCCGCCACCGTTGGGCGAGACCAGTGCGTGCTCGAGCTTGCAGAACTGCGCGAGCGTCGGCTTGCGCCGCAATCGCGGATGATCGGCTCGGCCCGCAAGCACGTAGCGCTCCTTGAACAAGACGCGCTGGCGCAGACTCGGCGGCGCGTCGTGACTCGTATGGAAGGCGAGGTCGATCTCGCGCTGCTCGGCCTGTCGAGAGAGGCGCGGGGGCTCGAGCCCCAATATGGCCAGCCTCGTCAGCGGAGCCGCAGCGCGCAGCTCCGGCAGCAGCGGCAGCA
Organism: Hydrocarboniphaga sp. FW305-C-57; assembly: GCF_058783045.1. Lineage (NCBI taxonomy): Bacteria > Pseudomonadati > Pseudomonadota > Gammaproteobacteria > Nevskiales > Nevskiaceae > Hydrocarboniphaga > Hydrocarboniphaga sp. FW305-C-57. Next base: position 159,389 of record NZ_JBYSYG010000003.1, on the reverse strand, counting down.
ACAAGGTCGAGGCCGTGTAATCGGATGCGACCAAGCGCCAGGTGTGGCGTGCTTTTGCGGGATCGAACGCGGTGGCCGGCGTAATCACCGATTCGAGCACCTCCAGGGCTTCGCGCAGAGGCTCGCGCAAGGCTTCGGCGCGCGCTGTCGGCCACATGCCCCGCGGCCCCGGCAACAGCAATGGGTCATCGAACACGCGGCGCAGCTTGGCGAGCTGCACGCTCACGGAAGACTGCGTGAGATTCAGCCGCCGCGCCGCGCGCGTCACGTTGTGCTCGACCAGCAGCGCATCGAGCGTGAGCAGCAGATTCAGATCGAGGCGACGCAAAGCATTCACGGCATCGTCTCCGACGATAGCGACTATTCGCGATATTCATTTCCACTATACCGGCGGCAGGCCTAGCCTGGGCTCATCGTTTCTTCCGCCATGAGAGCCGCCATGAATGTGCTGATCGTCCATGCCCACCCGGAGCCGCGTTCGCTCAATGGCTCACTGCGGGATTTCGCGGTACGTCGGCTGCAAGAAGCCGGGCATCGCGTGCAGGTCTCCGATCTCTACGCCATGCGCTGGAACCCGGTGGTCGATCGTCAGGACGATCTTGCATTCCAAGCCGGCGAACGCTTCGATGTCTCCGAGGCCTCGAAGCAGGCCTACGCCAACAGCACGCAGAGCGCCGACATCGCCGCCGAACAGGACAAGCTGCGCTGGGCCGATGTGCTGATCCTGCAGTTCCCGCTCTGGTGGTTCACGATGCCGGCGATCCTCAAGGGCTGGATCGATCGCGTCTACGCCTGCGGTTTCGCCTACGGCGTCGGCGAACACTCGGACCACCGCTGGGGCAATCGCTACGGCGAAGGCACCCTGCAAGGCAAGCGCGCGATGCTGATCGTCACGACCGGTGGCTGGGAATCGCACTACGCGCCGCGCGGCATCAACGGTCCGATCGACGATCTGCTGTTTCCGATCCAGCACGGCGTGCTGCACTACCCGGGCTTCAGCGTGCTGCCGCCGTTTCTCGTGCATCGCACGGGCCGCACCGACGCGGCGCGCTTCGAGGCCCTCTGCGAGGCACTCGGCGAGCGCCTCGACAGTCTGCCGAGCACGCCGCCGATCGCGTTCCGCCGCCAGAATTTCGGTGATTACGAGATTCCGGCGCTCACGCTGCGCGACGACGTGGCTCCGGGCCGCAGTGGCTTCGGAGCGCACGTCGAATGATCACGATGCGCGCTACGCGAGTGCGCGCTTGAACAGCGCGAGCTGGCGCGCCCAGGCCTTCTCGGCCTGATCGTGGTCGTAGACGGCGGCGTCGGTCGGACACCAGCCATGCTTGGTGCCCGCATAGACTTCGATCTCCGCGGGCAGCTTGGCCTTGGCGAAGGCCTCGCGCAGCGTGTTCTTCGCTTCGGGCTCCTTGGCATCGTCGTTCTCGGCGATCGCGATCAGGAACTGCGCCTTGATGCCCGGAATCAGCAGGTGCGGGCTGTCGGGCTTGTCGGTCGCCAGGCCACCGCCGTGGAAGGTGGCGCCCGCTCCGATGCGCGCCGGAACCGCAGCCGCGGTCTGCACGACGAGCGGGCCGCCCATGCAGTAGCCGGTGGTGCCGATCTTGCGCTGGGTGTCGACGGCGCTCTGCTGATCGAGAAACGCGACGAAGGCCGTGGCATCGGTCTTCGCGGTCTGCGGGCTCAGGCTTGCGCGCAGGGCCAGCAGCGCCTCGCGCGTGGCCGGATCGTTGAAATCGGCATGTTCGGGCGCCGTCGGCGCGCGCTTGGTGCGATAGAACGGGTTGACCACGAGCACCGCATAGCCTGATTCCGCAAGCCGCGTCGCCATTTCCTTGAACGCGGGACGCAGGCCGAAGATGTCGGGCCAGATCAGCACGGCCGGATGCTTGCCCTTGGCCGGATGCACGAAGTACGCATCGGTGGTGCCGTCCGGTGTCTTGATCTCGACGTCACGGCCCTGGGTCTCGGCCGCCGCTGCCACACCGGGCAGCGCAACGGCCAGCCCGGCGCCGAGCGCCGTCAGGCCGAAGCTGCGACGCGTGATTCCCTGCTTGCGCCGCGCAAAGTATTCGAGATCGTCGTTTTCGCACATCGATTCTATCCTCGTGTAATCGGAAGGCCCGGCGTGTTCGGGCGTCCGTGAACGGTAGCGTCATTCGACCGCGTTGGCACTATCGGCTTCGGTGCCAAGGCTATGCCTGGACGACCGCGCGTGGCGACGGCGTCTCGATGAACGCCGCTCGGCCCGCTAGTGGGCTCGCAGGCAGCCGATCTACAATGCGCGCTCACCGCCCAGCAATGAGGTGTTCGTCCGATGCGCCAGTAATGCCCGCCGTGTCGTTTTCACGGTCGCCTTCCCTGCCTATCGCAGTGGAAGCCGCAGGCATGCACTGGAGTTCGCATGACGAAGCCTTCGACGAATCACGTCTCGTTGACGCTGCAAGGTGTCAGCCATCATCTGCCCGACGGCAGCATTCTGTTCTCCGATCTCGACGAGCGATTCGACGCCCGGCATACCGGTCTGGTCGGGCGCAACGGTGTCGGCAAGAGCGTGCTCGGCCGCATCCTCGCCGGTGCGCTCGAGCCGAGCCGCGGACGCTGTCTGCGCATCGGCAACGTACATCATCTCACGCAGCAAATCAGCCTCGACCCTGGGCGGACAGTCGCCGATCTGGCGGGCCTGCGGGCGGTCTTCGATGCGCTGCAGCGCATCGAACGCGGAAGCAGTTTGCAGCAGGATTTCGACCTCGTCGGCGACCGTTGGGATATCCGCCAGCGACTGCAGCAGGAACTCGCGGCCAGCGGGCTCGCGCATCTGCAGGCCGACACGCCCGCGAGCCAGCTCAGCGGTGGCGAAGCGATGCGCGTCGCGCTGTGCGGCGCTTATCTTTCCGCAGCCGATCTGCTGATCCTCGACGAGCCGAGCAACCATCTCGATCGCGGGCATCGCAAGGCACTGATCGATCGCCTGCGCCGATTCAGTGGCGGAATCATCGCGATCAGCCACGATCGCGCCCTGCTCGAATCGATGGATTGCATCGTCGAACTGTCGAATCTCGGGCTCCGGCGTTACGGCGGCAACTACACCTTCTATGCGCAAGCCAAGGCGCAGGAGCGCGAGCATGCACAAGCTCGGCTCGATCATCTGAAGGCCGAGAAACGCCGCGAGGAGCGCGAACTCACGCAGCAGCGCGAGCGCCTGGACCGGCGCCAATCCCGCGGCGCCAGACAGGCGGCCACCGCAAACCAGGCTCCGATCCTGCTCGGCCTGCAGAAAAGTCGAAGCCAGAACAGCGCCGCCCGAGCCGAGGCGCGCATGGAGGCGTCACGAAGCGCGGCTTCGCAGCGTGTGACGCAAGCTGCCCAGCGCCTGGCGGACGATGCGGCGGTGACGCTGCTGCAGCCCGAGATCGACCGGCAGCTTCCGGACACGATCGTGGCGCTGTCGGCCGAACTCGCGCATGTCGCGCCGCGATATCGGCACCTCGAATTCTCGCTCAGGAAAGGACAAAGGCTCGGCCTGACCGGGCCCAACGGCAGCGGCAAGTCGAGCCTGCTCAAACGCATCGCCAGCGCCTCGTCACACGCCGACTCGGGTTGCACGGTCTCGGTGAAAGCCGCTTACCTCGATCAGAGCCTGTCGCTGCTCGACTCCGGGCGCGGCCTGCTCGAACAGATGCTCGCGCTCGGCGGCGCATTGGACGAGGCGGATTTGCGCAGCCGTCTCGCCTTGCTCGGACTCGACGAACGAGATCTGCACACTCCCGTGCACTCGCTGAGCGGCGGCGAGCGCCTCAAGGCAGCGCTGGCCCGCGTGCTTTACACCGACGAGCCGGCGAGGCTGCTGCTGCTCGACGAGCCCGACAATCACCTCGATCTCGCTGCGATCCGGGCGCTGGAGTCGTTGCTGTTGCAGTATCGCGGGGCTCTGATCGTGGTCTCGCACGACGAAGTTTTCTTGAGCCGGATCGGACTCACGCATCGTCTCGATGCGGGCGAACAAGGCTGGCGCATGAGCGCCTGGAGCTGATCGATCTCAGGGCGCTTCGAGCGCCGCGGCGATGAAGTCGACGCCGACCTTGGTCCGGGGCACCTTGACGCCGAACCAGCTGCGCACGTCCGCATCGAGCCCGATGCCGTGCATGTAGTTGTAGAGCGCCTTGTTGAGCGCGATCCCGAGCGTGTCGTGATCGACGCCGGTCGGATCGATGAAGCCGATGTCGTTCTTCGCGAAGCTGCCGGGCGGCGGTGGCACGAGCGTGACACCGTATTCCTGCGGATTCTTGCCGACCGGCGAATGCACGGTGCAGGCGAAGCGATGGAAGAATCCGGATTGCAGGCAGCCGGCTTCGAACAGCTGGCGCACGTATTCGAGCGCATCGACGGTGTCCTGCACGGTTTGCGTCGGAAAGCCGTACATCAGGTAGGCATGCACGAGGATGCCGGCTTTCGAAAATGCGCGTGTCACGCGTGCGACCTGCTGCACCGAAACGCCCTTCTTCATGAGCTTGAGCAGGCGATCCGAGGCCACCTCGAGCCCGCCCGACACCGCGATGCAGCCGCTTTGCGCGAGCAGTTCGCAAAGCTCGACGGAGAACGATTTTTCGAAGCGGATGTTGCCCCACCACGAAATCGAAACACCGCGCTTGATCAGCTCGTTCGCAAGCGCCTTGAGCACTTTCGGCGGCGCGGCCTCGTCGACGAAGTGAAAGCCGGTCTGTCCGGTTTCGGCGACGATGGCCTCGATGCGATCGACCAGCACGCTCGCCGACGCGGCTTCGTAGCGCGAGATGTAATCGAGGCTGATGTCGCAGAAGCTGCACTGCTTCCAGTAGCAGCCATGCGCGATCGTGAGCTTGTTCCAGCGGCCGTCCGACCACAGCCGGTGCATCGGGTTGAGCATGTCGAGCAGCGACAGGTAGCCGTCGAGCGGCAGGCCATCCCAGGTCGGCGTGCCGACTTCGTTGAACGGCACGTCGGGCTCGGCCGCGTTGGCATAGCGCACCACGCCCGCCTCGTCGCGAACGAAGCTGCGAACGAGCCGGTCGCGTCCGCGCTCGCCGTGCAGATGCTCGATCAGCGCGAGCAGCGGACGCTCGCCCGCATCGAGGCTGACGATGTCGACGTAATCGAAAACGCGCGGCTCGGCGAGCTCACGCAACTCGGTGTTGACGTAGCCGCCACCGAGCGAAATCACGATCTGCGGATCATGGGCCTTGATCGTCTGCGCGATCCGAAACGCCGCGTAGACCGCGCCCGGAAACGGCACCGAGAGCAGCACGAGCTGCGGCCGATGCCGCTCGATCGCATCGAGCGCGAGCGCCTGCAGGATCTCGTCGATCAGGTTCGGCTCGGCTGCGAGCGCGGCCGCGAGCGGATCGAAACTCGCCTGGCTTTGCGCGAGCGATTCGGCATAGCGCACGAACTCGAAGCGCGGGTCGATCGCGTCGCGTACGACGTCGGCGAGATCGTTCAGATACAGCGTCGCGAGATGCCGCGCCCGGTCCTGCATGCCGAGCGCGCCGAAAGCCCAGGCCAGCGGATCGCCGCCTTCGTCGTCGACGTAGACATCGAGCGCCGAAAAGCGCGGCCCTTCGGGCAGAAAGCGGCGGCTGACGATGCGGTGCGCGAGCGTGGAATCGCGCCCCTGCAGAAAGCCGATCACGCTTTCGATGGTGGCGCGATAGCGCTCGAACTGCTCGCAGAAGTTCGCGATCGCGGCGGTCGGCTCGGTGTCTTGGTCGATGCGTTCGCGAATCGCGTCGAGCCCCGGCGCCGAGAACAGCTGCAGCACGAGCGCCAGCGCCAGATCCTCCTGCACCGCGTCGATGCCGCGCGAGCGCAGAAAGCCGGTCAGATACGCCGTCGACGGATACGGCGTGTTGAGCTGGGTCATCGGCGGAATGATCGCCAGCGCACGCAGGGGCGATGCCTCTGCGACCGGCCCGGCAGTTACGGAATTGGAAGAATCCGACGTCATGTAAACCAGTGGTGACTCGAACGCGCTGGATGAGTTCGTGAATGGTACGCGAGGTGGCAGCCCCGCACGCGGAAGGCCGCCCTTCCGACCGATCCGCACGTCAGCAGAAACATGAATTTAGAAACATGAATTTAGAAACATGGATTTTTTGTATACATCCATCACGCAGGTTGCATGCAATTCGGGCACATGCGTTGCATATACCTCGATGAGCCAGGCACGCCCCGGCTCCACGCAAAAAATTCGTCTTCTTGCTTCTGGCGATTGCCTCCAGCCTCGCCACTGGAGTCGTTTGCCCGACAGGAAGCCGCCCGCATCCACTGCATCGATCGTTCGGTCCAACGCCCGCTGCCCGGGCTTCATCATTCAAGGGAGTTCACGATGTTTCGCAAACCCAAACTGTTCGCCGCCGTCGCGCTTGCGATGGCCAGTGCCAGTGCCCACGCGGGTGGCACCGCGATCTGGTCGACGACCGCTGCCGAATACCTCTACGGCACTTCCTATCGCGATATCGCCACCGGCGACAAGGACAAGGCCAGCATCATCACCCTCGAACATGCCGACGGCTGGAAATACGGCGACAACTTCTTCTTCGTCGACATCACCAACCCCGATCGCCAGGGCGACACCGCAGACTTCGCAGGCGCCAACGCCAAGAGCACCGGCGAGTACTACGCCGAACTCTCCCCTCGCCTCTCCTTCGGAAAAATCCTCGGCAAGGATCTTTCCATCGGCCCGTTCTCCGATTTCCTCTTCACCTCCACCCTCGAAATCCCACAGTTCTCCTCAGGCTCCGAGCAGACTTATCTCTACGGCCTCGCCGCCGACCTCAAGATGCCGCAGTTCGCCTTCTTCCAGATCAATCTCTACCTGCGCGACAACCAGGCCGCCGCGCTCGGCGACGGCTATCAGGTCACCCTCGCCTGGGGCATTCCGTTCGACATCGGCGCCACCAAGTTCTCCTTCGAAGGCTTCTTCGACTACGCCTGGGACCAGAAGGGCCTCGCAGACAACATCATTTCCGCTCCGCGCTTCCTCGTCGACCTCGGCAACTGGTTCGGCAAGCCCGGATGCATCCAGGCCGGCGTCGAATGGCAGTTCTGGCACAACAAGTTCGGCCTCGACAACGCCATCTTCAACCCCTCCAAAACCTCCGACGAATCCGTCCCTCAGGCCATGTTCAAGTGGATCCTCAACTGACGCCGGCTGGCAGGCTTTTCCATCCGCCTGCTGGGGGCCTGAGTCGATAGATAACAAGCATCGCAAGCATCCCTCGCGGAGAGGGATGCTTGCGAACCTTATCGGACCGCGGTTGAACTACTTGCCGTTAGCAGTCGGCTTTTTCGAAATCGCTTCGATCTGCTCGACGAGCTCGGGATAGAGCGTTTTCAGATCGAAATCCCCGCCAACGGTCTGGCTGTTGAATATCTGGCAATAGCTGTCTTTCTCATCGCCAGCGTCGACGATGCCCGCAAGTTCGGCCGCCGCAGCCTGATCGGTTGCAGCGTCGATGGCCTTGCGTGAACGCGCTTCAGCTTCCGCGGCCACCTTCTGATCCTTGCTCTGACTGCGCGCGGTCGCGAACAGCGCCTCTTCCATCGACAGCGTCTGCCTGAGCGTGGTGTCGTTGCGGGCGTGCCACTGCTTGGCAGCGGCCTTGGCATTGTCCGCAACCAAACCTTCGAGCTTGGCGCAATTACCGGTTACCGCATCGATACGCTTCTGCATGCCCTGCAACAGAACAACGGCACGCAGCTGATTCTGCGCGGCAATCTGCTCGGGCGTGGAGTTGTCGATGCGGAAGGTGTAGCGCAGCGGAGCAACACTGGCGACGGCGACTCCCTTCCGAGTCGCAGGGACGAAACGGCACTGGCGCATGCCTTCGACGGCCGCCTGGTCGAGTTGCACGTTGCCCGATGACTGGGTCACGTCGACCTTCTCGGCCCGTCCATCGGCAGTCACGGCGATCGACAGCAGCACCGAACCGGTCAAGCCAGCGGCATGCGCTTCCGGCGGATAAACCGGCTGCGCACAGCTGTCGGCCAGCACGTGCGCAGAATCGGATTCGGGATTGGCCGCGGCCATGAGCGGCGGAGCCGGCGACGCTCGACCAGGCGTGTTGGCCCAGGCGCACGGAACGATGGCCGTCAGTGCACCCAGCGCGCAGCCGATGCGTACCAGCGATGAGGAAAGTGGGAGCTTCAGGAGCGAATGAGTCATTTGCCAGCGGGTCTTCAGCCCTGGTCGGTGGAGGAGTGCGAGGTCACATGGCCCGCATGGGGGCGCCATTCTGCCACGACGCAGCACACCCGCCGGAACGGCAGGGCGCCACTTCACCGTGACGGTGCAAGCGGGCCCGACGTGGCCGCTGAGGCGCTTCACCCAAGCATGCGCGTACTGATCTGGTTGTGCCGCTGGATCAGCGAACGAAGATCGACTCCGGGCAGCGAACCGTTCTCGACGACGACACGACCGTTGATCACCGACAGCCATGCCCTGGTTGGAGCACAAGTCAGCAGCGCCGCCACCGGATCGCTCTGGGCTCCCGCGTGCTCGATGCCATCGACGCGGAAGGCAACGAGATCCGCAGCCTTGCCGGCTTCGATGCTGCCGATGTCGTCACGACCGAGCATCGCCGCGCCGCCGCGCGTCGCCAGGTGCAAGGCTTCGCGCGCGGAAAAGCGATCGGCGCGCGATTCGAACCCAGGCCAGCCGACACGCTGTAGCAGCATGGCCTGCCGCGCCTCGCCGAGCAGATGATTGCCGTCGTTGCTCGCCGAGCCATCGACGCCCAAGCCGACACGCACGCCCGCATCGACCATCGCACGGATCGGGGCGATGCCCGAGGCGAGGATCATGTTGCTGCTCGGGCAATGGCAGGCACCGCTGCAACTGTGCGCAAGCTTGCCGATATCGGCCGCACTCGGATGGACCATGTGCGCAAACCAGACATCGTCGCCGAGCCATTCGAGCGATTCGGCATAGTCCACCGGGCGCAGGCCGAACTTCTGCAGGCAGAAGCGATCCTCGTCCTGCGTTTCCGCCAGATGCGTATGCAGGCCGACCTTTGCGTAGCCACGTGCGAGTCGCGCGCTCTGGCGCATGAGTTCGGCGCTCACTGAGAACGGCGAGCAGGGCGCCAGACCGATGCGCAGCATCGAACCCGGCTGCGGATCGTGCCAGCGCTCGATCACTCGCTGCGAGTCGGCGAGGATGGAATCCTCGCGCTCGACGAGCGAATCCGGCGGCAGGCCGCCGAGGCTTTCGCCAAGGCTCATCGAACCACGCGTGGGATGGAAGCGCACCCCGAGTTCCCGCGCGGCCTCGATCTCGTCATCGAGCCGAGCTCCGTTGGGGAACATGTAGAGATGATCGGCAACCGTTGTCGCGCCTGAAAGCAGCAACTCGGAAAGCCCGAGCTTGGCACTCACGTAGACCGCTTCGGGATCCATGCGACCCCAGATCGGATAGAACTTCTTGAGCCAGTCGAACAGCACCAGACCAGCGCCCGTTCCGGCAGCCCGCGTGAGCGTCTGATAGAGATGGTGATGCCCGTTGACCAGCCCCGGAACCAGCACGCAGCCGGACATATCGATGCACCGATCAGGCGTTCGCTGCGCCGGATCCTGTGCCATCCAGAGTTCGATGCTCGCCACGTCACCGACAGCCGCGATCCAGCCATCTTTCACGAAAACCGACCCGCCCGCGATCTCGCGGCCGGCATCGTCCATCGTCGCCACCACTTCGGCGCGTTCGAGCAGTAGATTCATGAGCCTTCCTGCACGTGAATGTCAGGCAATTCTCGCACGGGCATCGCACTCGCCTTCCTGGCCGAGTGGTGCGAGTCCCGCTCGATCGTCGCTACGGGATAGAACGTCCTCAAGCCGGAGCAATCACGCCAAATCGCAGTCCGCTTCGGCGCAGGTAATCGCGATAAGCCGACGACATGCGATCACAGGCAATCGAGATTTCGGCTCGCGGGAAGAGCGGCAGGCACTTGGGAAACTGGTTCTCGAGGATCGGCAGATCCTGCTGAAAAATACGGTCCTGGAAAGCGCGCAGCGTCTCGTCGGACTGTTCCTGATTGGTGAGTGCGAGCACGATCCAGACCCGGCTGACATCGGGCTGCAAGGGTTGGACATGCAGGCTGATCGCTTCGCGAAAACCCGATTGCTCCTCAGGCAGCTTGGTCAGGATCGCGGTCAGCGGGCGCACCACGCGATAGGTGTATTCCACGTCGCTGCCCCCGTGCGCCAGGCTATTGGCCTGCGGCTGCCAGGCACGGCAACGAGTGGCGATCACGCCCTGCCCGCCTTCGCCATCGTCGAACGGCCCGACCTCGTAGTCACGCACTTCCATGTGATCGGCATCACCGAGTATGCCTTCGTGCACGCTGCCGAAATGCGCCATGTCGAGAAAGTTCTCGACGATGCGCGGCCCGCTTGCGGCCACCGGATACGGCCCGCAGATGACCTTGCGCAACACCGCGTCGTCGTACTCGGAAAACGGCGGAACCCCAGCCTGCGGTTTGCCCAGACAGACCCAGACGAGGCCATAGGCTTCGCGAACTTCGAAAACGCGGACACCGCGCCCCGGCAGCGGCGAAGCAGGCTGCGCGGGCACCGCCTCGCATGCGCCCGAGAGACCGAAGCGCCAGCCGTGATAGCGGCAAGTCAGCGATTCACCCTGCACGCAGCCGATCGACAGGCGCACACCACGATGCGGGCAGCGATTCTCCCAAGCCTGCAACCGGCCCGACTCGCTGCGCCAGAGCACGAGTTCCTGGCCCAGCAGTTCCGCCTGCTGCAGGCCACCAGCAGCGATCGCCGCCCCCGCGGCTACCGGATGCCAGTCGTCGAACACGACCGGATCGATCACTCCTTCGACGGTCGCCGCGCTCATGCCGACTCCAGACAGTGATCGATCTTCGCGATCCATTCGCGCTTCCGTGCTTCCGGCAACCAGCTCGCTTCGAAGGAGTTGCGTGCGAGCTGTGCGAGCGCCGTGCGGTCGAGCGCAAGTCCCCGATGCAGCGCGAGGTAATTGTCGACGACATAACCACCGAAGTAAGCCGGATCGTCGGAGTTGACCGTGACGCAAAGACCACGCTGCAGCAAACGGCCGATGTTGTGCTGCTCCATGCGCGAATAGAGCTTGAGTTTGATGTTCGAAAGTGGGCAGACCGTCAGAGGTATGCGCTCCCTGCGTAACCGCTCGACGAGTTCCGCATCCTCCTCACAGCGCACGCCGTGATCGATGCGTTGCACTTTGAGCAAATCGAGTGCCTCCCGGATATACGCTGGCGGCCCCTCCTCGCCCGCGTGCGCGACGCAGGCGAACCCGAGTCCTCGAGCACGCGCGAACACGCGTTCGAACTTCGCCGGTGGGTGGCCGACTTCGGAGGAGTCGAGGCCGATGCCGGCAATGCATTGACGCCAGGGCAGCGCTTCGTCGAGACAGGCTTGCGCCTCGTCTTCAGACAGGTGACGAAGAAAGCAGAGGATCAGCCGATGCGTAAGCCCCCAGTCGCGGGCAGCTTCTTCGAGCGCACGCGCAATGCCACCGATGACCGTTTCGAAGGCGATGCCGCGCGCCGTGTGCGTCTGCGGATCGAAGAACAGCTCCACGTGCACGACACCGTCGGCGCGAGCGCGCTGTAGGTAAGCCTGCGTCATCGCGTGAAAGTCTTCCTCGTCGCGCAACACGGCGGCACCCGCGTAATAGAGATCGAGGAAAGATTGCAGATCGTGAAAGTCGTAGGCGCCTCGCAGCGCTTCGACCGAATCATAGGCGAGCTTCACGCCGTGCTTGCGCGCCAGCGCGAAGGTGAGTTCAGGCTCCAGCGTGCCTTCGATGTGCAGATGAAGCTCTGCCTTGGGCAAGGCAGTGACGAAAGCGCGGATGCCCTGAGTCATCGCCTGGGGCTCCATTCAAAAAGTCTCCGCTGATGTTTAAAACCTGTCGCTGCGCAGACAGAAGAGGCACTTTCGCCAAGCGAAAGCACCTCTCCGCAAGACATCGACATCACTTCGGAATCGAACCCTCGACTCCAGCCACATACCAGTTCATCGACATCAGGTCGCCGATCGGCAAGGTCGCGCCCGCGGCAAGCTTATCGACACCGGTGTTGTCCTTCAGCGGGCCCGTGAACGGCGTGAACTTGCCGGACTTGATATCGGCGAACTTCGCATCGAAGATTTTCTTGATCGGGCCGGGAACGACAGGCAGCACGGGTGCGAGATGGATCGCATCTTCGGCGATGCCCCACTTGGTGTCCTCCGACTTCCAGGTTCCGTCAAGTACGGACTTGACAGTCTTGATGTAGTACGGCGCCCAGTTGTTGATGTTGGCCGACAATTGCGCCTTGGGCGCGAACTTGCTCATGTCGCTGTCCCATCCACAAGCATAAACGCCCTTTTCCTGCGCCACCTGCAAGGTAGCCGGCGAATCGGTGTTCTGGCACATCACGTCAGCACCCTGGGCGACGAGCGTTTCGGCAGCCTGACGCTCCTTGCCCGGGTCATACCAGGTGTTGACCCAGATCACCTTGACCTTGATCTTCGGATTGACGCTCTGCGCGCCCAGCGTGAAGGCGTTGATATTGCGCACGACTTCGGGAATCGGGAACGAACCGACGAAGCCCAGCGTGTTCGACTTGCTCATACCACCCGCGAGCACCCCGATCAGGTAAGCACCTTCGTAGAAGCGCGTCTGATAAACGCCCATGTTCTTCGCCGTCTTGTATCCGGTGGCGTGCTCGAACTTCACTTTCGGAAAGGTCTTGGCGACCTTGAGTGTAGGCTCCATGTAGCCGAACGAGGTCGTGAAGATGAGCTGGTTGCCGTCGGCCGCGAGCTGACGGATCACACGCTCGGCGTCCGCTCCTTCGGGCACGCTCTCGACGTAGGTGGTTTTGACCTTGTCGCCGAGTTCCTTCTCCATCAGAAGACGGGACTGATCGTGCGCATAGGTCCAGCCCGCATCACCGACCGGCCCCACGTAGACGAAAGCGACCTTGAGTGGATCGGCAGCGACGGTGGCCGCTGAAGCGAGCGACAGGCCGAGGCCGAGCAGCGTGGCCATCCAGCGCGAGCGAGTGGAACGGCGTTTCATTCAAATCCCCTTTCTATGAGTGGCCGCAGGCGATCCGGCGGTGAGCAGAGAGTCCGAGCCGGTACTCGACCAGCGCGTGTGAGTTTGGATACGAACGGGTTCGACGATCGTCGAAAGCCTCGCTGGGATCGCAATCGCCATGCCATCGAAATCGCGCATGGGCAGACCGTGTCGACGGGTCCGAGGCGCTGTATTGCGAGCCCATCTTGCGTACGCGCCTCCCAACGGTGCGCGACGTGCACGACTTTGTGGCGACAATTCACTTAAAGATTGCATACGATTTTTAAAATACACGCCTCCCCCCATCTGCACACGACTACCGTCCGTGGCATGCGCCTTGCGATTCCCGGACCAGGTCAGCAACGGCGCGACGTCTCACGACGAACCCATCATGGGCAAGCTCAGCACTCACGTTCTCGACACCGCTAATGGAAGGCCCGCCGCTGGCTTGGCCATGAGCCTTTATCGCTGCAATGGCGAACGCGAATTGCTGCTGAGCACGCGCACCAATGCCGATGGCCGTACCGATGCGCCGCTGCTGCAAGGCGAGTCGCTCGTTGCAGGCATCTACGAACTCGTCTTCGTCGTCGACGACTATTTCCGTGCTCAGGAAGCGGCGCTACCCGAAACGCCGTTCCTCGATATCGTCACTCTGCGCTTCGGCATCGCCGACGCGGCCTCGCACTATCACGTACCGCTGCTGGTCTCGCCGTGGAGCTACTCCACCTACCGCGGAAGCTGATCGCCGTGTCGGAACACGAGCCTCAAGCCGTCCGATTCATCCTCGATGGCCATACCGTCAGCACTCCGGCGCTGCCCGCGACGACGACGCTGCTCGACTACCTCCGCGAAATCGAGGGTCGCAAGGGCACGAAAGAAGGGTGTGCCGAAGGTGACTGTGGCGCCTGCACCATCGTGCTCGGCCAGCATGGCGCCAGCGGCATCCGCTGGCGCGCGATCAACAGCTGTATCCGGTTCCTGCCGACGATCGATGGCTGCGAGCTCGTGACCGCCGAAAGCCTGCAGGCAGCCGACGGCAGCCTGCATCCGGTGCAACAGGCGATGGTCGCGGGCCATGCCTCCCAATGCGGCTTCTGCACGCCCGGCTTCGTCATGTCTCTGTTCGCGCACTACCTGCAACGAGAATCATCGACGCGCGAAGCGATTGTCGACACGGTCTCGGGCAATCTCTGCCGCTGCACGGGCTACCGGCCAATTGTCGAAGCCGGCCTGGCGAGCTTCACCCTGCCCGCACCACAACGCTGGAGCCGCGATGATGCCCAATCACCATCGCGCCTCGCCGCGCTGCAATCGATCGCGCGCGAAAAACCGTTGCGGCTGCCGGATTTCTACGCGCCGCGCACGCTTGCCGAGCTCGCCGACGAATACACCGCCGCACCTCACTCGCTGCTACTCGCCGGTGGCACCGACATCGGACTATGGGTCACGCAGCATCTGCGCGATCTGCCGCCGCTGATCTACATCGGAGAAGTGGCCGAACTCGCGGCGATCGAAACGGCACCACAAGAGCTTTCGATCGGCGCTGCCGTCTCGCTCGGCGATGCCTGGGATGCGATCGTCGCGGCTTATCCGGCGTTGACCGAACTCGCGCGACGCTTCGCGTCGACGCCGGTCTGCAATTCGGGCACCTTCTGCGGCAACGTCGCCAACGGCTCGCCGATCGGCGATTCGATGCCGGTACTGCTCGCACTCGGCGCGCGCGTGCGGCTGCGCAAGGGCGCGAGCGTTCGCGAATTGCCGCTGGAACGCTTCTATCTGGGCTACCAGAAAAAAGATCTTGCAGCCGGAGAATTCGTCAGCCACGTACTGCTGCCCGAGCCACAAGCCAACTGGTGTTACGCGAGCTACAAGCTCTCCAAGCGCATCGACCAGGACATTTCGGCCGTCTGCACGGGCTTCGCGGTGAAGATCGAAGACGGCATCGTCGTCGACGCACGCCTCGGCTTCGGTGGCATGGCGGCAACGCCAAGCCGCGCACCGCAGGCCGAATCCACATTGATCGGCCAGCCCTGGAGTGCGGACAGCATCGAGGCCGCCATCGGCGCACTCGCGCTCGACTTCAAACCGCTCAGCGACATGCGCGCGAGCAGCCGTTATCGCTTGCAGGCCGCAGGCAATCTGTTGCGCCGCTTCCATCTCGAACTTGTAGGCGACACGGTGCTGCGCACCACGCAGGCGCGCGCGGAGCCACTCTGATGGCCGATTCGCCTTCACCCACGCATATCGTCGGCGGAACACAGCCGCACGAGAGCGCCCCGCTGCACGTCAGCGGCAAGGCGCTCTACTGCGATGACATCGCGCTGCCGGCCAATACCTTGCACGCGGTGTTCGGCCTGAGCCGGGTGGCGCACGGGCGCATCACCCGGCTCGATCTGTCCGCCGTGCTCGCCATGCCCGGCGTCATCGCCGTCGCCGGTCCTGCCGATGTGCCCGGGGACAACAACTACGGCGGCATCGTCCATGACGATCCGATCTTCACCGACGAACTCGTGCAGTACGCCGGCCAGCCGATATTCGCGGTCGCCGCAACCTCGCATCTGGCCGCGCGCAAGGCGGCGCGCAAGGCAGTCGTCGAATACGAGGAGCTGCCCGCGATCCTCGACGTGCGCTCGGCGCTCGCTGCGCAGAGCTTCGTGATTCCTTCGCAACACCTGGTCAGCGGCGATCCACGGGGCGAACTCGCCCGCTCGCCGCGCCGGCTGCAGGGCAGCGTGACGATCGGCGGGCAGGATCATTTCTATCTCGAAGGACAGATTGCGATCGCGCTGCCACAGGACGGCGGCGGCATGCTGATCCATAGCTCGACGCAGCATCCGACCGAAGTGCAGCACATGGTCTGCCATGCGCTGCATCTCGCGCAGCATGACGTGGTCGTGCAGTGCCGGCGCATGGGTGGCGGCTTCGGCGGCAAGGAAAGCCAGCCCGCGTTGCTCGCCTGCGCAGCTGCGGTGCTCGCACGCAAGACCGGCCGGCCCGTGAAACTGCGCCTCGATCGCGACGCCGACATGCTCATGACCGGCAAGCGTCACGACTTCGTTGCCGACTACGACGTCGGCTTCGACGACGAAGGACGCATCCGCGCGCTCGACGTCATGCTCGCCTCGCGCTGTGGCTACTCAGCCGATCTCTCGGGGCCGGTCAACGACCGCGCCGTCTGCCATGTCGACAACGCCTACTTCCTCGAGCACGTCGAGATCACGAGCCACCGCTGCAAGACGAATACGGTCTCGAACACCGCCTTCCGCGGCTTCGGCGGACCGCAGGGCATGGTCGTCATCGAACAGATCGTCGACGACATCGCACGCGCGCTGAAGCTCGATCCGCTCGCGGTACGCCAGATCAATTTCTACGGCGTCGGCGAGCGCAATGCAACGCCTTACGGCCAGATCGTCGAGGACAACGTGCTCCACGAAATGGCCGCGCAGCTCGTCCACGACAGCGACTATGCGAATCGGCGCGAGCGCATCGGCGATTGGAACGCGGCCAACGCGGTCGTCAAGCGCGGCATCGCGCTCACGCCGGTCAAATTCGGCATTTCGTTCAATGCAACGCTCTACAACCAGGCCGGTGCACTCCTGCACCTCTACGCCGACGGCAGCGTGCTGCTCAACCACGGCGGCACCGAAATGGGCCAGGGGCTCTATACCAAAGTCGCGCAAGTAGTCGCCGAAGAACTCGGCATTCCATTGTCGGCCGTGCGCGTCTCGACGACCGACACGAGCAAGGTACCGAATACCTCGGCGACAGCTGCATCGAGCGGAGCGGATCTCAACGGCAAGGCGGCGCAGGCAGCAGCGCAGACGCTGCGCCAACGGCTCATCGACTTCGCCTGCCGCAGCGAGGGCCTGCTGCCGCACGACGTGCAGTTCGTCGACGGCATCGTGCACCTGGGCAGCAAGCGGATTCCGTTCAAGGAGCTCACCGCGCGTGCCTACGCAGCGCGCATTTCGCTATCGGCGACGGGTTACTACTCGACACCGAAAATCCATTGGGATCGCACCAGGCTGCGTGGCCGGCCGTTCTTCTACTACGCCTACGGCATGGCAGTGTCGGAAGTCGCGATCGACACGCTTACGGGCGAATCGCAGTTGTTGCGCGTCGACATCCTGCACGACGTCGGTCGCTCGCTGAACCCGGCGATCGATCTCGGTCAGATCGAAGGCGGCTTCCTGCAAGGCATGGGCTGGCTGACCTGCGAGGAACTCTGGTGGAACGCCAGGGGCGAGCTCAAGACGCACGCGCCCTCGACCTACAAGATTCCGACCGCGCGTGACTGGCCGGCGGTGGCGAACATCCGGCTGCTCGAACGCTCGCCCAATCGCGAAGACACGATCTACCGATCGAAAGCCGTCGGCGAGCCACCGCTGATGCTGGGCATCTCGGTGCTGCACGCCATTCGCGATGCGGTCGCGAGTTGCGGTGACGGCAGTGCACCGCCCGAACTCGCGTCGCCGGCAACGGCAGAGGCGGTGTTGATGGCCGTCGAAGCGATCCGGTCCGTTGCAGGGAACACCGGAGCCACGAGCGAATGAGCGCAACACCGCAAGCCGCGCTCGCGCCTGCATCGGGCCTTCGGCTGGAAAGCCTGCATCACTGGCCCCGCGATCTGCTGTCGATGCTCGACCACGAGGCCAGCGCCGTGCGCGTGCTCGTCGCGAGCCTGCGCGGCTCGGCGCCGCGCGAACCCGGAGCGATCATGCTGATCGGACGCGAGCGACTCGTCGGCACGATCGGCGGTGGCCATCTGGAGTGGAAGGCGATCGCGGCAGCGCGCTCGATGCTCGCGGATTCCGCGCCGGCCGGGCAGCTCAAGCGTTATGTCCTCGGACTGGAGCTCGGGCAGTGCTGCGGCGGCGTGGTGGAACTCTGGATCGAGCGCTACGGGCGCGAGGATCGGGCCTTGTTGCAAGCGCTGTCGCAGGATGCGCAGCCCTTGATGCTCAAGTCCGAACTGTCGAACGGCTCGCTGCGCCGCTGGATCGAAAATGCCGGCCCGAAGGCGTCGCCGCCTTCGTTGAGACTCCTGCGCGGCGTCATCAGCACCACCGTCGAAGAACCCATCGCCCCGCCTCATCCGAGCGTCTGGCTCTTCGGCGCCGGCCATGTCGGGCAGGCGATCGCCAGGCTGCTCGCCGACTTGCCGCTACAGCTCAGCTGGATCGACTCGCGACCCGATCTGTTTCCCGTTGAGACAGCGCGACACGTCGAGCAACGCGTCATCGCCGATCCGGCCGCGAGCGTCGCCAATGCACCGCCGGGAACGCGATTCCTGATCCTCACTCACGACCACGCGCTCGATTACGCGATCTGCCGTGCCGTGCTCGCACGTGGCGATTTCGCGTTCGCCGGCGTGATCGGCTCGGCGAGCAAGGCGGCGCGCTTCCGCTCGCGGCTCGCTTGCGAGGATGGTTTCGCGGCCGACCAGATCGAGCGGCTTAGCTGCCCGATCGGCATCGACGGCATCGCCAGCAAGTGGCCTGCGGCGATCGCCGTCGCAGTCGCCGCACAGCTCCTGCAATCGCTGCCCGCCGCCGAGTCGCGTATTTCGGCGAAGTCCTCCATGACCGCAGCCGAAGCCCACGGCTGCTCCGAATCGAGATGCTCCACATGCCAGCCGAACCGCCCGACCCCATGACCCCTCCACGTCTGGCCATGCGCGGCATCACCAAGCGCTATCCGAGCGTGGTTGCCAACGACCACGTCGATCTCACCGTCATGCCCGGCGAGATTCATGCGCTGATGGGCGAGAACGGCGCGGGCAAGAGCACGCTCATGAAGATCGCCTATGGCGTGACCCAGCCC
Source organism: Hydrocarboniphaga sp. FW305-C-57 (assembly GCF_058783045.1). Lineage (NCBI taxonomy): Bacteria > Pseudomonadati > Pseudomonadota > Gammaproteobacteria > Nevskiales > Nevskiaceae > Hydrocarboniphaga > Hydrocarboniphaga sp. FW305-C-57. Next base: position 140,467 of record NZ_JBYSYG010000003.1, on the reverse strand, counting down.
ACCGAAGGGCGCATCGAGTGGGAAGGCCGGCCGGTGCGCATCACCACACCGGCACAGGCGCGCGAACTCGGCATCGGCATGGTGTTCCAGCATTTCTCGTTGTTCGAAACGCTGACCGTTGCCGAGAACATCGCGCTGGCTCTCGACTTCAAGGAATCGCCGACCAAGCTTTATGTGCAGATTCGCGAAGTTTCGGAGAAATACGGGCTGCCGGTCGATCCGCAGCGGCTCGTGCACAGCATGTCGGTGGGCGAGCGGCAGCGCGTCGAGATCGTCCGCTGCCTGTTGCAGAACCCGCGCCTGCTGATCATGGACGAGCCGACCTCGGTCCTGACACCACAAGCGGTGCGCAAGCTGTTCGACACGCTGCGCCGGCTCGCCTCCGAAGGCGTCTCGATCCTCTACATCAGCCACAAGCTCGACGAGATTCGCGAACTCTGCGACACCGCGACCGTGCTGCGTGGCGGCAAGCTCAGTGGCACCGCCAAACCCAAAACCGAAACCAACGAATCGCTCGCCACGCTGATGATCGGCAGCGAGTTGTCGGTCTGCCAGCTCACGCCGCGCGAGCCGGGCCAGATCATGCTCGAGCTGACCAACCTGAGCCTGGCGACGCGCGATCCCTTTGGCACCACGCTCAAGCAGATCGACCTGCGCGTGCGTGAAGGCGAGATCGTCGGCATCGCCGGCGTCTCGGGCAACGGCCAGAAGGAGTTCATGGCCGCGCTGTCGGGCGAGAACCTGCTGTCCTACGACGATCGCGGCGCGATTCGCGTCGCCGGCCAGCCCGCTGGGCTGCTCAACCCGGCACAGCGCCGCAAGCTAGGCCTGACCTTCGTTCCCGAAGAGCGCCTCGGACGCGGCGCGGTTCCGCCGATGAGCCTGTCGAACAATGCGCTGCTCACCGGCGCGCGTGCCGGCATGGTGCGCTTCGGCCTGGTCGACAACGGCGCAGCACGCAGCTTCGCCGATCGCGCGATCAGCGATTTCAAGGTCAAGTGCGGAGGCAATGGCTCGGCCGCGAATTCACTGTCGGGCGGCAACCTGCAGAAGTTCATCGTCGGCCGCGAAACCCTGCTCGAACCCAAGGTGATGATCGCCGCACAACCGACCTGGGGCGTCGATGTCGGAGCGTCGCAGATGATCCGCCAGGCACTCATCGACCTGCGCGACAGGGGCGTTGCGGTGCTGGTGGTTTCCGAGGAGCTCGACGAGCTGTTCGCCATCTGCGACCGCATCGCGGTGATCGCGCAGGGGCATCTGTCGCCGACACGCAAGCCGGCCGAAACCAGCATCGAGGAGATCGGCTACTGGATGTCCGGCGGCTTCATCGAAAACAAGCAGGAACGCGAGGAGGCCCTTCATGCTGCGGCTTGAGAAACGTCAGGCACCGTCCAGCCTCATGCGACTCACCGCGCCGCTGATCGCGGCGCTGGCGATGCTCGTTACCGGCTTCATTATTTTCACCGTGCTCGGCAAGAACCCGGTCGACGCCTTCCGCGTGTTCTTCATCAAACCGCTGTCGACCACCTACGGCCTTGGCGAGCTGCTGCTCAAGACCACGCCGCTGCTGCTCTGCGCGCTGGGGCTGGCACTGGGCTTTCGCGCCAACGTCTGGAACATCGGCGCCGAAGGCCAGCTCGTCATGGGCGCGATCTTCGGTTCGGGCGTGGCGCTGGCCTTCGGCGAAACCGAGAGCCACTGGCTACTGCCCTCGATGCTCGCGGCCGGCGTGATCGGCGGCATGCTCTGGGCGGCGATCCCGGCGTTCCTGCGCACGCGCTTCCACACCAACGAAATTCTGGTGAGCCTCATGCTGGTCTATATCGCCCAGCTGATCCTCGCCTGGCTCGTGCATGGTCCCTGGCGCGATCCGGCCGGCTACAACTTTCCGCAGTCGCGCACGTTCAACGATTGGGAGCTGCTGCCGCTGCTCATCGAAGGCACGCGCGTGAACCTCAGCTTCATCTTCGCGCTCGCCATCGCCGCGGCTGCATGGCTCTTCATCGCCCGCACCCACGCAGGCTATCGCATGCAGGTCGCCGGGCTCGCGCCCGCAGCGGCGGCCTACGCGGGCTTTTCGGAGAAGCGGAATATCTGGCTCGCCCTGCTGCTCTCGGGCGCCACTGCGGGCCTCGCGGGCATCTGTGAAGTCGCCGGGCCGATCGGCCAGTTGCAACCCACCGTTTCGCCAGGCTACGGCTTCGCGGCGATCATCGTCGCCTTTGTCGGACGCCTGCATCCGGCCGGCATCGTGCTGGCCTCCATGCTGATGTCGCTGCTCTACCTCGGCGGCGAGCAGTCGCAGATGGAACTCGCGCTGCCGTCCGCCGTCACCGGGCTGTTCCAGGGCCTGCTGCTGTTCTACCTGCTCGCGGCCGACCTGTTCGTGCTGTTCCGCGTGCGCCGCAGGATCGCCGCACCCAAACCAGCCGCGGCGGCCGCCGCATCGCCCGCAACCCCAGCCGAGGCCGCCTGATGGACGCGCTCGTTCCGATCCTCGTCAGCACCGTCGTCGCCGCCACGCCGCTGATCTACGCCGCACTGGGTGAACTCGTCGCCGAACGCGCCGGCGTACTCAACCTGGGCGTCGAAGGCATGATGCTGGTCGGCGCCGTCACCGGCTTCGCCGTCGGCCTGTCGACAGGCAGCCTCACGCTGGGCTATCTGGCCGCCGCGCTCGCCGGCGTGGCGATGTCGCTGGTGTTCGGCTTCCTCACGATCACGCTGCAGACCAACCAGGTGGCCACGGGCCTGGCACTGACACTGTTCGGCGTCGGACTGTCGGCTTTCGCCGGCCGGCCCTTCGTCGGCCAGCCGATTCCGGGCGCCCCGGCGATCGACATTCCGGTCCTGAGCGACCTGCCCGTGCTCGGCCCGCTGCTGTTCCGTTTCAACCTGCTCGTCTACGGCTCGATCGCCCTGTACTTCGCCGTACAGTGGTTCCTCACCAGGACGCACGCGGGCCTGAAGATGCGCGCGGTCGGCGAGGCTCCGCAGGTCTCGCACGCGCTCGGCCATCCGGTCGCCGGCATCCGCTACGCGGCGACGATGTTCGGCGGCGCCTGCAGCGGCATCGCGGGAGCCTACCTGTCCACCGCGCTGACGCCGATGTGGGTCGAAGGCATGAGCGCCGGCCGCGGCTGGATCGCATTGGCGCTGGTCGTCTTCGCCACCTGGAAACCCTTGCGCGTGATGCTCGGCGCCTACCTGTTCGGCGGCGTGACGGTGATGCAGCTCTATGCACAAGGCTTCGGGCTGCACATTCCGTCGGAGTTTCTCTCGATGCTGCCGTATGCGGCGACGGTGATCGTGCTGGTGATCATCTGCCGTGATCCGAAAACGATCCTGCTCAACCAGCCGGCGGCCCTGGGCAAGTCGTATCACCCGGACGCGTGAGATGGACGCCTATCTCCTCGACTGGCTCAGTCTCCTCGGTCGCTGGATCCACCTGATCACCGGGATCGCCTGGATCGGCGCCTCGTTCTACTTCGTCTGGCTCGACAACCACCTGCTCGCACCCACCGACGAAGCGCTCAAGACCAAGGGCGTCGGCGGCGAACTCTGGGCCGTGCATGGCGGCGGTTTCTACAACGCGCAGAAGTACAAGACCGCGCCGGCCGAGGTCCCGCGCTCACTGCACTGGTTCTACTGGGAGGCCTACAGCACCTGGCTGTCGGGGTTCTTCCTGCTCTGCCTGCTCTATTACCGCGCGCCCGAGCTCTACCTCATCGATCCTTCGCTCGCCGATCTCGGCCAGTGGAGCGCGATCGCACTGGGCCTGGCCTCACTCGCGGGGGGCTGGATCGTCTACGACCTGCTCTGCCGCTCGGCCCTGGGGCGCAACGACAGGATGCTCGGCGTGGTGACCGCCGTACTGCTCTGCAGCGCGGCCTACGGACTTTGCAAGGTCTACAGCGGGCGCGGCGCCTATCTGCAATTCGGCGCGATGCTCGGCACCATCATGGTCGCGAACGTGTTTTTCGTGATCATTCCGGGGCAGCGCGCGATGGTCGAGGCCGCGCGTGCAGGCAAGCCGGTCGATCCGATCCACGGGCAGCGCGGCAAACAGCGTTCGGTGCACAACACCTACTTCACACTGCCCGTGCTGCTGGTGATGATCAGCAACCACTACGCCTTCACCTACGGCGCGGCACAGAACGGAGCGGTGCTCATCGGACTCTGCGTCGCGGGCGCGGCGATCCGCACCTGGTTCGTCGCCCGGCACAAGGCGCACGAGCGCGGAGGCAAGACGTCGCCGGTAGCGCTGATCGTCGGCGTGGTGGTGCTCGCGATCCTGGCTTGGACGCTCAAGCCGGAGCCGCGCAAGCCCTTGTCCGCGAGCCCCGCGCCATCGGGGCCCGCACAGGCAGGGAACGTTCCAGCCGTCGCCAGCGACTTCGCAAGCGTGCAGGCGATCCTGTTGCAGCGCTGTGCGAGCTGCCATGCCGAGCACCCGACGCAGCCGGGCTTCGCCGCGCCACCCAAGGGCTACAGGCTCGACACCCCCGACCGCATTCGCGCGCAGACCACGGAAATCCGCCAGCAACTGGCGACGCGCGCGATGCCGCTGGGCAATCTCACGCAGATGACCGACGCCGAGCGCGAGGCCGTGCTGGCCTGGATCGACGCCGGAGCCTCACCGTGAAATGCATCCTGAGGACGGCATGAACGCCACCGTGTCCAGCGACCGCCACGATGTGCTCACCGCGCACCGCGGCGCGCTGCTGCATTTCTCTTCCGATCCCGGCGCGAACGACGACGCCGGCAGTTACGAGCACCACGAAGATGGCCTGCTGATCATCGAGGACGGTCGCGTCAAGCAGGCGGGCGCGGCGGCCGAGCTGCTCGCCACCCTGCCCGCGGGCTGCAAGCCCATCGAGCATCACGACGCCTTGCTGGTGCCGGGCTTCATCGACACGCACATCCACCTGCCGCAGACCGACATGATCGCCGCTGGCGGTCGCGACCTGCTCGACTGGCTCAACCGCTATACCTTTCCGACCGAGCGCAGCTTCGAGAACCCAGCCTACGCGCAGGACACGGCGGGCTTCTTCTTCGACGAACTGCTGCGCAACGGCACCACCACCGCGCAGGTGTTCTGCAGCGTGCATGCGAGTTCGGCCGACGCCTGCTTCGGCGCGGCGCAGGCACGCGGGCTGCGGACCATCGCCGGCAAGGTGCTCATGGACCGGCATTGCCCGGACTACCTGCAGGACACCGCCGAAAGCGGCGAGCGCGAATCGCGCGAACTCATCGAACGCTGGCACGGCCGTGACCGGCTGCTCTACGCGATCACGCCGCGCTTCGCTCCGACCTCGACGCCCGAGCAGCTCGCCGCCGCCGGCCGGCTGGCGCGTGACTATCCGACCACTTACATCCACACCCACCTCGCCGAGAATCTCGACGAGGTCGCCTGGGTATGCGAACTGTTCCCCGAGCGGCGCAGTTACCTCGACGTCTACGAGCATTACGGGCTGCTGCGCGAGCGGGCCACCTTCGCGCACAGCGTCCACATCGACGACGAGGACCGGCGCCGCTTCTGCGCCTGCGGCGCCTGCGCCGCGCATGCGCCGACGTCGAATCTCTATCTCGGCAGCGGGCTGTTCGACTTCGACGCGGCCGACGCCGCCGGCATGCAATACGCACTGGCGACCGACGTCGGCGGTGGCACCAGCTTCAGCCTGCTGCGGACGATGGGCGAGGCCTACAAGGTCGCGCAGATGCGTGGTCAGCGGCTGTCGCCGCTGCGCGCCTTCTATCTGGCGACACTCGCGGGTGCGCGGGCGCTACAGCTCGATCATCGCATCGGCTCGTTCGCGCCCGGCCGCGAGGCCGACTTCCTCGTGCTCGATCTGAAAGCGACACCGCTGATCGAGCGCCGCTGCCGGCACACGCGCTCGCTGGGCGAATTGCTGCAGGTGCTCATGGTGCTCGGCGACGACCGCTGCATCGGCCAGACCTACGTCATGGGCCGCCGCGTCGCAGGAACCGCGACATGAAGCCGACTTCACCCCTGCGGGCGGTCCGGCTGCCTATACTTTGCGCCCCCCGCCCGGCACGAGGGCGGCCGGCCAGCCTCGAGGCGCTCGCCGCGCAGCCTTCAGATTTCCGATCGGGCAAGGCGCGACCAGAGCCTTGGATGGTTCCGAATGACCGAGGGACAACGCAGCATGATCGAAAATCCGATGGCGACCCGCAGGCTGCGGTTCGCTTTGGCGCATCGCAGCGGCCGTCGCGCCTGTGCGGCCGGGACACGGCGCGCTGCCGTTGCAGCGCTGCGCCCGAGCGACCTTTGTCCTGGCGACAACAGGCACTGACCGGCGCGCATGAAAACCCGCGCCCCGATCTCCCGGAAATCCACAGACAAGGCACGCGGCCAGGCGCGCAAGCCGGCAGTGGTCCGCCGCCCGCGCAAGCCGGCGGCGATCAGCCCCATCGACGAGGCTTACGAGCGCATCTGCTCCGCAGTCATGGACCACAGCCTGCCGCCCGGCACCCGGCTCATCGAAACCAAGCTCGGCGAGGTGCTCGGCCTGGGCCGCACCCGCGTACGCCAGGTGCTGCAACGGCTCGCCGGCGAAGGGCTGGTGACGCTGCTGCCCAACAAGGGCGCACTGGTCTCCAAGCCCAGCGTGCAAGATGCGCTCGACGTGTTCGAGGCACGCCGGCTCATCGAGCCAGGCATCGTCGAGCGTTTCATCACGCGCGCCTCTGCCGACGACTTGCAACGCGTGCGCGACCATCTGGCCCGCGAGCGGCGGGCCTGGGAAAAGCGCGATCGCCGTTCGATGATCAGGCTGTCGGGCGAGTTCCACCTGCTGATCGCCGAAGCCGCAGGCAACCTGACGCTGCTGGCGATGCTGCGCGAACTGGTTTCGCGTTCCTCGCTGATCATCGCCGTGTTCCAGCAGCCTGGCGCCGCGCTGTGCCCGCCCGACGATCACCAGGATCTGGCGAACGCGCTCGACCGGCGCAGCCCCAAGGCGCCGAGCCTCATGCTGCATCACCTCGATCACGTGCTCGCGGACCTCAAGCTCGAAGACCCGCGCGACACCAGTGTCGACCTGCATACCGTGCTGGGCCGCGTGCCGGCCTGAGACGCGCTTGAGCACCGTGCCGTATCCGCGCGATCTGATCGGCTACGGCCGCCGGCCGCCGCACGCGCGCTGGCCCGGGGCCACGCGCATCGCCGTGCAGTTCGTACTCAATTACGAAGAGGGTGCGGAGAACTGCGTGCTCGACGGCGATGCCGCATCGGAGACCTTCCTCTCCGAGATCGTCGGCGCGCAAACCTTCCCGACGCGCCACATGAGCATGGAATCGCTGTACGAATACGGGTCGCGTGCCGGGCTCTGGCGCGTGCTGCGGCTGTTCGAGCGCAAGCGCCTGCCGTTCAGCGTTTTCGGCGTCGCACGCGCACTGCAACGCAACCTGGACGCCGTCGCAGCCTTTCGCGAACTCGGGGCGGACATCGTCAGCCATGGCCTGCGCTGGATCAGCTACCAGAACATCGACGAGGCCACCGAACGGGCCCACATGGCCGAGGCCGTCGCAATCCTGCGCGATCTCACCGGCGAGGCCCCGCTGGGCTGGTACACCGGCCGCGACAGCCCGAACACACGCCGGCTCGTCGTCGAGCACGGCGGCTTTCTCTACGACTCCGACTCCTACGCCGACGATCTGCCCTACTGGACCGCGGTAAACGGCCGGCCGCATCTCGTCGTGCCCTACACGCTCGACACCAACGACATGCGCTTCGCCACGGTGCAAGGCTTCAACTCGGGCGTGCAGTTCTTCGACTACCTCAAGGATGCCTTCGACGTGCTCTACGCCGAGGGCGATCCGCAGGGGCTCGACACGCCGAAGATGCTGTCGATCGGCCTGCACGCGCGGCTGATCGGCCGTCCCGCGCGGCTGGCCTCGCTCGAACGCTTCATCGACTACGTCGCCGCCCGGCCCGGCGTCTGGATCGCACGGCGCCTCGACATCGCCCGGCATTGGGCCGAAACGCATCCGCCCGCATGAGCACACCCATCCATCCACCGATCGATCTCGACGCGCTCAATGCGCTGCCGGCCAGCGGCTTCGTCGCCGCGCTTGATGGAATCTTCGAGCATTCGCCGTGGATCGCCGAGGCGACCGCGAGCCAGCGGCCGTTCGCGACCTGCTTCGATCTGGCCGACGCGCTCAACGCCAGCATGCGCGCGGCCCCGGTCGGGCAACAGCTCGCGCTCGTGCGGGCGCACCCCGAGCTCGCCGGCCGCACCGCAATCCGTGGCGAACTGACGGCCGAGTCGACGCGCGAGCAGGCCGGCGCCGGGCTTTCGCAATGCTCGCCCGAAGAGTTCGATCGCTTGCAGGAACTCAACGCGCGCTACACCGCGCGCTTCGGCTTTCCGTTCGTGCTCTCGGTCAAGGGCCATGATCGCGCCTCGATCCTGGCCCAGTTCGAACAGCGCATCGAGCACGACCCTGAAACCGAACTCGCCACGGCGCTCGCGCAGATCGCGCGCATCGCCGAATTCCGCCTCGCCGAGCGCGTCACCGAGCCCGCGGGCCGCACGATCCTGGCAATGGCCGGCAGCCTCGCAGGCCACAGCGATCAGGATGGCGCGCTGACCTGTACCTTCATGACGCCCGCGCACCGCGCCACCGCACGGCAGCTCCGCGAATGGATGTGGCAGGCCGGGCTCGATGCCCATATCGACGCCATCGGCAACGTCGTCGGCCGCTGGCGCTGCGGGCTCGCCGACGCCAAGACGCTCATCACCGGCTCGCACTACGACACCGTGATCGATGGGGGCCGCTACGACGGCCGGCTCGGCATCCTGCTGCCCATCGTCGTCGCGCAGCGGCTGCGGCTCGCCGGCCGGCGGCTGCCGTTCGATCTGGAGATCGTCGGCTTCTGCGAAGAAGAAGGCGTGCGCTTCAAATCGACCTTCCTCGGCAGCAGCGCCATCGCCGGCCGCTTCGATTTCGCCAGTCTCGATCGCGTCGACGCCGACGGCCTGAGCCTGCGGGACGTGCTCGTCGCGGCCGGCCACGACCCGCAGCAGATCACGGCAATCGCACGCGATGCCGCAGCGGTCGCGGCTTACGTCGAAGTCCATATCGAGCAGGGTCCGGTACTGCTCGATGAAGGGCACGCCGTCGGCGTCGTCACCGCGATCAACGGCAGCCAGCGGCATCTGCTGCAGATCACCGGCCTGGCGGGCCATTCGGGCACCGTGCCCATGCACCTGCGGCGTGACGCCGCGGCGGCGGCAGCCGAGATCGTGCTCTGCGTCGAGCGCCGCTGCGCGAGCGTGCCCGGCCTCGTCGGCACCGTCGGACGCCTGCTCGTGCCCAACGGGGCGATCAACGTGATTCCGGGCGCCTGCGAACTGTCGATCGACATCCGTGCCCCCGACGATGCAGTCCGCGATGCGGCGGCAGCCGACATCTTCGCCGAGATCGAGCGCATCGCCGCGCGGCGCCAGGTGCAGATCACTTCACAAGCGGTGCTGCGCGCCGCGGCCACCCCCTGCTCGCCCGCACTGCAGGCGCAACTGTCGGCGAGCATCGCGCGGGTGACCGGTGAACCGTCGCCGCGCCACCTGCCCAGCGGTGCCGGCCACGACGCGATGCAGCTCGCAGAGCTGACCGGGGTCGGCATGCTGTTCGTGCGCTGCGGTCACGGCGGCATCAGCCACCATCCGGCCGAGACGCTCAGCGAAGCCGATGCCGGCGTCGCTGCCGAGGTCTTCGCCGATTTCCTGAGCCATTTCACGAACAGCCCGGATCCCGGTGCGGGAGAGCTCGCATGAGTCCACTGGAAAGCCAGCAGGCCGAACTGCTCGCACACGTCGACACCGACTTCGACGCGAGCTGCAACTTTCTCGCCGAACTCGTGCGCATTCCCACCGACAACCCGCCCGGTGACTGCGCCGCACATGCGCGCAAGGCCGCCGAACTGCTGACGGCGCTGGGCTTCGAGGTCGAATCGCACCCGGTGCCGGAGGCGACCGTCCGCGCCGCCGGCATGATTTCGGCGACCAACCTAATCGTGCGCCACCGTTTCGGCGCAGGCCCCTGCATCGCGCTCAATGCGCATGGCGACGTGGTGCCGCCGGGCCTGGGATGGACGCAGGATCCGTATGGCGCGGCGATCATCGAAGACGGGGAGCACGGCCCGGCGATGGTCGGACGCGGCGTGGCGGTGAGCAAATCCGACTTCGCCACCTACACCTTCGCCCTGCGCGCCTTGCAGCGGCTCGCCGCCGACGGCCATGCGCTCAAGGGCTCGGTGGAACTGCACTTCACCTACGACGAGGAAGTCGGCGGCGACATCGGCCCGCGCTGGCTCGTCGAGCAAGGTCTGACCAAGCCCGATTACGCGATCTGCGCCGGCTTCTCCTATGCGGTGACGACCGCGCACAACGGCTGCCTGCACTTCGAAGTCGTCGTGCGCGGCCGCCAGGGCCACGCCGCCATGCCCGAGTCAGGCATCGACGCGCTGGCCGCCGCGACGCACATCCTTCAGCGGCTCTACGATTCACGCAAAGCGCTGGAGCTTCGCGAGTCGCAGACGCCGGGCATTCGTCATCCGACGCTCAACGTCGGGCTCATCGAAGGCGGCATCAACACCAACGTGGTGCCGGACCGGGTGAGCTTCCGCATCGATCGCCGCGTGATTCCGGAGGAATCCATGGACGACGCCGAAGCCGAACTGCGCGGGCTCATCGAATTGGCCGCTGCGCAGATCGACGGTATTCGCGTGGAGATCCGTCGCATCCTGCGTGCGGCACCGCTCGCCAAACTGGCGGGCTCCGAAAACCTCGCCGCGGCCTTGCAGCGCAATGGCGCGGCTTTCCTCGGGGTTCCGATCGCCGAGCACGGTGTGCCGCTCTACACCGACGCAAGGCACTACGCCGAAGCCGGTATTCCGACCGTTCTCTACGGCGCCGGGCCGCGCACGCTCGGCGAAGCCAACGGCCATGCGGCCGACGAGAAGCTGCGCCTGCGCGACCTGCGCGCAGCGACCGCGACGGTGGCCTGCACGCTCGCCGAGCTGCTCGGCTAAAGCCGCGATCCGCCGGGCTCGATTCGCCGCGAGAAAATCGAAGAGACGATCAGCAGGCGGATCGCAACTGATGTGCGGACGGTGCCGGTCGCGGCCATGCGGATCCTGGGCGCGCGCTTCGCTTTCCGGCGCTGCGTCTGGGATGAACGAACTCAGCCCGCCGCCCGCTCACGCTGGACGCGCCGGGCGCGGGAACGCGCCCGCGAGAGCTGCTCCAGCGTGATCGTCTTGGCCGCGAGCTGACTGCGCTGGATGTGCTGGCGCAGCGCCTGCTGCGCGCCGACGATGTTGCGCTTGAGCAGGTGCTGGCAGACGTCGTGGTGCTCTTTATATGTGAGGTCCACGCGCTGGTTCTCGGTGAAATCCAGACGCCGGATGATATGGATCGCGTGATTCACGCGTTGCAGGTAGTCGGCCAGCACGAGGTTGCCGCCGCCTTCCGCGAGCGCAATGTGGAAACTCTCATCGAGGTCCGCCATCGTCTCGACGTCGATCCGGCCCTTGGGCTGCCTGGCGGGGTCCCACTTCTTGGCGAGCTCGCGGATCGCCTTGTCGGGCATGTGGATACAGGCGACTTCGAGTGCGCACATTTCCAGGGCAATGCGCACCTGGTAGTGCTCGTCGATCTCTTCGATGTCGATCTCGCGGATGAAACAGCCCTGCTTGGGCCGCACCGACAGATAGCCTTCCAGCTGCAGCCGCTGCAGCGCCTCGCGCACGGGCGTGCGGCTGACACCGAAGCGCTCGGCCAGTTCGGTCTCGGTCACGCGCGAACCCGGGTAGATCTCGAACCCCAGGATCAACGACTTGAGCTGGCTGTAGACCTCTTGCGCCGAACCGCCGCGAATCGTGCTCGTGGTGCTCATGCTCGAATGGGCTGCCGTAGGAGCCCGCATTGTATGCAAGCTCAGGCACGAGCGTTGCATACATCATTGCGCGCCAAGGTGGTGCAGCAGCAATGACCAGAATGGGGAGGCGGACTTGGATATCGGGAGCGATCTTTCGCTGGCGGCACTGCGCGCGGCCTATCGAGAGCGGCGGTTCACGCCCAGGCAACTGCTGGCGAACCTGCAAAAGCGGGCCGCCGCACTCAACCCGGAGTTCCACACCTACATCGAGCTGCTGGGGCCGGAACAGCTCGAGCCCTATCTCGTCGCGCTCGAAACGCGTTCACCCGATTCCCTGCCGCTCTACGGCATTCCGTTCGCGATCAAGGACAACATCGACCTCGGCGAAGTCACGACGACCGCCGCCTGCCCGGCCTACGCCTACAGGCCCGGCCGCTCGGCACGCGTGGTGCAGCGGCTCATGGAACTCGGGGCGATCCCAACCGGCAAGACCAATCTCGACCAGCTCGCCACCGGCATCAACGGTACGCGCTCGCCTTATGGCGAATGCCGCAATTCGGTTCTGCCCGACTATCCCAGCGGGGGCTCGAGTTCGGGCTCGGCGCTCGCGGTCGCGCTGAACCTCGCGAGCTTTTCGCTGGGCACCGACACGGCCGGCTCGGGCCGCGTGCCGGCGGCGCTCAACGGCCTTGTCGGACTCAAACCCACGCGCGGCATCGTCTCGATCGACGGCGTCGTGCCCTGCTGCCGCTCGCTCGATTGCGTGAGCCTGTTCACGCGCGAGGCGCAAGAAGCCGCCGAGCTACTCGCGTTGATCGCGCAATACGATGAGCAGGAGCCCGAGAGCCGGCGCAACCCGGCCTGGAACGCCGCGCCCGCCAACGCACGGCCAGCCCGATTCCGCTTCGCGGTTCCGCGTCCGCAGGACCGCATCTGGTGCGGTTGCGAAGAAAGCCCGGCGCTCTACGAAGCCGCCATCGCCTCGCTCGAAGCGCTCGGCGGCACCGCGGTGGAAATCGACTTCACGCCGTTTTTGCAGGCCGCCGTGCTGCTCTACCAGCCGGCTGGCGCCGCCGAGCGCTACGCCGCCTTCGGCGGGCTCATCGAGCGCGATCCCGAACTCGTACTGCCGGTGATCCGCGACGTGGTCTCGCCGGGCGCCGGGGCGACGGCGGTCGAGCGCATCCAGGCGGCCGAGCAGTTGCGCGCCTACAAGCGCCTATGCGATCGCAGCGTCGAAGCGGTGGACCTGGTGCTCACGCCGACGATTCCGCGCGCCGTCACGCTGGCCGAACTCCACGCCGAGCCGGTCCTGCGCAACAGCGAACTCGGCACCTACACCAACTTCATGAATCTGCTCGACTACACCGCCGTCGCGGTGCCCGCCGGCACGCTCGCCAACGGATTGCCGTTCGGCGTGACGCTGTTCGGCCGCGCATTCACCGACCACTATCTGCTGAGCATCGCGCAGGCCATGCAATCGGCGGCAAAACCCGCGTCGGCGACGGTAATACCGGGCGATCGCATGCGCCTCGTCGTCTGCGGCGCGCACCTGCAAGGGCTTGCACTCAACCATCAGTTGCTCGGTCGCGGAGCGACGCTCATCGAAGCCACTCACAGCGCGCCTGCCTACAAGCTCTACGCCTTGCCCGGCGGTCCGCCACAGCGACCCGCGATGGTGCGCGATGCAGCAGGCCGGGCGATCGAAGTGGAAGTCTGGGAGCTGCCGAGCAGCGAAGTAGGCTCATTCCTCGCTGGCATTGGCGCTCCGCTGGGCCTGGGCAAGATCGAACTCGCCGACGGCCGCCGCGAAACCGGCTTCATCTGCGAGCACGACGGCGTCGCTGGAGCACTCGACATCACGCAGTTCGGCGGCTGGCGCGGCTATCTGGCATCGAAAACCTCGTGAACCGGAGTTTCCCAAGGTGATGACATCATTTTTGTTGCATGCAACGACGCACTCAGGCATGGATACTGCATGCGTCGTTGGTGTCGAGTCTGCGGACCAATGGAGGCCGCAATGAGCGCTGACAAGCTGATCGAAGCCCAGCCTTACGCGCTGGCGTTCTCACCCGTCACGACGGCGCTGCTGATCATCGACATGCAGCGTGACTTCATGGAGCCTGGCGGCTTCGGTGCCATGCTCGGCAACGACGTCTCCAGGCTGCGCGTCGCCATCGAGCCGCTCAAGGCGCTGCTCTGTGCCGCGCGTGAAACTGGACTCTTCGTTCTGCATACGCGCGAAGGCCATCGGGCCGATCTCACCGATGCACCACGCGCCAAGCTCGAACGCGGCCACGGCCCGACGCGCATCGGTGATGCCGGGCCGATGGGCCGCATCCTGATTCGCGGCGAAGCCGGACACGACATCATTCCTGAGCTGTATCCGATCGCCGGCGAGCCGGTCATCGACAAGCCCGGCAAGGGCTCGTTCTGCCAGACCGATCTCGAACTGATCCTCAAGAACCGCGGCATCAGGACATTGATCGTCTGCGGCGTAACCACCGAAGTCTGCGTGCACACCACCGTGCGCGAAGCCAACGATCGTGGCTTCGAATGCCTGGTGCCGTCCGATTGCGCCGCTTCGTATTTTCCCGAATTCCACGAAGTGGCACTGCGCATGATCGTCGCGCAGAGCGGCATCTTCGGCTGGGTCTCGGATTCGTCGCGCGTGATCGCCGCATTGAATAGCGGCTGACGCTGTTGAACTCGCTTCTCCGATTTTGGAGAAGCCGGCGCTTGTCGCCACTGAATGAATGAAGCGACCGCGCAATCGCGTGGGAAGCCCCTCTGCGCCTTTCGCAAAGAAGCGCGTGGGCAAACGAATCGGAGCGCAGCACCGGCGTCGTCGTAGTACACATGGGAGACATCAAATGAGCACCGTAACACTGAGTAAACCCAAGATCTGGGTTCCAGGAGACTGGAACGCCTTCTTCGGCTTCGGCACCAACATTCTCGTCAACCTGCTCACGCTCACGGCGCTCATGCGCTACGTGCTCAAGCTGCCGGACGAGCTGATCTTCGGGCGCATCCTGCCGGCGACCGGCCTGATGCTGTTCCTGTCGACCGTCTACTACGCCTGGCTCGCCTACAAGCTCGCGCAGAAAACCGGCCGCAGCGATGTCTGCGCGCTGCCCTCGGGCATCAGCGTGCCGCACATGTTCGTCGTCGTCTTCGTGATCATGATGCCGATCGCAGCGAGCGCCGGTGACCCGATCAAGGGCTGGGAAGCGGGGCTCACCTGGGTTTTCGTGCAGAGCTTCGTGCTCATGGTCGGCGGCTTCGTCGCCCCGTGGATCAAGAAGATCACGCCGCGCGCCGCACTGCTCGGCGCGCTCGCGGGCGTGTCGATCGCCTTCATCTCGCTGCGTCCGGCGCTCGACATGTACATGGATCCGGTGATCGGCATCGTCTGCTTCGCGATCCTGCTCGCGAGCTGGTTCGGCGGCGTGCGCTACTTCAAGGGCATTCCGGCCGGGCTCGTCGCGATCGCGGTCGGTTCGGCGATCGCCTGGGGCGGGCTCGCGCTGGGCTACAACTTCGGCGGCATGAGCATCGCCAAGCTCGGCGATTCGTTCGCGAGCTTCGGCTTCAGCATTCCGCTGCCGGTGTTCGGCCACGTGTTCGGCGGCTTCGAATACCTCGGCGTGATCCTCGTGACCGCGATTCCGTTCGGCATCTACGACCTCGTCGAGGCGATGGACAACGTCGAATCGGCCGAAGCCGGCGGCGATCACTACCCGACCACGCGCGTGCTGACGGCCGACGGCGTCGTGAGCCTGATCGGCTGCCTGCTCGGCAATCCGTTCATCAACGCGGTCTACATCGGCCATCCGGGCTGGAAGGCGATCGGCGGACGCATCGGCTACTCGGCCGCGACCGGCGTGATGGTGCTCGTGCTGTCGTGGTTCGGCATTCTCGCGCTGATGATGGCGCTGATTCCGGTCGTCGCGATCTCGCCGATCCTGCTCTACATCGGCATGCTGATCGGAGCGCAGGCCTTCCAGGAAACACCCAAGAGCCATGCGCCCGCGGTGATCCTGTCGCTGATTCCGCAGGTCGCCGGCTGGGGCAAGCTGATGATCGACAATGCGCTCGGCGCGGCCGGCACCAATGCGGCGACGGTCGGCATCGACAAGCTCGCTGGAATGGGCGTGCTCTATCACGGGCTCGAACTGCTCGGTGGCGGCGCGATCCTCGGCAGCCTGATTCTCGCGGCGATCGCGGCCTGCATCATCGATCGGGCCTTCACCAAGGCCGCGGGCTTCGCGCTCGCCGGCGCCGTGCTGACCTTCTTCGGCTTCATGCACAGCGAGGCGATCGGCGTGATGAAGACGCCGCTCGTGGCCCTGAGCTATCTCGGCGTGGCCGGCGTGCTGTTCGGCTGCGCCAAGGCGCGCTATGCCGACGAGCCGGCCAAGGTGCGTCCACAGGAGGCGGCGCCCGGCACGGCCGAGGTCGCCTTGTGAGGCCGGCCGTGACGCTGCACTAGCAGCCTGCCCGGGCCGCCACTCGGCCTACCCACATCCCACGCATGCCCGGCTCCGCGGAGCCGGTCGGGAGCATGCGTTCCAACGCCAGGCAACACCAGGAACCACCGTGAACATCCAAGCCTTTCTCAAGCGCAACACGCTGCTCAAGACCGCGACGCTATCGACGATGATGGCGCTCGCACTCGCCTCCAACACGGCGACGGCCGGCGGCACCGCGATCTGGTCGACGACCGCTGCCGAATACCTCTACGGCACTTCCTATCGCGACATCGCCACCGGCGACAAGGACAAGGCCAGCATCATCACCCTCGAACATGCCGACGGCTGGAAATACGGCGACAACTTCTTCTTCGTCGACATCACCAACCCCGATCGCCAGGGCGACACCGCAGACTTCGCAGGCGCCAACGCCAAGAGCACCGGCGAGTACTACGCCGAACTCTCCCCTCGCCTCTCCTTCGGAAAAATCCTCGGCAAGGATCTTTCCATCGGCCCGTTCTCCGATTTCCTCTTCACCTCCACCCTCGAAATCCCACAGTTCTCCTCAGGCTCCGAGCAGACTTATCTCTACGGCCTCGCCGCCGACCTCAAGATGCCGCAGTTCGCCTTCTTCCAGATCAATCTCTACCTGCGCGACAACCAGGCCGCCGCGCTCGGCGACGGCTATCAGGTCACCCTCGCCTGGGGCATTCCGTTCGACATCGGCGCCACCAAGTTCTCCTTCGAAGGCTTCTTCGACTACGCCTGGGACCAGAAGGGCCTCGCAGACAACATCATTTCCGCTCCGCGCTTCCTCGTCGACCTCGGCAACTGGTTCGGCAAGCCCGGATGCATCCAGGCCGGCGTCGAATGGCAGTTCTGGCACAACAAGTTCGGCCTCGACAACGCCATCTTCAACCCCTCCAAAACCTCCGACGAATCCGTCCCTCAGGCCATGTTCAAGTGGATCCTCAACTGACGCCGGACATCAGGACGAACCCATGACCCTCGACCGCCGCCATTTCCTCAAATCCACCGCAGCCGCTACGGCGCTGGCCCTGCTGACGCCCGCCGAGCGCCTGCTCGCCGCCGCCGGCAAGCTCACCGTCGGCGCGCTCTACGTCGGCCCGCACGACGACTACGGCTACAACCAGGCGCACGCGCAGGCCGTCGCCAAGCTCAAGGCCCTGCCCGGCGTCAAGGTGATCGAGCAGGAGAACGTGCCCGAAACCGTCGCCGTGCAGAAGGCGATGGAAGCGATGATCGTCGAGGACGAAGCCTCGCTGATCTTCGTGACCTCGTTCGGCTACTTCTCGCACGCGGTGAAGCTCGCGCCCAAGTATCCCAAGGTGCGCTTCGCGCATTGCGGCGGACTGTGGACCCAGGGCAAGGACCCGCTCAACGTCGGCAGCTACTTCGGCTACATCGACGAGTGCCAGTATCTCAACGGCATCGCCGCCGGCCACGCGAGCAAGAGCGGCAAGCTCGGTTTCGTCGCCGCCAAGCCGATTCCGCAGGTACTGCGCAACATCAACGCGTTCACGCTCGGCGCGCGCTCGGTGAAGCCCGGCATCACCACGCAGGTGATCTTCACGGGCGACTGGTCGATGCCGGTGAAGGAAGCCGAGGCCACCAACTCGCTCGCCGACCAGGGCGTCGACGTCGTCACCTGCCACGTCGACAGCCCCAAGGTGCTCGTCGAAACCGCGGCCAGGCGCGGCCTGTTCGTCTGTGGCTATCACGCCGACCAGTCGGTACTCGCGCCCAAGTCCTACCTCACGGGCGCCGAGTGGAACTGGGAGACCGTCTACAAGAGCTACGTCGCAGCGGCGCAATCGGGCGCGGCCTTCGCCAACCTCACGCGCGGCGGACTCAAGGAAGGCTTCGTGAAGATGTCGCCCTACACGGGCGCGACACCGGCCGCGGCCAAGACGCAGATCGACAAGACCAAGGCCGAAATGGTCGCGGGCAAGTTCGACATCTTCAAGGGCCCGCTCAAGGACAATGGCGGCAAGACCGTGATCGCGGCCGGCACCACGCTCGTGCAGACCGACATCGTGCTCGAGTCGATGAACTACCTCGTCGAAGGCGTGGTGGGTTCGACCGGCGCATGAGGCGGCCGGCTCCGATGCCCGCGCGGCAACTCACGCGCCGCCTCGCCGCGAGCGGCTTGGGCCTGCTGCCCACGCTGTTCGCGGTGCTGTCGGCGCTCACCCTGTTCGGGCTGTTCCTCGAATGGCGCGGCGTCTCCGCGATCGAGGCCCTGGGGCTCATGGTCAAGGGCGCGTTCGGCTCTTCGTTCGCGCTCGCCAACACCTTGCAGCGCGCCGCGCCGCTGATGCTCACGGCGCTGTGCGTGGTGCTGCCCGCGCGCGCGGGGCTGGTCATCATCGGCGCGGAAGGTGCGCTCGCCCTCGGCGGCCTGGCCGCGGGTTCGGTGGCGATCGCCGCGCCGGGCCTGGCGCCGCTGCCCGCGCTCGTGCTCATGACGCTGGCGAGCGCGCTGGTCGGCGGGCTGTGGATCGCCGCGAGCGCGCTGATGCGTCAGTGGCGCGGCGTCAACGAGACCATCGGCAGCCTGCTGATGTCCTACCTGGGCATCGCCGTCTTCAATCATCTGGTCGAAGGCCCGCTGCGCGATCCGGCCAGCCTCAACAAGCCCTCGACGCTGCCGCTGCCCGACGACTGGATGATCGGCCTGCTGCCGGGTCTCGACGCGCACTGGGGCTTCGCGGCCGGGCTGCTGTGCTGCCTGGTCGCCTGGATCGTGCTGCGCTGGACCGTCGCCGGCTTCGCCCTCAACGTGGTCGGCGGCAATGCGCAGGCCGCGCGGCTGGTGGGGCTGTCGGTCGACCGGCTCGTCATCGGCGCCTGCTTCGCGGGCGGCGCGGCGGCCGGGCTCGCCGGCATGTTCGAGGTCGCCGCCGTGCAGGGCAGCGCCAACGCCTCGCTGCTGTCGGGCTACGGTTATGCGGGCATTCTCGTCGCCTTCGCGGCGCGCCAGAACCCGCTCGCGGTCACCGTCTGCGCGGTGCTGGTCGGCGGCATCGGCGCCAGCGGCAGCCTGCTGCAGCGGCGGCTCGACCTGCCCGATGCGGCGACGCTGGTGCTGCAAGGCCTGATCTTCACCCAGCTGCTGGCCTGGGAGGCCCTCAACGGCCGCCTCGGCGGCTGGCAATTGCGCTTGAGAACTCTGGAGCCGGCCCATGGCTGACGGTGCACTGGCGACGCTGTCCATCGGCATGGTCGCCGGCGCGATCCGCGTCGGCACGCCCTACCTGTTCGTGAGCCTCGGCGAATGCCTGACCGAGAAAAGCGGGCGCGTGAACCTGGGCCTGGAAGGCGTGCTCGTGGCCGGGGCGATGTGCGGCTACGCGGGCTCGTACCTGAGCCAGTCGGCCTGGATCGGCGTCGGCCTCGCCGCGCTCGCGGGCCTGGCGCTCGGATGGCTGCACGGCCTGGTCTGCTCGCTGCCGCGCGTCAACGACATCGCCTTCGGCATCGCGCTGATGCTGCTCGGAACCGGCCTCGCCTTCTTCCTGGGCAAGCCCTACATCCAGCCGCAGGCGCCGCAGTTGCCGAGTCTGCCGCTCGGCGGCTGGATCGCCGATCCGCGCTGGCGCAGCGCGCTCGCGATCAACGCCCTGTTTCCGGTCGGCGTGCTGCTGGCCCTGCTGCTGCATTGGGGCCTGCGCAGCACCGGCCTGGGCCTGGCCTTGCGCCTGGTCGGCGATCACGAGGGCACCGCACGTGCGCTGGCGTATCCGGTGGCGCGCGTACGCACGCTCGCCACCGCCGCCGGCGGGGCTTTCGCGGGCGTCGGCGGGGCCTATCTGTCGCTGTGCTATCCGGGCTCCTGGAGCGAGGGACTGTCGAGCGGCCAGGGCATCATGGCGGTGGCGCTGGTGATCTTCGCGCGCTGGCGGCCGCTGGGCTGCCTGGCCGCGGCGATGCTGTTCGGTGCAGCCGGGGCGCTCGGCCCGGCGCTGCAGTCCATCGGCATCAGCTCCGGCTATCACCTGTTCAACGCGGCACCCTATGCGCTGACGCTGGGCATCATGATCGCGAGTTCGCGGCCGCGGCAGACGCTTGCGGGCACGCCCGGCGAGCTGTCGCTGACGCGATGAGGGCCGCTCCATGACCCGCACCCATTCGATACCTTCGTCGCCCGCGGCACCCCGGGCCATCGCGCTCGAAGTCGTCGGCGCGGGCAAGAGCTTCGGGGCGTTCCGCGCGCTCGACGAGGTCTCGCTCAAGCTCGCGCCCGGCAGCGTCCACGCGCTGCTCGGCGAGAACGGGGCCGGCAAGAGCACGCTCGTCAAGGGGCTCATCGGCTACCAGGTGCTCGACCAGGGGCAGATCCTGCTCGACGGCCGCGAGGTGGAGATCACCTCGCCGCGCGCCGCGCAGAAGCTCGGCATCGGCATGGTCTACCAGCATTTCACGGTGGCCCCGGGATTCAGCGTCGCCGAGAACCTGCTGCTCGCGCGCGGCGCCCTGCCCTGGCGCATTCCGTGGCGCTCGGTGCGCGGCGAACTCGAGGCCTTCATGCGGCAGGCGCCGTTCCGGCTGCCGCTCGACGCGCCGGTCGCCGGCCTCGGCGCCGGCGAAAAGCAGAAGCTCGAGATCCTCAAGCAGCTCTATCTCCGGCATCGCCTGCTGATCCTCGACGAGCCGACGTCGGTGCTGACGCCGCAGGAGGCCGACGAGGTGCTGGGCCTGCTGCGCGACATGGCCCATCGCGGCGAGATCAGCGTGCTCATGATCACCCACAAGTTCGGCGAAGTGCTGGCCTACGCCGACGAGGTCACGGTGTTGCGTCGCGGCCGACTGGTGGCGCGCTCGCAGGTCGCACAGACCTCGCAGGCGCAGATGGCGCGCTGGATCATGGGCCAGGCCGAAGACGCCACCGCGGCGGTGGAGCCGCAGACGCAGACGCGCCAGCTGCCACGCACGCCGCCGTCCGCAGTCACGCGCCTGACCATCGACCGGCTCTGCGTGCGCGACGATCGCGGCCTGCAGCGCGTGCACGACCTGTCGCTGAGCCTGCGCGGCGGCGAACTGGTGGGACTTGCGGGCATTTCGGGCAACGGGCAGAAAGAGCTCATCGAGGCGCTCAGCGGCCAGCGCGAAGTCGCCGCGGGCAGCATCGCCATCGATGGTGAGGCCTACCACGCCACGCGCGCGCAGATGCGCCGCCACCGCGTCTTCGCGCTGCCCGAAGAACCCTTGCACAAGGGCTGCGTCGGCAAGCTCAGCGTGGCCGACAACATCGCCCTGCGCAGCTTCGATCGCGCCCCGATCCGCCGCGCCGGCGGCCTGGTGAGTTTCGCGGCGATCCGCCGGCAGGCGCGCGAGCGCATCACCGCGTTCAACGTGCGGCCAGCCGACCCGGCGCGGCCGATCGCGACGCTGTCGGGCGGCAACGTGCAGCGCGCGGTGCTCGCGCGCGAGCTGTCCGAACCGGTCAATGTGCTGATCGTGGCCAACCCGGTGTTCGGCCTCGACTTCAAGGCGGTCGCCGACGTGCATGCGCGGCTGGTGGCCGCGCGCAATGCCGGCGCGGCCGTGCTGGTGGCCAGCGACGATCTCGACGAGCTGCTGCAGCTGGCCGACCGCCTGCTCGTCATCAGCGACGGCCGCATCGTCCACGAGGTGGACGCGGCGCAGGCCGATCGCAGCGTCATCGGCAGCCACATGGCGGCCGGGCATTGAGCCCAAGACAGACCGCAAGGGCGCAATCCTTGCGCAGCAATTCCATCCACCGCCACTTGCCGAGGCCCCCGTGACCGAAGTAACCATCGATGCCGAGCCCTACCGCTGGCCCTACAACGGCGACCTGCGCCCGCAGAACACCGCGCTGGTCATCATCGACATGCAGACCGATTTCTGCGGCGTCGGTGGCTACGTCGACAAGATGGGCTACGACCTTTCGCTCACGCGCGCGCCGATCGAGCCGATCAAGCGCGTGCTGACGCGCTTTCGCGAACTCGGCTTTCACGTCATCCACACGCGCGAAGGCCATCGGCCCGACCTGTCCGATCTGCCCGCGAACAAGCGCTGGCGCTCGCGGCAGATCGGCGCGGGCATCGGCGATCCGGGGCCTTGCGGACGCATCCTGGTTCGCGGCGAACCGGGCTGGGACATCATCGAAGAGCTCTATCCGCTGCCCGGCGAGCCGATCATCGACAAGCCCGGCAAGGGCAGCTTCTGCGCGACCGATCTCGAGCTGATGCTGCGCGTGAAGGGCATCGACAACATCGTGCTGACCGGCATCACCACCGACGTCTGCGTCCACACGACGATGCGCGAGGGCAACGATCGCGGCTTCGAATGCGTGCTGCTCGCGGACTGCTGCGGAGCCACCGATTACAACAATCACCTGGCGGCGCAGCAGATGATCAAGATGCAGGGCGGCGTGTTCGGCGCGGTGTCGAATTCGGAGGCCCTGCTCGCCGCGCTCGCGTGAGGCTGGCCATAGCGGCTCGGGTGTTGCATCGTTCCAGGCTGATTCTTCCCAAGCATCGGCACGGAGCGCGATGACTTCACCTGTTCCAGTGGTTCCGATCGTCCTCGACGGCTTGTTCGATGCATCCGCCAATCTGCCGGTGGACGGCTGGAAGCCGTTCCACGCCGGCATCGATTGCTATCCGATCTACGAGACACCGAACGGCGGGCCCGCCGCGATGCTGCTGCGCTATGCCCCTGGCGCGACCGCGCCTGTCCATCGCCACGAAGGCTACGAGCACATCTTCGTGCTCTCGGGCAGCCAGACCGACGAGCGCGGCCGGCATGAGGCCGGCAGCTTCATGGTGCAGCCCGCGGGCACCGACCACCACGTGCACAGCGAGGACGGCTGCGTGGTGCTCGCGATCTGGGAGCGGCGCGTGCGCTTTCTGCCCTAGCCAGGCTTCGGGTTTGCACCGGCTCCCGATCGCCGCATCATGCGGCGAGAAGAATCGAGAGAGGAGAAACCGATGGCATCGCTGACGCTCTACGCGCACCCGTTTTCGTCCTACTGCCAGAAAGCGCTGATCGCGCTCTACGAGAACGCCACGCCGTTCACGTTCAAGGAACTCGCGATCGGCGACCAGGCCGCGTCGGACGAACTCGGGCGCCTGTGGCCGATCAAGCGCTTTCCGGTGCTCGTCGACGGCGGCAAGGTGGTGCCCGAGGCCACCATCATCATCGAACGGCTCGATGCGCTGTATCCGGGCCCGGTGCGCTTCATTCCGGACGATGCGGAGGCCGCGCTCGACGTGCGCTTTCTGGATCGCTTCTTCGACCATTACATCCACACGCCCTCGCAGAAAATCGTGTTCGACGCGATTCGCGAGCCGGGCCGGCGCGATGCGCAGGGCGTCGAAGAGGCGCGTGCGCTGCTCGAGAAGTCCTATTCTTGGCTCGATGCGCACATGGCCGGCCGCGAGTGGGCTTCGGGCGACGGTTTCACGCTGGCCGACTGCGCGGCGGCTCCGTCATTGTTCTACGTCGACTGGGTGCACAAGATCGACGAGCGCTTCGCGAACGTGCTCGCCTACCGCAAGCGGCTCAACGCACGACCGTCGTTCGCGCGTGCGATCGACGAGGCGCGGCCGTATCGGCCGTATTTTCCGCTCGGGGCACCCGACCGCGACTAAAGGCGCGTGGCTGGGCTCAGATCAGCCGGCGAACCGAAACCAGCCGGCGATTCCAATCGTTGTTGAGCCGCGTGCGCGTCACCTGCTGCGCATTCGGCGAGGCATGCACGATTTCATTATTGCCCGCATACATCGCCACGTGCAGGCGATTGCGGTTCCAGCGGTAGAACAGCAGATCGCCCGGACGCAGGCTCGCGCGATCGACCTTCTCGCCGATCTTGGCGAGCTCGCGCGTGGTGCGCGGCAATTCGAGCCCGGCGACGCGGAAGGCCTTCTGCACGAGCGCGGAGCAATCGATGTCGTCGTCCGAATCACCGCCGAGACGATACGGCGTGCCGACGAGCGCGTCGGCCTTCGACAGCACCAGGCGCATCGCCACGCTGCTGGCGACGTCCTCGGCGACCTCCAACCTGACCGGCGGCTCATGTTCACCGCGAGCGGGGTTTTCGATCGGCCGGAATTCCAGCGATTCAGCGAGCTTGAGGCTCGCCCTGGTATCAATCGACTGCGCTTGCGATTCCAGCGACAGCAAGGCACAGCCGATCAAAAGCGTTGATCGGATCAGTGTCGAAAGCATTTTTTATTGGATTGGCGCTGAGCAATCACGCCCTCGCGCCCCAGTGTGAGCGGGCGAGAAGACATTCCTGAGAATGGCTCAGTCAAACACGCATGGAGCTTGATGCAAGCTCCGGACCGATCAAGGGAGAAATCGCAGCGATGAACGGCGGCTGACTTCATTCGGCCCGCATTTCGGCATCCATGCCAAGAAACACGAAAGCCGCACCGGCACTGGGCCGGTGCGGCTCGCGACTTCAGCAGTGCATTACACCTTGCTCTGCAGCTCCGGCACGACCTGGAACAGATCGCCGACGAGGCCGAAATCGGCCACTTCGAAGATCGGCGCTTCGGCGTCCTTGTTGATCGCCACGATCGTGCGCGCGTCCTTGATGCCGGCCAGATGCTGGATCGCGCCCGAGATACCGATGGCGAAATACAGTTCCGGCGCGATGATCTTGCCGGTCTGGCCGACCTGCAGATCGTTCGGCACGTAGCCCGAGTCGACGGCGGCGCGCGAAGCACCGACGGCCGCACCGATCTTGTCGGCGAAGTCGTAGATGACCTTGAAGTTGTCGCTGCTGCCGAGCGCGCGACCACCCGAAACCACCTTGTTGGCGGCCTGCAGGTCGGGGCGTTCGGACTTCTGCGCTTCGAGCTTCACAAAGCGCGTGTGCGTCGGCAGAGCGGCCGAGGTGCTGGCCGCTTCGACGGCGGCGCTGCCGCCGGCGCCGACGGCCGTGAACGAGGCCAGACGCACGGTGGCGACGATCGCCGGGGCAGCCGGAGCTTCCACGGTGACGATGGCGTTGCCCGCGTAGGTCGGACGATCGAAGCTGGTCGGGCTGTGCGCGACCATGATGTCCGAGATCTGCTGCACGCCGAGCTTGGCGGCCACGCGCGGGGCGGTGTCCTTGCCGAAGGCGGTGCCCGGGAACAGCACGTGGCTGTAGCCGGCCGCGAGTTCGACGATCTGCGGGGCATAGGTGGCGGCGAGGATGTCCTTGTTCTCGGCGCGCTCGACCTTCAGCACCTTGCTGACGCCGTCGAGCTTGGCGGCTTCGGCGGCCGGGCCGGCGACGTCGGCACCGAGCAGCGCCACAACCACTTCACCACCGATCTGCTTGGCGGCCGCCACGACCTTGGCGACGCCCGAGTTCAACTTACCGTCGGCGATTTCGCCGATGACCAGAATCTTGCTCATTAGTTTTATTTCCTAGAAGCAGGCCTTAGAGAAGGCCCTTGCCCTTGAGTGCGGACACCAGCTCGTCCACCGACTTCACCACGATGCCCTTGCTGCGCTTGGGCGGAGCGGCGGTCTTGGTGGCCTTCAGCGCGGCGGCCTTTTCGACGCCGAGGTCGGCGAAGCTGACCGTTTCGATCGGCTTCTTCTTGGCCTTCATGATGTCCGGCAGCTTCAGGTAGCGCGGCTCGTTGAGGCGCAGGTCGGTGGTGATGACCGCCGGCAGGTCCACTTCGAGCGTTTCGAGGCCGGCGTCGACTTCGCGCGTCACGGTGGCCTTGCCGGCTTCGAGTTCGACCTTGCTGGCGAACGTCGCCTGGGCGATGTCGAGCAGCGCGGCGACCATCTGGCCGGTCTGGTTGGCGTCGTCGTCGATGGCCTGCTTGCCGGCCAGGAACACGTCCGCACCTTCCTTCTTGAGCACCGCGGCGAACGCGCGGGCCGCCGACAGCGGCTGAACCTCGCCTTCTTCCTTGATGTGAATGGCGCGATCCGCGCCGAACGCCAGCGCCGAGCGCAGCGTTTCTTCGTTCTTGGCGCCGCCGATCGTCACCGCGACGATCTCGGTGATCTTGCCCTTCTCACGCAGACGAACCGCTTCTTCCATCGCGATTTCGTCGAACGGGTTCATCGAGTGCTTGACGCCATCCGTCACCACTCCGCTTCCATCCGACTTCACCTGCACGCGGACGTTGTAGTCCACCACTCGCTTCACGCTCACCAATGCTTTCATTC
This sequence comes from Hydrocarboniphaga sp. FW305-C-57, assembly GCF_058783045.1. Lineage (NCBI taxonomy): Bacteria > Pseudomonadati > Pseudomonadota > Gammaproteobacteria > Nevskiales > Nevskiaceae > Hydrocarboniphaga > Hydrocarboniphaga sp. FW305-C-57. The sequence goes on along the minus strand of NZ_JBYSYG010000003.1, from coordinate 113,909 downwards.
TGTCTCTCGCTCGGCTTCAAAGTTTCTGGGGTCAGACGCTCATCCATCCTCCGAGCGCCTTTCACCTTTCATTGCTGCAGTCCTCCCGGCAAGGCCGGGGGGATTAACCACTGATCTACGGCTGTGAAAACCTACATGTTGGCGTAATTCGGCCCGCCAGTACCTTCGGGCGCGACCCAGACGATGTTCTGGGCCGGGTCCTTGATGTCGCAAGTCTTGCAGTGCACGCAGTTCTGCGCATTGATCTGGAAGCGCTTGTCTCCCGTCGGAGCGGTCACCACCTCGTAGACGCCGGCCGGGCAGTAGCGCTGCGCGGGCTCGTCGTACTTGGGCAGGTTCTGCTCGATCGGAACCGACGGATCCTTGAGCTTGAGGTGGACCGGCTGGTCTTCCTCGTGGTTGGTGCTCGACAGGAACACCGACGACAGCTTGTCGAACGACAGTTTGCCGTCCGGCTTCGGGTAGATGATCTTCTCGGAATCCTTGGCGAGCTTGAGCGTCTCGTGATCCTTCTTGAGATCGCGGAAGTGCCAGGGCGCCTTGCCGCCGAAGATGTTCTGCTCGATCCAGTTGATGGTGCCGCCGATCAGCGCGCCGAACTTGTGAATCGCGGCGCCGAAGCTGCGGCTCTTGTAGAGCTCTTCGTAGAGCCAGCTGGCCTTGAACTTCTCCGGATAGTTGCTCAGCAGGTCGCCACCTTCCGAACCCGCCTGCAGCTTCTCGGCGATCGCCTCGGCCGCGAGCATGCCCGACTTCATCGCCGTATGGCTGCCCTTGATCTTGGCGAAGTTGAGCTTGCCGGCGTCGTCACCGATCAGCGCACCGCCCGGGAACACGAGCTTGGGCAGCGAGTTGAGGCCACCCTTGACGATCGCGCGCGCGCCGTACGAGAGGCGCTTGCCTCCTTCGAGGTACTTGGCGGCGACCGGGTGGTGCTTGAAGCGCTGGAACTCGTCGAACGGCGACAGGTACGGGTTGGTGTACGACAGGTCGACGATCAGGCCGACGACGACCTGGTTGTTCTCGAGGTGATACAGGAACGAACCGCCGGTGCTGTCGGTGCCAAACGTCTGCAGCGGCCAGCCGGCGCCGTGCACGACCAGGCCGAGCTCGTGCTTGGCGGGGTCGATTTCCCAGAGTTCCTTTAGACCAATGGCGTAGTGCTGCGGATCGGCTTCGCTGGCAAGCTGATACTTCTCGATCAGGCGCTTACCGAGATGACCGCGGCAACCTTCGGCGAACAGCGTGTACTTGGCGCGCAGCTCCATGCCGGGCGTGTAGACGCCTTCCTTGGGCTCGCCGTTGTGGCCGACGCCGAGATCGCCGATCTGCACGCCGCGAACGACGCCGTCTTCGATGATCACTTCCTGGGCCGCGAAGCCCGGATAGATCTCGACGCCGAGGCCTTCGGCCTGCGTGGCGAGCCAGCGGCAGAGATTGCCGAGCGAAATGACGTAGTTCCCATGGTTGTGCATGGGCGTCGGGATCATGAAGTCGAGGAAGCGGAACGACTTCTGCGGGCTATAGAAGAAATGCAGCTCGTCGCGCTTGACCGGCGCGTTGAGCGGAGCGCCGAGCTCCTTCCAGTTGGGGAACAGCTCGTCGAGCGCGCGCGGCTCGAACACCGCACCCGAGAGGATGTGAGCACCGACCTCGGAGCCCTTTTCGACGAGGCAGACGTTGATTTCCTGGCCATTTTTCTCGGCCAGCTGCTTCAGACGGATCGCCGCCGACAAGCCCGACGGACCACCGCCGACGATGACGACGTCGTACTCCATTACGTCCCGCTCAACGGGCTCTGACATTGCTTACTCCAAAAGGACTCGATATCTGGGACCGCCCCGATCGATACGCGGGACGCCTGGCGTAATCCGCAAGTCGTCCATTATCCCATCGCATTCAGGCCCAGGCCAAGGTCTTGCAGCGCCACTGATCATGGGCGCAGAAAACAGTATCCTATCGAAATCCGCATTCACCGCTTCGGCTAAAGCAGCGGAGCCCCGCGCAGCAGCCACAGTGCGCCCGTGCCGATCAGGGCCACGAACAGGCCGGCCAGCCCGTCGTCGAGCATCACCCCGAGTCCGCCGTGAACGTGGCGGTCGAACCAGGCGATCGGCCAGGGTTTGACGATGTCGAAGACCCGGAACAGCACAAACGCGATCGGCAGCCCGATCCAGACGCCCGGCGCCCAGAAGCCGAACCAGGCCACCAGCGGGGCCGCGGCGAGCAGGAAGCCGACGATCTCGTCGAATACGAAACCCGGGTAATCCTCGACCTGCAGCAACCGGCCGCTCTCTCCGCAGGCCCAGCAGCCGAGCACGAACAGGGCCAGGCACAGCGCCGCGTAGGCGTAGAACGGCAAGGCCGAGGCGAGCAGGAAGATCGGCACCGCGGCGAGCGTGCCCCAGGTTCCGGGCGCGTGGCGCGCGAGCCCGGAACCGAAGCCGAAGGCGATCAGGTGGACCGGCGTGCTCAGGATCAAGGCGGCGGGCGGGCGCGGAATGGCCTGCTGCTTGAGGCGCTGGCGATGGGCCGCGCCGTGCTTGTTCGGGTTCGTGGAGGCTTTCATGGGAAGTGACGATAGCCGGTCGATGTGAACGCCTGCGATCGACCGTCCGCGTCGACCAGGCGCAGGCCGGGTTCGGCCTCGATGCGGCCGATGCGGGTCAGCGCCAGCCGTTCGGCCGCTACGATGTGTTCGGGCGGCACGCAGACGCAGAGCTCGTAGTCGTCGCCGCCGCTCAATTGCAGTTCGTCGCGCAGCGCATCGGGGACCAGGTCGGCGAAGGCATCCGACATCGGCAGCGCCTGGGCATCGAGGCTCGCGCCGACGCCGCTGGCCGCGAGGATATGGCCGAGATCGCCGGCCAGGCCGTCGGACAGATCGATCGCCGCGCTCGCGATGCCGCGCAGGGCGAGCCCGAGCGCAAGCCGCGGCGTCGGCCGGTCCAGGCGCTGGCGCAACTGCTTTTCGCGCGCCGTGCGCACAGGCGATCCGCCCTGCCACTGCCGCAGCGCGAGCGCCGCGTCACCGAGCGTTCCGCTGACGAAGATCGCATCGCCGGGCCGAGCGCCGGAGCGGCGCAGCGCCTGCCCGGCCGGCACCGTGCCCATCGCGGTGATCGTCAGCGTCAGCGGGCCGCGCGTGGTATCGCCGCCGACCAGCGCCACATGGCTGGCTTGCGCGAGCTCGCGCAGGCCGCGCGTGAATTCGAGCAGCCAGGCTTCGTCCACTTCCGGCAGGCTGACGGCGAGCGTGAACCAGCGCGCCTGCGCCCCCATCGCCGCGAGATCGGACAGATTCACCGCGAGCGTTTTCCAGCCGATGTCGGCCGGCGCGGTCTCGAGCGGAAAATGCCGTCCCGCGATCAGCATGTCGCTCGTGACGACGAGTTCCTCGCCGGACGGCACGCTCAGCAGCGCGGCGTCGTCGCCGATGCCGAGCGCCACGTCCTCGCGCGGCGACGACAGCGTGGCGAAGTGGCGACGGATGAGGGTGAATTCGTCCATGTGTCCGCGTCGAAAGCACTGACCGGCTGGTCCCTCTCCCACTTGTGGGAGAGGGTGGCGCGCAGCGCCGGGAGAGGGACAGCTTGAAAAGGGCGCTCGCTAAATCGGGCCGACCCTCTCTCCCCTCGCTATCACGAGGGACTCTCTCCCGCAAGCGGGAGAGAGGAACATCAAAAACTTATGCGCCGATCTCCCGTCCGCGCGCGTCGCGCGCGAGCTTGTCGAGCACGCCGTTGACGAACTTGTAGCCCTCTTCGGCGCCGAACACCTTGGCGAGGTTGACCGACTCGTTGACCACGACCTTCCACGGCACTTCGATCTTGTGCGTGAGCTCGTAGGCGCCGAGCAGCAGCACCGCGTGTTCGACCGGGTCGAGCTGGCTCAGCGGGCGATCGATGTGCGGCACGATCGCCATCGTCAGCTCCGGCGCCTGGTCGACCACGCCCTTGAGCAGCTCGGTGAAGTACTCGCCGTCGGCGCGACCGAGCCCTTCGGGTTGTTCGCGGAACTGCTTGAGCAGCGAATCGGGCGGCGTCTCGTTGACGAGCCACTGGTACAAGGCCTGCACGGTCAGCCGGCGCGCGAGTCCGCGGCGGCTCTGGGGCAACTGGTCACTCAAGACACGCTCCTGATCAGGCGGATCATGTCGAGTACCGCCGCCGCGGCTTCATAACCCTTGTTCGTCTTGCCCGGGCCAGCGCGATCGTGCGCCTGCTGCGCGGTGTTGACCGTCAGCACGCCGAAACCCACCGGCTTGCCGTGCTTGAGCTGTACGTCCATGAGGCCGCGCGAACATTCGCCGGCGACGAAATCGAAATGCGGCGTATCGCCTCGAATGACCGCGCCGAGCACGACCACGCCGTCGTAGCCGCCGGCCAGGATGCGCTCGGCCGCGAGCGGCAATTCGTACGCGCCGGGCGCGCGGAATTCACGAATGTGCGCGGGCGCCACGCCCCAATCCTGCAGGCATTCGTAGGCGCCTTTGACGAGCGCGTCGACGACGTCGAGGTTCCATTGCGTGGCGAGGATGCCGACGCGCAGGTTCGATGCATCGAGCCCTTGCGGGCGTTCGGCGCTGTAGCCGGACTTGCCGGCGATTTGCGAAGTGCTCATCAGTCGCAGGCCACGTATTCGACGACTTCGAGGCCGAAGCCGGCGATGCCCTGCATGCGCTTGGGCGCGGACAGCACGCGCATCTTGCGCACGCCGACGTCGGACAGAATCTGCGCGCCGATGCCGTAGGTGCGCAGCACCTGCGGATCGTGCGGGCCGTGCTCAATGTCCGGGATCGCGTTCTTGTGCAGGCCGACGATCTGCTGGACGAGTTCGCGCGGCGATTCGGGACGGCGCAGCAGCACGAGCACGCCCTGCCCTTCGTCGGCGATGCGCTTGAGCGCGCGCTTGAGCGGCCAGGCGAAATGCTCGTGCTCGATGCCGAGCACGTCGGCCAAGGTATTGCGAATGTGCACACGCACGAGCGTCGGCGTCTGCGGCTTGATGTGGCCCTTCACCATCGCCAGGTGCACGGTGTTGTCGACCGTGTCCTGGAAGGTGACGAGACGGAAGTCGCCGAACTCGGTCTTCACCGTGGTTTCGGCGACGCGTTCGACGGTGTGCTCGTTGTCGAGGCGATAGCGGATCAGGTCGGCGATCGTGCCGATCTTGAGGTCGTGCTCGCGCGCGAACACTTCGAGATCCGGACGGCGCGCCATGCTGCCGTCCTCGTTGAGTACTTCGCAGATCACCGCGGCCGGTTCCAGGCCGGCCAGACGCGCGAGATCGCAACCGGCTTCGGTGTGGCCCGCACGTGCGAGCACGCCGCCGGGCTGCGCGGTCAGCGGAAAGATGTGGCCGGGCTGGACGAGGTCTTCGGGCTTGGCGTCGCGCTTCACCGCCGTGCGGATCGTGTGCGCGCGGTCGTAGGCCGAGATGCCCGTGGTCACGCCCTGCGCGGCTTCGATCGAGACCGTGAACGCGGTCGAGAACTGCGCCCCGTTGTCGGTGACCATCGGCGGCAGGCGCAACTGCTTGCAGCGCTGTTCGGACAGCGTCAGGCAGATCAGGCCGCGCGCGAAGCGGGCCATGAAGTTGATGTCCTCGGGCCGCACTTTCTCGGCGGCCATGACGATGTCGCCCTCGTTCTCGCGATCCTCGTCGTCCATCAGCACGACCATCTTGCCGGCCTTGAAGTCGGCGATGATCTCTTCGATGGAGTGCAGCCCGCGCTCGCGGATCGTTTCGTTCGCGGGGGGATTCTTGACAGCGGTACTCATGACTTACTTCTCCTCGCCCGCACGGAAGGACAGCAGGCGTTCCAGATATCGTGCAACCAGATCCACTTCGAGGTTCACCGCGTCGCCGGCGGCGAGCTCGCCGAGCGTGGTGTGGGTCAGGGTTTGGGGAATGATGTTAACCCCAAAGCGGCAGCCCTCGACCTCGTTCACGGTCAGGCTGACGCCGTCGATGGTGATCGAGCCCTTGCGCGCGATGTAGCGCGCGATGCCGGCAGGCGCCTCGAACGTCATCCGCCAGGAGCGCGCGTCCTCGTGCCGCTCGACCAGATGGCCGACACCGTCGACGTGGCCCGACACCATGTGGCCGCCGAGCGGCTTGTTCGCGGTGAGGGCCTTTTCGAGATTGATGCGCTGGCCCTGAACCCAGCGGCCAGCCGTGGTCGCGCCGAGCGTCTCGGCCGACAGATCGGCGTCGAAGCCCTGCGCGTAGAGCTTGATCGCGGTCAGGCAGACGCCGTTGCAGGCGATGCTGTCGCCAAGGCCGATACCGGCCAGATAGCCGTCGGACGATTCGAAGCGCATGCGGCGGTCGCCGCCGATGCTGTCGATCGCGCCGATGCGGCCCACGGATTCGACGATGCCGGTGAACATGGTTTTCAGCCCTCTTCGGGAACAGCGGTGATCTTGAGATCGGGTCCGATCTGCCGGACGTCGGTGTAACGCAGGCGCAGGCGCTGATCGAGCCGAGCCAAGCCCGGCAGCGCGGCGAGCCCGCGCGCCTCGCTGCCGAGCAGCGAAGGTGCGAGATAGATCAGCAGTTCATCGACGAGCTTCGCCTGTAGCAGCGCACCGGCGAGCTTGGGGCCGCATTCGACGAGCACTTCGTTGACGGCCGCGGTGCCGAGCGCGGCGAGCGCGGCGGGCAGGTCGATCTTGCCGCTGCTGTTGGCTGGAACCGTCAGCAGTTCGACGCCGTCCGGCACCGTCATGGGCTCCTGCGTCGAAACCCAGAAGCGGCGGGCGCCGGAGTTCCAGACCTTCGCGCTCGCCGACACGCGAGCCCGCGAATCGAGCACGATGCGATCGGGCTGGTGCAAGAAGAGCGTCCCCTCCCCCGCTTGCGGGAGAGGGTCCCCGCGCAGCCGGGGGGGGAGGGTCGGGTCGGAATGAGCGCTCAGCATCTCGGGCTGCCCCTCTCCCGGCACCTGCGGCGCCACCCTCTCCCGCGAGCGGGAGAGGGGAACAGCAGATGCGATCTCCCGCACCGTCAGCTGCGGATCATCCGCGAGCACGGTTTCCGAACTCGTCAGCACCGCGCCGGCTTCGGCGCGAAGGCGATGCACATCCGCACGCGCCTCGGCCGAGGTGATCCACTGCGACTCGCCGCTCGCCATCGCCGTACGGCCGTCGAGGCTCGCGCCGAGCTTGAGCGTGACGAACGGCCGGCCGCGCTCCATGCGCGAGACGAAGCCGCGATTGAGCTTCATCGCCGCGGTCTGCATGACGCCGGTTTCGACGACGATGCCCGCCGCGCGCAGCCGGTCGAGCCCGCGCCCGGAGACCAACGGATTCGGATCCTGCATCGCCACGACCACGCGCCGGATGCCGGCCGCGATCACCGCATCGGCGCAGGGCGGTGTGCGGCCGTGATGCGAACAGGGTTCGAGCGTGACGTAGAGATCGGCGCCGCGGGCGCGCTCGCCCGCCGCACGCAGCGCGAAAACTTCGGCATGCGCTTCGCCCGCGCGTTGATGCCAGCCTTCGCCGACGACTTCACCATCGGCCGTCACCACCACCGCGCCGACGCGCGGATTCGGGAACGTGCTGTACCGGCCGAGCGCTGCGAGTTGCAGGGCGCGGGCCAGGTGGGCGGGATCGAGGGCGTTCAAATTCGGAACTTCTGAGCGACGGCCGAGGGCGTCAGCTCTGGCGCTTGCGCGTCGTCTTGTCGGCGCTGTCGATCAGCGGCAGCTGCAGCTTGCGCTGCTCGGCCGTGGGCAACTTCTGCAGAGCCTCGATTTCCTCGCGGAAGGCGTTGACGTCCTCGAAGCTGCGATAGATCGAGGCGAAGCGCACGTAGGCCACGTGATCGAGATCGCGCAGCTCTTCCATCACCCACTCGCCGACCTGGCGCGAAGGCACTTCGCGCTCACCAGTCGCGCGCATCTTGCGCATGATGCTTTCGACCGCGTGATCGACCATTTCGGGCGACACCGGCCGCTTGTAGATCGCGTGCTCGATGCCCTGGCGCAGCTTGTCCTCGCGAAACGGCTCGGGGTCGCCGCTACGCTTGATGACGTTCGGCGTCGCGAGCTGCGCCTTCTCGAACGTCGTGAAGCGCCCGAAGCAGACCGGGCATTCGCGCCGCCGCCGCACCTGCGAGCCGTCCTCGGCCAGACGCGAGTCGATGACTCGCGTGTCGGCGGCTTTGCAGAAGGGGCATTGCACGCGAGTGCTCTATTACCCAGCTTTGCCATAGACGGGAAAGCGAGCACAGAGCGCCGACACTTCCTCGCGCACCTTGGCCGCCGCGGCTTCGGTGTCTCCACCGGCCGACAGCGTGTCGACCAGATCGGCGATCCAGTTCGCGACCTGCTTCATCTCGGCTTCCTTGAAACCGCGCGTCGTGCTCGCCGGCGAACCCAGGCGCAGGCCGCTCGTCACGAACGGCGACTTCGGGTCGTTCGGCACCGAGTTCTTGTTGACCGTGATGTGCGCCTTGCCGAGCAAGGCCTCGGCGTCCTTGCCCGTCACGTTCTTGGCGATCAGGTCGAGCAGGAACAGGTGGTTGTCGGTTCCGCCCGACACCACCTTGTAGCCGCGCTCGAGCAGCACGCCCGCCATCGCGCGCGCGTTGGCGATGACCTGCTTCTGGTAGACCTTGAAGCTCGGATCGAGCGCTTCCTTGAACGCCACGGCCTTGGCCGCGATCACGTGCATCAGCGGGCCGCCCTGGATGCCCGGAAACACCGCGCTCTGGAACTTCTTGTTGAAGTCCTCGGGCTGGCCCTTGGTCAGGATGATGCCGCCGCGCGGACCGCGCAGGGTCTTGTGCGTGGTGCTCGTGACGACGTGCGCGTACGGCAGCGGGCTCGGGTATTCACCCGCCGCGACGAGGCCGGCGATGTGCGCCATGTCGACCCAGAACCAGGCGCCGACCTTGTCGGCGATCTCGCGCATGCGCTTCCAGTCCTTCACTCGCGAATACGCCGAGAACCCGCCGATCAGCATCTTCGGTTTGGTTTCGAGCGCGATGCGCTCCATTTCGTCGTAGTTGATCAGGCCGGTCTCGGTGTCGAGGCCGTACGGCACGATCTTGTACTGCTTGCCCGAGAAGTTCGCCGGGTTGCCGTGCGTCAGGTGACCGCCCTGGGCGAGGTTCATGCCCATGACGGTGTCGCCCGGGTTCACGAGGGCGAGGAAGATGGCAGCGTTGGCCTGCGCGCCCGAGTGCGGCTGCACGTTGGCGTAGTCGCAGTCGAAGACCTGCTTGAGGCGGTCGATGGCGAGCTGTTCGGCGACGTCGACGTGCTCGCAACCGCCGTAGTAGCGCTTGCCCGGATAACCTTCGGCGTACTTGTTGGTGAGCTGCGAGCCCTGCGCTTCCATCACCGCAGGGGACGCATAGTTCTCCGAAGCGATCAGCTCGATGTGGTGTTCCTGACGTTGGGCCTCCGCGCCGATGACGGCGGCGAGTTCAGGGTCGTACTGGGTCAGGCTGGGGGCTTTGGTCCACATGGGTTCAAGCGATCTCGGGGCTAGGTGGTACTCCCCTCTCCCGCGTGAGCGGGAGAGGGTTGGGGATGAGGGAACACCTTTTGCAAACGGCGCACCCTCACCCGGCGCTACGCACCCCCTCTCCCACTCACGTGGGAGAGGGGAACAGCACATCAATCCACGACTTCCAGCATCAGATTCAGCGCCTTACGCGCCGGATCGGCCACGTCTTCGCGCACGCGGATGCGGTTGACGACGTTGCCGGAGACGATGTTGTCGAGCACCCAGGCCAGGTGCTGCGGGTCGGTGCGGAACATGGTCGAGCACATGCAGACGGTCGGGCTCATGAACTGCACGCTCACGCCCTTGGGCTTCATCTCGTCGGCCAGGCGGTTGACGAGGTTCAGCTCGGTGCCGACCAGCCACTGCGTACCGGGCTCGGAGGCCCGCACCGTGCGCAGGATGTACTCGGTGCTGCCGACGAAATCGCTCTTCTGGCAGACCTCGTAGGCGTTCTCGGGGTGGCTGATGACCAGGCCGTTCGGCGTGTTCTTGCGGAAGTTGTCGATGTGCGCGGGCTGGAACATCTGGTGCACGGAGCAGAAGCCCTTCCAGAGGATCATCTTGGCGTTCCTGATCTGCTCGTCCGTGAGGCCGCCGCGCGGCTTCATGAAGTCCCAGGTCACCATCTGCTCGAGCGGAATGCCCATCTTGAGCCCGGTGTTGCGGCCCAGGTGCTGGTCCGGGAAGAACAGGATCTTCTCGCGGCGCGCAAAGCTCCATTCGAGCACCGCACGCGCGTTCGAGCTCGTGCAGACGATGCCGCCGTGGCTGCCGCAGAAGGCCTTCAGGTCGGCCGCCGAGTTGATGTACGTGACCGGCGTGACGTGCTCGTCCGGGTCGAGCAGCTGGGAAATCTCCTCCCAGCACTTCCTGACCTTGACGAGATTGGCCATGTCGGCCATCGAACAGCCCGCCGCGAGGTCGGGCAGGATCACGTTGCGCTGGCCGAAGGTCAGGATATCGGCGACCTCGGCCATGAAGTGCACGCCGCAGAAGACGATGAACTCCGCATCGGAGTCAGCCGCCAGCTGCGAGAGCTTGAGCGAATCGCCGGTGAAATCGGCGTGCTTGAAGACCTCATTGCGCTGGTAGTGATGCCCCAGGATCGCGAGGCGCTTGCCGAGAATGGCCTTGGCGGCGGCGATGCGGGCATCGCATTCGCTGTCGTCCATCAGGCTGAAATGGTCGATTTTCAGTGCAGCGGACATCTCCGCACTCCCCGGGTTTGGATGCCCGGTCTTGAGAAGGGGGCGCGATTTTAGCTTATGGGGCGCGCGAACGGGCTCTTTTTTGACCGTTCGATGAAGGGTTCTTGTGATCGGCCCGTTCGTCCCCAAGGGCAATTGAGCAGGCCAGCTAACGATAGCCTCGCCCAATCGATTAGTGAAAAAATTACAACTTTCATCAATGATCGACGAGCGTTAGTCTTGCTTTCGCGATGCACCAACCACCAACAGAGGACGTTACGACATGTCGCTGATCAACACTCCCATCCCCTCCTTCAGGACTCAGGCGTTCCACAACGGCAAGTTCGTCGAAGTGAGCAGCGAGAGCGTCAAGGGCAAGTGGTCGGTCTTCATCTTCATGCCGGCAGCTTTCACCTTCAACTGCCCGACCGAAGTCGAAGACGCCGCCGATAACTACGCCGAATTCCAGAAGCTCGGCGCCGAGGTCTATATCGTCACCACCGACACCCACTTCTCGCACAAGGTCTGGCACGAGACCTCGCCGGCCGTCGGCAAGGCCAAGTTCCCGCTCGTCGGCGACCCGACGCATGTGCTGACGCGCGGCTTCGGCGTGCACATCGAAGAAGAAGGCCTCGCCCTGCGCGGCACCTTCATCGTCAACCCGGACGGCGTGATCAAGACGCTCGAAATCCACAGCAACGAAATCGCCCGCGACGTGTCGGAAACCCTGCGCAAGCTCAAGGCAGCGCAGTACACCGCCGCCAATCCGGGCCAGGTCTGCCCGGCCAAGTGGAAGGAAGGCGCCAAGACCATCGCACCGTCGCTGGACCTGGTCGGCAAGATCTGAAGCGGTTGCCGTAGAGCTGTCCTCTCTCCCGCGTGCGGGAGAGAGTCCCTCGCGCAGCGAGGGGAGAGAGGGGCTTTCGGAAAAGTGCACGCACTTTCCACCCCCCCTCTCCCGGTCCTTCGGACCACCCTCTCCCGCATGCGGGAGAGGGATTTCCAAGATTCAACATTTCTGCATCAACTTTTAAAGAGGTCTCCCATGTTGGACGCCAATCTGAAGACCCAGCTGCAGGGTCATTTCGAAAAACTCACGGAAACGGTCGAGATCGTTGCCTCCGTCGATGGCGGCGACAAATCGCGCGAAATGCTCGAGCTTCTGCACGATCTGCAAGACCTCTCCCCCAAATTCAAGCTCAGCGAGAGCAGCGACGACGCGCACCGCAAGCCGTCGTTCTCGCTGGGTCGTCCGGGCGGCGGCATCGACATCCGCTTCTCGGGCATCCCGATGGGCCACGAGTTCACCTCGCTCGTGCTCGCCCTGCTGCAGGTCGGCGGTGTCGCGCCCAAGCTCGATGCCGATCTGATCGAGCAGGTGAAGAACGTCGAGGGCGAGTTCCGCTTCGAGACCTTCATCTCGCTGTCCTGCCACAACTGCCCGGAAGTCGTGCAGGCGCTCAATGTGATGGCGCTGCTGAATCCGAACATCCACGTCGAGATGATCGACGGCGGCGTGTTCCAGGAAGAGGTCGAGAAGCGCGGCATCATGACCGTGCCGTGCACGCTGCTGAACGGCCAGAGCTTCGCGAGCGGCCGCATGGGCGTGGAAGACATTCTCGCCAAGATCGACACCGGCGCCACGGCGCGTGAAGCGGCCAAGCTCAACGAAAAGGAACCCTACGACGTGCTGATCGTCGGTGGTGGCCCGGCCGGTGCTTCGGCGGCGATCTACGCGGCGCGCAAGGGCATCCGCACCGGCGTCGTCGCCGAGCGTTTCGGCGGCCAGGTGCAGGACACCATGGGCATCGAAAACTTCATCTCGGTGAAGGAAACCCAGGGCCCGAAGCTCGCGGCCGAACTCGAAGCGCACGTCGACAGCTACGGCGTCGACGTGATGAACCTGCAGCGCGCCAAGAGCCTCGTGCGCGGTGATGAACTGGTCGAGATCCAGCTCGAAAGCGGCGCGGCGCTCAAGGCCAAGGCGGTGGTGATTTCCACCGGCGCCCGCTGGCGCGAAATGAACGTGCCGGGCGAGAAGGAATATCGCAACAAGGGCGTGGCCTACTGCCCGCACTGCGATGGACCGCTGTTCAAGGGCAAGCGCGTGGCGGTGATCGGCGGCGGCAACTCGGGCGTCGAAGCGGCGATCGACCTTGCCGGGCTCGTCGAGCACGTGACCCTGATCGAGTTCGACAGCCAGCTGCGGGCAGACGCGGTACTGCAGCGCAAGCTGCACAGCCTGCCGAACGTCGGCGTGATCGTGAGTGCGCAGACTACCGAGGTGACCGGCGACGGTTCCAAGGTCAACGGCCTGAACTACAAGGACCGCATCAGCGGCGAAGCCAAGCGCATCGAGCTCGAAGGCATCTTCGTGCAGATCGGCTTGGTGCCGAACACCGAGTGGCTCAAGGGCACGCTGGAGCTCACGAATCGCGGTGAGATCGTCATCGACGCCAAGGGCCAGACCTCGATCCCAGGCGTATTCGCGGCCGGCGACGTCACCACGGTGCCGTACAAGCAGATCGTGATCGCGATGGGCGAAGGCTCCAAGGCGGCGCTGTCGGCCTTCGACTACCTGATCCGCCTGCCCGTGCCGGTCGCCAAGGCCGCCTGACCGACCTGATCGGCTGCAAGTAGTGACCAGCGGTCGTCGGCCTACCCGGCGACCGCTTTTTTGTGCGCGCAACGGCAAGGCGCAGCCCTGAAACCGGAAAAGCATGAAGCGAAGCATCGTGGGTTATCGGCAGGACGACGAGCGGCATTGGGTCGCACTGCTCGAGTGCGGCCATGGCCAGCATGTCCGCCACGATCCGCCATGGATCAACCGCCCATGGGTGACAACGCAGGCTGGCCGCCGATCCAAGCTCGGCGAATCGCTCGACTGCGTGCTGTGCGAGCAGCCAGCGTCGCAGACACGATGACGGGAACCGTGGAATAGCGGGCAAAAAGAAGCCCCCGAGTAGGGGGCCAAGGTGCGAGAAGGGCGCGTGGCCCTTCTGGAGGAGACTGGTTACGAATCGGAGCCTGGAAGGATGCTCGAACGATTCATGTTGCGGTGCAGTATAGAGAAACTTACTGAAAGGTAAATAGTCCGAAAGGCGTAGTTTTTACAAAAGGCTGACTCGAAAGATAATTTTGCGTTTGCCCTGGTTCATCGCAGCTGACACAATCCGCCCAGCTGATCGCGGGTATAGGCATTACTGCTGAATCCCGCCTTAAAGAACTTCCGCTATGACGGAAGCAAGGTGCGGGGGAGAACACGGGCCCGATGACAAGTGATGTCGTCGGGCCTTGGCGTTTCTGCACCCGCGAATGTCCGCTTCTCAGGCCAAACTCCGGATCTTGGGCTCCCGCTCGAAATGGCGGACCGCGGCGGCCTGGATGAAGGCCTCGCCGAGATCGGTCACGCCGTCGTCGGTTTCCACTCCGGCCTTGTCGAGCAGGGGCTGGGCCTCGTCGCTCGCACCGATCGCCTTGCAGTGCCCAAAGGCGTCCATGACGAACTGCACCGCCGCCGCCTCCTTGATGAGCGCCTCGCAGCCTTTCGCCGACAAGGCGATGGCCACCGCGTCGAAGATCACCGCCGGCGAACCCGCGAGTTGCCCGTCGGCCTTGAGCGTCTGCCCATCCGCGGTTTTGATCGAGCCCACCTTCGGCGCAACGATCATCACATGCGCCCCGGCCCGCTCGGCGGCGGACTTCAGCCCGGAGACCACGGCCGCGTCGCTGCCATCGGCGACGAGAATGCCGATCACCGAGCCTTGGAGTTTCTGCTTGCTGCGCGGCCCATTGATGATGCGCAGCGCTGGCGACAACGGCATGTCGATGACGGGAGCCTTCGCCGGATTCGGCTTGGGCAGGCGCATGCCGATTCCATCCGCGATGCGTGCCGCCAGGTCGCCATCGACATTGAGCAGATTGCCGAGCACGCGCGAGCGAATGTGCTCGTGGCTGACCTTGGAGAGTTCGAACACCACCGCGCTCGCCAGATGCGCCTGCTCGGCAGCGTCGAGAGAGCGGTAGAACAGACGTGCCTGGCTATAGTGATCGGCAAAGCTTTCGGGCCGGATACGCAGCTTGTCGCCTTCTTCGCGCGTGGCGACGCTCGTGAAGCCGGTGGTCGGGCATTCGCGCGGGCCCGTTACCTCGCCTGCTTCGGAGAGGCTGTTGGGCTCGTAGTTCGCACGGCCTTTCGGAATCTGCATCTGCATCATGCCGTCACGCTGGAAGTTCGCGAACGGACACTTGGGCGCATTGATCGGCAGCTGATTGAAATTGGCGCTGCCGAGCCGGCTTTTCTGGGTATCGAGATAGCTGAAAAGCCGGCCTTGCAGCAAGGGATCGTTGGTGAAATCGATGCCCGGCACGACGTTGGCCGGGCAGAACGCCACCTGCTCGGTTTCGGCGAAGAAGTTGTCGACATTGCGATCGAGCACGAGGCGCCCGACGATCTTCACGGGCAGCACTTCTTCGGGAATGATCTTGGTGGCGTCGAGCACGTCGTAAGGCTGCTGGGCCGCGAAGTCTTCATCAAAGAGTTGCAGTCCGAGTTCCCACTCGGGGAAATCGCCGCGATCGATGCGGGTGAACAGATCTCGCCGCTGGAAATCGGGATCGGCGCCCGCGATCTTCAATGTCTCGTCCCAGATCGTCGAAGCGAGGCCCGCCTTGGGCTTCCAGTGGAATTTCACGAACGTGGACTTGCCGCTGTTGTCGACGAAGCGAAACGTGTGAACGCCGAAGCCTTCCATCGTCGCGAACGAACGCGGCAGCGTTCGATCCGACATCGCCCACATGATCATGTGCGTGGATTCGGGCATCAGGCCGATGAAATCCCAGAACGTGTCATGCGCGGTGGCCGCTTGCGGGTAGCCACGATCGGCCTCCATTTTCGCAGCGTGGACCAGATCGGGAAACTTCATCGCATCCTGGATGAAGAACACTGGAATATTGTTACCGACCAGGTCCCAGTTGCCCTCCTTGGTATAGAACTTCACCGCGAAGCCCCGAACATCGCGCGGCGTGTCGATCGACCCAGCGCCACCCGCAACGGTCGAGAAGCGCACGAACACCGGCGTCTTCTCTCCCTTGCGCTGGAACAGGTCTGCGCACGTGATGTCGCCGAGCGATTCGGTGAGTTCGAAGTAGCCATGCGCGGCCGAGCCACGCGCATGCACGATGCGCTCGGGAATACGCTCGTGATCGAAGTGAAAAATCTTCTCGCGCAGAACGAAATCTTCGAGCAAAACCGGGCCGCGCTCGCCAGCCTTGAGTTGATTCTGGTTGTCCGCGATTCGAACGCCCTGGTTGGTCGTCAGATGATCTTCACCCGCATGTGAAGCTTTGGCCGGAATGTGCTGATGCAGTTCGTCACCACTGCCTGTCGTGGCCGCGTAGGTGGGCTTGGATGCGGGCTTCGCCATATGACTCTCCGTGTCGTGTTCTGTGGTATTGGCGAGCCGCGGCTCGATTCGCTTCGAGCCACTCTGCCTTGCATCATCAGTGATGACACAGGCGCAATGATCTGCGCCTGAACTCGGGCGATGACGCGAAAGTGGCTTGTCGCTCGATATCCACCAGCATTTCAAAAGAACGGCCTGAGTTCAGCGGCAAGCCGCATTGAAGCGTTACCGTCGGCTCACACAGTCAGGCAAGGAGGCCCGTCATGAACCTCAAGCATTCCGCATTGGCAGCCGCCACGGCTGCGCTGCTTTCGTTGGCCGCGTCACCGAGCTTTGCCGGCGATCGCCATCGCCACGACGACGATCGCTGGTCCTCGCGCGAGCGCGACCAAGTCCACGTGAGCGGTGACCGCATCGAGGACGAGTACCGCGAGCGTGGCGAGCGCATCAACGACCAGTACGAACGCGCGGCCGACCGCGCAAGCGCACGCGGCGACGATCGTCGTGCGGCCGAACTCGAAAAGAAAGGCGACCGCATCGAGGAAGCCTACGAGCGCGAAGGCAAGGCGCTCAACAAGGCCTACGACGAAAAGGGCGAGCGCCTCGAAGAGGCCTATGGTGACGATCGATACCGTCCGCGCTATTGAACTCGTCGCCCTAAGTGCTCTTCACCGGACCCGCCGCCCCAAGGGCGGCGGGTTTTTTGTGGGCGAACGGGCCATTGCCGCGCTGCCGGATTCCTACGAGTATGGGCGCCCGCCGCCGGGGCCGGCGTCGCCTGATTCGAGTGGGCGCGGCATCGGCGGATTTTTCGAGAAAGAGGACCCATGCGAGTTTTCGTGCTTGCCGTTTCGCTGCTTGGCCTGTGGCCTTGTCTTGTCCAATCGCAGGATCCGTTCGACGGCGCGTGCTCTCCGGGGCGCTATGACGCCGCCAAGGGCCTCGGCCAAAGCAGCGGCGATGCACCCGAGTGCTACACGAGCCAGGAAATGATACGGGCGCTGCGAGACCAGCTCAGTTTTCCGGTGATTCTCGCCACGCCGACCGACTCCAGGACGACGACCAGAATGTTCACGTTCAATCGGCAGTCGCATGAAGGCTACGAGCTACTGCTAAACGCACCCGTCATCGACTGTGCGCAAGCCGAAAAAAATGGCGCGGTGCCCCACTGCCCCGACCCGTCGCTGCGCGACGCCTTCGGCGCCACTCAGGCCATCGTCGTCGATCGCTACGATCAGGCGCAGTTCATGGACATCGCAGCCAAGGGCGCGAGAATTTTCGACGAGGACTCCAAGGTGATGTTTCGCGCGCACTCGATCAAGCGGGATCTCGCCTTCGTCGTGGCCAAGACCCATCGCGGAGCCGCGGCCGGAACCGGGTTCCAGAGTGAACTCGAGCAGCCGCAGCAGACCCTGTCGAGCTACGGCTTCATCGATTACACGAGCGATGGCAAGGCGCTGCTCGGCGGGCCGTGAGGGAAGCAGCGCGCTGACATGGAGAAGAATTGCGTTGGTGTAGGGCACTGATCACCCGGAGGCCGCGCCCGTAAGCGCTCGGCCGGAGTTCGCACCCCTATGCGACGCCATCGATACCCTGCCGCCAGCTCACTTCTCACCTCTGGCCGGCAGTATCCGATCACTGTAATTTTTTACAGGTTATCTCCGTGCGCAGATAACCGAGACTGGAGGTGATGGTTGCTTCAGATCCCGCTCCGGGATGCTGGGCGGACATCCCCTCCATTTAGCCCCTTCCATCCGGGGCTTCTTTTTTGCCTCGACGCCTTTCGGGCCGAGCGCATGACGACGAAATTCATTTCCATGAGCCCATCCATTTGGTGCATCTGTCGGCTCGAAATCTGCGTACCTTCCATTGTCCGGTCCAGACCCTGACGGACCCTCTCTCAGGAGGTAAACACTGCCCGCCAGGGTCCACCCGTTCTCTGGCGGGCTTTTTTTGAATCTCTTTCAGGCGCTTCACCGTATTAAGAATGGTCCGGAGTCACTGATTTTGATTCCGGAAACTCTCCGCGGAGGGGAAGCCCGCCAAGTCCCAGCCCTATTACTTGGCGGGTCTTTTTACATCCCGCTGGATCGCGCTCGGCCCGCCCGTTACGAGGGCTTGGCGTAACGCTGGGTGCGGGACCGCTTTAGCCGATGGGCCGTGTCGGGCGCGCCTTGCGCCTCGAGCCTCCGCAAGACCGGGACTAGCGTCGAACCTGTTCGGCCCGATGCTCAACCGGTGTGACGCCGGCCAACAGACGGTCCTTGTGCTGATCTCGAAGCGATACCGCGGCAGCCAAGTCTCGCAGGCACTAAGCCTCAGATTCCCAGAACCGATCTAGTTGCGCGCGATTACACCGGCGGCCTCTATGACGGCGTCGAACCAGCTGCATTGGTCCGTCTGTTCAAGAACGGTCGCGCATCGGCCTTCTGGATCGAAGCCGGCGTGACCATCGACGGCCATCTCCAATCCATGTTCATGATCAATTTCTAGGAGCTTCCCATGATTCGTTTTCTGCTTACTGCGCTGCTGTCGGTCGTTCTGAGCTTTAACGCCTTGGCAATCGACGAACCCCGCACCATCGAAATGAAGGTCGATGGGCTGGTCTGCGCGTTTTGCGCTCAAGGCATCTCCAAGAAGCTCGGAAAAATGGATGCAACCGCAGACGTGCTCGTCAGTCTCGAAAACGGGCTGGTTGCCGTTGCTCTGAAGCCCGGCAAGGATCTGAGCGACCAGGTCCTCCGCGACGCGCTGACGGATGCGGGCTATTTGCTCAAAACAATTGATCGCAAGTCCGAGACACTGGCGGATTTACGCGCCCGCCTGGAGAGCAAGCCATGATCGATCAATTGCAGCCCGAGTTGCGCGGCAGCTTCTGGGCAGCCTTCCTTTCGATCGCGACGAGTAGTTCAACGCTGATCTGTTGCGCGCTGCCGGCACTGCTGGTGGCGATCGGTGCTGGTGCCACACTGGCAGGCCTGGTGTGTGCCATTCCGCAGCTGGTGTGGCTATCAACCCACAAAGCCCTCGTGTTCGGAACTGCGGGCAGCATGCTGATGCTCGCAGGAGGGCTGCAATACCGCGCTCGTTTCGTGCCGTGCCCAGCGGACCCACGGCTTGCCGCCGCCTGCACGAGGGCACGTCGGGTGAGTCTGGTGACTTATCTCGTCTCGCTGACGATCTTCGGCCTCGGCGCGTTTTTCGCGTTTTTGCTGCCCATGCTGAGCTGAGTCAGTCGTATCTGCGTGCAGTCCGACCGGGCACTTAGAGTGATCTATCTTCATCTGGGCACGCGCCCGCGCTTGAGCATCCCGAAGCAGCCTTCGCAGGCAGCGTTGTCGCCGCAGTGTCCGGCCGCACTCATCGAACACAGCACGTGTTCTTCGTCAGCAACCGCTGCTAGTCGCTGCTGCGAAACTGGCTGCCACAATCCGAATGCAGGATCACCGACCAGCCGATCGCTAGCTTGCTGAGAAGATCGAGGACGACATACAGGAAGAGCTTGCCCTCGCTGGTGCCGATTCGGTGATGTCCGTCACCCACTTGTTTCGGGCTCCAGTTCATCGAAATCCCGCTTCAGCAGGTTGCTGGCACTTGGCGGGGGCAAGCACGGATCGTCACGCTGGCCCCGACCGGCGCAACTTCCAGATACATGCCGCCGCCGTCGAACAACCGCGCCGCTTTATCTGAGGGCTTCGCATTGCGGCGATTTCGGTTAAAGACATGGGGGGCAACTCCCTGTGAGAGCGGCTAGCTGCCCCAAAAGCTGCCCCCGGCTGTCAACGCACTGCAACGGCTTGGGCCGCACTAACAGGCAACAAAAAACCCCGCAACTTCCGGGGTTTAGGCACTGCAACGTCCGTTGAAAACTTTATTTTGGTGGATGGTACAGGGATCGAACCTGTGGCCCCCGCCGTGTGAAGGCGATGCTCTACCGCTGAGCTAACCATCCGGGGGCGCGAATCATAGTGCCGTGGGTCAGGAGCGTCAACGCTGGCGGCGGGCTCGGAAGAATCCGCGCAGCAGTTCGGCGGCTTCGGCTTCGAGCACGCCGCCGATCCATTCCAGCCGGTGGTTGAGGCGGGGGTTGGAGATGAGGTCGTAGACCGAATGCACGGCCCCGGCCTTGGGGTCCTGGGCGGCGTAGACGAGCCGGTCGACGCGGGCGTGGATGATCGCGCCGGCGCACATCGCGCAGGGCTCGAGCGTGGCGTAGAGCGTGGTGCCGGGCAGCCGATAGTTGCCGAGCTTCTGGCCGGCGGCGCGAAGGGCGATCATCTCGGCGTGTGCGCTCGGATCGTGGGAGCCGATCGGCTGGTTCCAGCCTTCCGCGACGATCTCGCCGTCCTTGACGATCACCGCGCCGACCGGCACTTCGCCCGCTGCGGCCGCGCGCGCTGCGAGCTGCAGGGCATGGCGCATCCAGGCTTCGTCGGAGGCGCTCGGCAGGCTCGGAATCAGGGGCGGCGGATCGATCACGCGCGAATTCTAGCCGCGGTGGGCCGCCTATACTTCGGCCCCACCGACCGGAGCCGATCATGCGCGATTGCATTCTTCACAACCCTCGCTGCAGCAAGAGCCGCGAGACGCTCAAGCTGCTGCAGGATCGCGGCGTCGATCTGCCGGTGATCGAGTATCTGCAGCATCCGCTCAAGGCCGCGGAGCTGCGCGAAATCTGCAAGCTGCTCGGCAAGAAGCCGCTCGAGATCGTGCGTACCAAGGAGGCCCTGTTCTCCGAACTCGGCCTGTCGACGGACAACGGCTACAGCGATGCGCAGTGGATCGCGGTGCTCGCCGAGCATCCCAAGCTGCTGGAGCGGCCGATCGTGGTGCGCAACGGCAAGGCGGCGGTCGGACGCCCGCCCGAAGCGGTGCTCGCGCTGCTGTAGCGTCTTCGCGCGCTCAGAACCGTCATCGAGATTCACCGTATCGATCATGAGCGGCGGCAAATGTGATCGCGCTCGTTCACCGCGACGCCGGGTGACTTGCTTATAGTGCGACGCACGTCGCGCAGCAGCGCGATCATTCGCGGTGATCCTCGCCCGCCGTCGCGGACGGCCGGGCGCTTCGGAGTTCTGGACGTAATGGAAGGCGGTATCCCTCTCGCGTCGGCGACGCCGGCGCTGCGCAGCGCCCATCCGGCGCTCGTGCAACTGGCACTCGCAGTCGGCGGCTTCGCCATCGGCACCACCGAATTCGCCACTATGAGCCTGGTTCCGGACATGGCGCGCGATCTGCAGATCAGCGAGCCCGTGGCCGGCCATGTGATCAGCGCGTATGCGCTCGGCGTGGTCGTCGGCGCTCCGCTGTTCGCGGTGCTGTCCGCGCGCATGGCCCAGCGCAGCGTGCTGATCCTGTTGATGACGCTGTTCGCGCTCGCCAATGGGCTGTCCGCGATCGCGCCGAACTATCACGCGATGATGCTGTTCCGCTTCTGCAGCGGATTGCCGCATGGCGCCTACTTCGGCATCGCGATGCTGCTGGCTGCATCGCTGGTGCCCGTCAACAAACGCTCCGCCGCGGTGGGGCGCGTGATTCTCGGGCTCACGGTGGCGACCATCGTCGGCGTGCCGCTCGCGAACGGGCTCGGCCAGGCCGTCGGCTGGCGCTGGGGTTTCGTCGTCGTGACCGGGCTCGCCCTGCTCACGGCGGGGCTCGTCGCGCTGTACGCGCCGCGCGACAAGGCCGACAGCAATGCGAGCCCCTTGCGCGAACTCGGGGCGCTGCGCAACCGCGCGGTCTGGCTGACCTTGCTCACGGGCGCGATCGGCTTCGGCGGCCTGTTCTCGGTCTACACGTATCTCGCCTCGACGCTGACCGAAGTCACCGGCGCCTCTTCGCACGCCCTGCCCTTCGTGCTCGCCTCATTCGGTATCGGCATGACGATCGGCAATCTCGTGGTGCCGCGTTTCGCGGACCGCGCGCTGATGCCGACCGCTGGCTTTCTGCTGCTCTACGCCGCCTTGTGTCTGGCCGCGTTTCCGTTCGCAGCGCACGCGCTCTGGAGCATCACGCTGATGATGTTCCTGATCGGCACGAGCGCGGCGCTCGCGACGGTGCTGCAGACGCGGCTCATGGACGTGGCCGGCGACGGCCAGCGGCTCGCCGCGGCGCTGAATCACTCGGCGTTCAATACCGCCAACGCGCTCGGCCCCTGGCTCGGCGGCCTCGCGATCACGGCCGGCTACGGCTGGACCTCGACGGGCTGGGTCGGCGCGGGACTGGCGCTCGGCGGTCTGCTGGTCTGGGCGCTGTCGGGCGGAATCACGCTGCGCCGCTGAGCCACCTTGCAGGCGACGCCCGAAGCCGCGACGCACTCGGATTTAGAATCGAGTGCATGCAGAACAGCCTTTTCGACGACGATCCGCCGGAGCCTGCACGCGCGGCCAAGGCCGCAGCGCAAGCCGCGCCGCGCAAGCCTGCCAAGCGCACGGTCGCGCCGGTGGCCGCGCCAGCGGAACACGAGGCGCTCGCCGCCGCGTTGCCGCCGTCACTCAAGATCGGCACCTCGTCGTGGAATTATCCGGGCTGGGCCGGCTTCGTCTGGGATGGCGACTACGAGGAAGCCAAACTCTCGCGCCATGGCCTCGCCGCCTATGCGCAGCATCCGCTGCTGCGCAGCGTGAGCCTCGATCGGGCCTTCTACAAACCACTGGATCGCGCGCAGTACGCGGCCTACGCGGCGCAGGTTCCCGAGCACTTCCGCTTCACCGTCAAGGCGCCGAGCCTGATCGCCGATGCCTTGATCCGCGAAGAAGGCCGCGGGCTCGCCGAGAACAGCGTGTTCCTCGATCCGGATCTCGCGGTCACGCAGTTCGTGGAGCCCGCAGTCAGCGGTCTCGGCGATCGGCTCGGCGCGCTGGTGTTCCAGATCAGTCCGTTGCCGCCGTTTCTGCTCGAACGCCCGGGCGAGCTCATCGAACGCATCGGCCGCATGCTGCAAGCACTGCCCGACGTGCGCGAACGCTTGCCCGAGGCAGTGATCGCGGTGGAATTCCGCGACCCGATTTTCGTCGCACCCGAATGGTCGCGCGGGCTCGTCGACATGCTGCGCGCGAGTCGCGCGACGTATTGCCTAGGCCTGCACGGCAAGATGCCGCCGATCGAGATGCAACTGCCGATCCTGCGCGCGCTCTGGCCCGGGCCGCTGGTTTGCCGCTGGAACCTGCATCGCAAGCACGGCGCCTACGGTTACGAGAAAGCCAAGCAGCTTTATGGAAACTTCGATCGCATCGTCGATGCGGACATCGAGACGCGGCAAGCGCTCTCGCGCGTCGCGTCCGCCACCGCGAGCGCCGGCCATCCCGCGATCATCACGATCGGCAACAAGGCCGAAGGCTCGGCTCCGCGCTCGGTGCTCGCGCTGAGCGAGGCGATCGTCGAGCGCTTGCGCCAGCCGTCGTAGCGCACAAAAAAAGATCGGCGCCGAAGCGCCGATCTTTCATTCATCGCGTACAACGCAGCGATCAAGCCACCGCAGCGAGCGCCTCGTTGAGCGTCTTGCTCGGACGCATCACCGCATCGCGCTTCTTTTCGTCGGCGAGGTAGTAGCCGCCGATGTCGACCGGCTTGCCCTGCACTTCGGTGAGTTCGTCGACGATCTTCTTCTCGTTGGCGGTCAGCGTCTCGGCGAGCGTGGCGAACTTGGAAGCGAGCTCCTTGTCTTCGGTTTGCTTTGCGAGTTCCTGCGCCCAGTACATGGCGAGGTAGAACTGGCTGCCGCGGTTGTCGAGCTGGCCGGTTTTCGGCGACGGGCTCTTGTTGTTGTCGAGCAGCTTGCCGGTGGCGGCGTCGAGCGTTTTGGCGAGGATCTTGGCCTTCTCGTTGTTGAACTTGATGCCGAGTTCTTCGAGCGACACCGCGAGCGCGAGGAATTCACCGAGCGAATCCCAGCGCAGGTGGTTTTCTTCGACGAGCTGCTGCACGTGCTTGGGCGCCGAACCGCCCGCGCCGGTTTCGTAGAGTCCGCCGCCGTTCATGAGCGGAACAATCGACAGCATCTTCGCGGACGTGCCGAGCTCCATGATCGGGAACAGGTCGGTCAGGTAATCGCGCAGGATG
Organism: Hydrocarboniphaga sp. FW305-C-57; assembly: GCF_058783045.1. Classification (NCBI taxonomy): domain Bacteria; kingdom Pseudomonadati; phylum Pseudomonadota; class Gammaproteobacteria; order Nevskiales; family Nevskiaceae; genus Hydrocarboniphaga; species Hydrocarboniphaga sp. FW305-C-57. Next base: position 89,732 of record NZ_JBYSYG010000003.1, on the reverse strand, counting down.
TTGCCGGTCACGCTGATCGTGTCGAGACCGCGGATCACGCGCTCGAGCGTGTAACGCATCGCGCGCACCTGCGACATGATCTCGATCTTCAGGCCCTTGAGGTCGTACTCCTGCACGTACTTGACCACCTTCTGGATCAGCTCGTGCTCGTGCGGGCGATACGGGTCGAGCCAGAACACCGCCGGCATGCCCGATTGGCGCGCACGCGTGACCGCGAGCTTGACCCAGTCGCGGATCGCCGCGTCCTTGACCTGGCACATGCGCCAGATATCGCCCTCTTCCACGTTCTGTGAGAGCAGCACTTCGCCGGTAGCGAGGTCGACGATGTTGGCGACGCCGTCTTCGGGCACTTCGAAGGTCTTGTCGTGGCTGCCGTACTCCTCGGCCTGCTGCGCCATCAGGCCCACGTTCGGCACCGTGCCCATGGTCTTGGGATCGAAAGCGCCGTGGGTTTTGCAGAAGTTGATCATCTCCTGGTAAATGCGCGCGAAGGTCGATTCCGGCATCACCGCCTTGACGTCCTTCAGGCGACCATCGGCGCCCCACATCTTGCCGCCGTTGCGGATCATCGCGGGCATCGAAGCGTCGACGATGACGTCGTTCGGCGAGTGGAAGTTGGTGATGCCCTTGGCCGAATCCACCATCGCGAGTTCCGGACGGTTCTCGTGGCAGGCATGCAGATCGCGCATCACTTCTTCGTACTGGCTCTGCGGCAGCGTCTTGATCTTCTCGTAGAGCTGCGCCATGCCGTTGTTGACGTTGACGCCGAGCTCGTCGAACAGCTTGCCGTGCTTGGCGAAGGCATCCTTGTAGAAGATCTTCACGCAGTGGCCGAACACGATCGGGTGGCTGACTTTCATCATCGTCGCCTTCACGTGCAGCGAGAACATGACGCCGGTCTTGCGTGCGTCGTCGATCTCTTTTTCATAGAACGCGAGCAAGGCCTTCTTGCTCATGAACATGCTGTCGATGATTTCCTTGTCCTGCAGGGAAACCTTGGGCTTGAGCACATAGGTCTTGCCGCTCTTGCCGATGAGTTCCATCTTCACGTCGCGCGCCTTGTCGAGCGTCATCGATTTTTCGCCGTGATAGAAGTCGCCGCCGTGCATGTGCGACACGTGGCTGCGCGAGGCCTGGCTCCATTCGGCCATCGAGTGCGGATGCTTGCGTGCGTAATCCTTCACGGCCTTCGGCGCGCGGCGGTCGGAGTTGCCTTCGCGCAGCACCGGGTTCACGGCGCTGCCGAGCACCTTCGAATAGCGCGCGCGGATTTCCTTTTCTTCGTCGGTCTTCGGGTTTTCGGGGAAGTTCGGAATCTTGTAGCCCTTGGACTGCAGCTCCTTCACCGCGTTGATCAGCTGGTTCACCGAAGCGCTGATGTTCGGCAGCTTGATGATGTTGGCCTCGGGCGTCAGCGTGAGCTTGCCGAGTTCGGCGAGGTTGTCGGGGACGCGCTGTTCTTCGGTCAGGTATTCCGGGAACTGGGCCAGGATGCGCGCGGCGACGGAGATGTCGCTGGTGTCGATCTTGACGCCGGCCGGAGTCGCGAACGTGCGGATGATCGGCAGGAAGGCCGCGGTCGCGAGCAGCGGCGCCTCATCGGTCAGGGTGTAGATGATGGTCGGCTGCTGCGTGCTCATGCGTCTGATCTCCTGGAATGCTGCAATGGGTTCCAGCCCGCGTCGTGGAAGGGCTGCATGACCGGATCTGGCCGGGCAAGTGCTTCCGTTCGACTGCTGGGTCTGTCAGAAATTTCTTCGGGCCCTCGGCGTATGGGTCCAGGGCGGCTACCGGCGCTTTCGACGGAGAGCCGCGGTGGGAGAGCGGGGGCATTATGTCACGCGCGGCCATGCCGACGCTCGGGAAGGCGAATGGGGCAGCCGTTCGACTGGCTGAATTTCGTTCGCAACGCTACGTACCCAGCTTCGGATCCTCTCTGCGCCGTAGCGGCGACCCACGCTTCGCGTCGAACGCTCGGGGCCGGCACCGACGATGAGAACAAGCGCCCATGGCGTCCAGCATCGGGTTCTTCGGCACGTGCACGGTGGACGCGCACGGTCGTTTCGCCGGCAACCGCGTCGAGGGTGCCACGTTCCCCAACGGGGTGGCCGCTGTGCGAACCAGGCGGGATCTGCAGCTGACGGTAGCGCGTGATCGGATGTACGAGACGTTCACTCGACCGGACGGAGGACGGGTGAGTGCGGAGTTCGTGCGGGGCCGTTAGCGCGCATTGGGCGCCGGGTAGGATCTACGTAAAGGCGTCCCCCGTCGGGACTGCCAACCTTGGGTGATCCTGTCGGCGCCTCGGCCATCCTGCGCAACCTCCCGGCATCCTTGGCTGGAGGCATGCCAAACATACGGACATAGTCGCGGCTAAATTGCGAGGGGCTCTCGTAGCCGACGCGATATCCAGCGCCTGCTGCATCCATCGCCTCGGCAACCATGAGCCTGCGCGCTTGCTGCAGCCGCAACTGGCTACGGAATTCCAGCGGGCTCATCGAGGTGACCGCCTTGAAGTGCACATGGAACGTGGAACGGCTCATGCCGGCGATTTCCGCGATTTCATCGATCCGGCATGTTTCGCTGTAGTGCTCCCTTAGCCACGCGATGGCCCTTGCGATTTGGTTCAAGCGGCTGTCCGCGGTCGCCATCTGCCGGACGATGCCGTTGCCGGGGTCGGTCAGAAGACGATAGAGGATCTCGCGAACCACCAGCGGGGCCAGCGCTTCGATGTCGCTCGGCCTGTCGAGCAATGCCGCAAGCCGTACCGCCGCGTCCAGTAGTTCGGGCGTCGTGTCGTTGAGGGCAAGGCCGGCGGAGGGTGCATCGTCATTCACGTCCAGGGCGGGATGACGCAGGGCAAGGTCGCTCAGCTCGGTCATGTCCAGGTCGAGCACCAGACACAGATAGGGAACAGCCTCACTGGCCTCGATGACCGACCCGGTAACCGGCAGATCGACCGAGGCGAGCAGGTACCTGGCCGGGTTGTACACATAGGCGGTCGTTCCCAGCATCACTCGCTTGCGGCCCTGCGCGACCAGGCAGAGCGTCGGCTCGTACACCACGGGCATCGGCATGGTGGGGGTGCCCGAGCGAACCAGGCGGACGCCCCGAATCGGCGTGCCGTGCATGCCGTCGTCCTGAGCGTGACGACCCAGGATATCGGCGAGCTTTGTCAGTGAGTCCATGCGTCACTCCATCAACGGGCAGGTGCGCCAGTGAGTCGAACGCCCGCACTTGGACGATCGTACAAGGACGCCGGACGATCCCGCTACAGGCTTATGGCCCATCAACGGCAAACTTCTGCCCTGTGGATTCAATGTATCGACTCTGGCAGGAGTTCATGATGCCCATCCGTGGCGCTAGACCCCATATCGTCTTCTCGGACGATCAGGCATGCGTGTCTCTTCCTTCACTGGGCAACGCGACCTTCGTCTCCGATTGAGGCCAGGCATGGACGACGCCGGAGCGCACTGCATCCCCGATGCCTATGTCGTGGGCGACATTGCCTGCGAACCGGGCGCGACGCCGGGCCCACTGTCTGCCGGCATTGACCATCAAACCGGAGTGAGCCCGCCAACCCGGGCGCTTCCGCCGCCCGCAGGACGTGATTGAACGTCGACTCATACGAAAGGAGACCCATGATGCGAACCTTGCCTGCCGCCCTGATTCTGGCGACCACAGTGGGCGGTCTTGTGCCAGCTACCGCACAGACGACGACCGAACCTCCACCCGGGACGTGCGCCGCCACCGGTTCCAGGAGCCCCGGCGAGCTCCATCGCGAATGGATCATGGTGGGGTGGGAAAAGCGTCGCGGCGATCCCCCGTTCGACTTTCGCCAGCGGCTGGGCCAGCTCTATCACTGGAACTCCAGCGACGTCCGGCTCTACGACGATTTCGATCCGCAGCATCGGGTAGCGCGCAGCGCAGGCGAATGGGCCTCGATCTGGACCGAGCCCTTCACCGCGTTGAGGGCCGCCAGACACAGCATCATGGATGGTCCGCACGTCATCGACGGCAGCGTGCTGTCCGCCTCCACTCTCGAATTTGCGGCGCGCCTCGAGACTGCGGAAGAGGAGATCGTCGGAATCAGGGCGCGCTCCTCGCTGGTCTGGCAGTGCACGTCCACTGGTTGGAGGATCGTGCGCGAGCACACCTCCACCCGCCGCGTGCCGCGGGAGGAGATCGATGCGATCGTCCCTGCCCGTGAATGAGATCTCATCGGCCAAAGGAGCGAACAGTCCGGCGCACCCGCTTACGCTGATCCTGCGGTGTCACGGCGCCGACGGAAAGATCGGGGCGGGAACGCAACTCGTCACGGGTCCACGCAAGGTCCATCACGCGCGCAGAGCCGTATTCCTGCACGCTCCAACATACTCGGGAGCGAGCAACATGACGATGCCAAGGTTCATCACCGCTGCGTTGCTGGTTCTGACCATGCTGATCAGCGGTTGCGCGCTGGCTCGGCCTGTCGAATCGACAGCCGAACGAAACCGCCAGTTCATTGCACAAGCCTTCGAGAAGTGGGCAGCCGGCGGCGCGACGTTCTTCCAGGACGTACTGGCGCCCGATGCGACCTGGACGATCAAGGGAACGAGCCCGGTGGCCGGAAGCTACGAGGGCCGCGACGCGTTCCTGGAACAGGCAGTAGTGCCTTTCGCTGCACGTCTTTCCTCACCCGTCCAGCCGACGGTGAAAGGCATCTGGGCGGACGGCGACCACGTCATCGTGCATTGGGACGGTGCCGCCACCGCCGCCGACGGAGCGCCCTACAGCAACAGCTATGTGTGGATATTCCGAATGGCGAATCTGCGCGCAAGCGAAGTCACCGCCTTCCTCGATCTGGTGCCCTACGACGATGTCATCAGGCGGGTTCCGCTCGATCGGCAAGGAGATACGCAAATGAGCAAGCACCCCTACGTCGGGATGTGGGTGACCGATGACGGGCGCATCCGTCATGAACTTCTTGCCAGTGGCCGCTATGACGAGGCGCGCGGCACGCGGGAAAGTGCCTATCGAGGTCGCTACGAGGTGAAAGGAAACCAGATCGATTACTGGGACGACACCGGGTTCACGGCAGACGGCGTCTTCGTCGACGAGAACACTCTCCATCACGGCGGGATGATCTTTCGCCGTCAATAGCCGCGCCTCTTGCCCTGCATGCCGAGCGCCCGTCGCGAGACTCGCTGCCGTGCCGGTTTTATTGGAGCCGGAGCGCTGCGCGCCGGAGGCGGACGACGCCCAGCTGCGTCGAGATGCCCTCGTGCAGCTGGGACACTGACGGACGACGGAAGGGCAAAGCCACGCTGGATCGTCGTGGCGCGAAGCTTAAAACCACCGATGCAGATCGGTGCGTGGATGGAGCGTACGAACTTCGGTAGTCACTGCAGGGGTTAATCGCTTCTTAAAGTCAGCGCCCCACATTGCGCCACCTGCTATCCACTCGCAGGTCATCTACCTTCGCATTGTTACGAGGTGCCAATCATGGTCAACCGCCTTGTTCTCGATACTCCCTCGTTTCGCTCCACTGTCATCTCCGGTCGAACGGGTCACGGCGGCTTCGGCCGCGTGATGCCGGACCTGAGCCGGCGCTTCTGATGTTTACGCCCGACCCACTCCAGCTCCCCGCGAGGACTTGCCCATGATCAACGAACGAACCACACCCTTCGTGTCCGTACCTTCCCGCTGGCGCGGCCCCCTCGCCGCTTTCTGCATGCTGCTGGGCAGCGTGGCCGCGGTCGACGCGCTTGCGCAGACAAAGCCGCCGCCGGCCTGGAGCGCGGCCGACATGCCTTCGCAAAAAGGACGCATCTTTCTCGTCACAGGCGGAACCAGTGGCATGGGATTCGAAGATGCCAAGGCACTGACGGCCACCGGTGCCCGCGTGGTCATCGTCGCGCGCAATGCACAGCGCGGACAGGAAGCGATCGAGAAGATCCGGCAGGAGGTTCCGGCGGCGCAGGTGGAGTTCGAAGGCGTCGACCTGTCGAGCCTGTCCTCGGTCCGCGACCTCGGCAAGCGCCTGCGTGCTTCTCTGCCTCGTCTGGATGGCTTGATCAACAACGCCGCCATCATGGCGACACCGGAGCGCGCAACGTCGGTGGATGGCCTGGAAATGCAGTTCGCCACCAACTACGCCGGCCACTTCGTCCTGACCGCCGAGTTGCTGCCGCTCCTGCGCAAGAGCGAGGCGCCGCGTGTGGTGACCCTGTCCAGCATCGCGGTGCATCGCGGCACGATGAATCTCGACGACCTCCAGTCGACCGGCGCCTATGAGCCCATGGCGACGTATGCGCAGTCGAAGCTGGCCTGCCTGATGTTCGCCTTCGAGCTGCAGCGTCGCAGCGAGGCCGGCGGCTGGGGCATCCAGAGCATGGCCGCGCATCCGGGCGTGGCGGTGACCGAATTGGTGGCACGCGGTCCGGGCTTGGACAGCCCGCAAGGACGCCAGTGGGCCAGCAATCGCGAGAACTACCAGACCGCAGCCCAGGGCGCCGTTCCCACGCTGTACGCGGCAACCGCCCCCACGGCGCAAGGCGGCGTCTACTACGGACCCACAGGACCCAATGAGATCGCAGGACCGCTGGGGCTGGCCACCGTTCCCGCCATCGCCCGCGATGCAGCCGCAGCCGCGCGTCTGTGGGAGCTGAGCGAAGAGATCACGGGTGCGCGTTTCCCGCAGCCTCGCCGCTGATTGCGCCATGACGTACAAGCGCGATGCTCGCCTCGGCATGACGGAAGGCGGACATTTGGGCAGCCTACTGGAGTGGCGGAGCTCCAAAGCGGCCCTCATACAACTTCGCGACCCAGTCAATGAAGACTCTCACGCGTGGCGACAACTGGCGATGCAAAGGATACATCGCCGACACAGGTAGCCCTACGCTCGACCAATCTCCCAAGACTTCCACGAGCCGACCATCGCGCAGCTCGTCCTCGACGTGGAAACGCGGCAACTGAATCAGACCACAGCCGCGCAGCCCGCACGTCACGTAGCTTTCCGCGTCATTGACCGCTATCCAACCGCCCAACTCGAATTCGCGGACCTGGCCATCGACGACGAGTTCGAATGGGTAGCTGCGGTCATGACTACTGGCAAAGAAACCGACTGCCTGATGCGAGGACAACTCATCGGGATGCTGAGGCGTGCCGAAGTACCGCAGATACTCCGGGCTGGCGCATATCACTTCAGGCATGACAGCCAGACGCCGCGCCACCAATGACGAATCCTTGAGCGTGCCGGCGCGCACGACGCAGTCGATTCCCTCGCGGACCAGATCAACCAGGCGATCGCCGCTGCTGATGACGAGATCGATCTGCGGATAGCGGCTGCGGAACTCATCGATGCGCGGCAACACGATCCGCGTTGCGTGGGTGCCATGCAGATCCAGACGCAAGGTGCCGCGCGGGTTCGCGGCGGTCGTGCGCAGTGAGGACTCGGCGTCGTCCAGATCTGCGAGCAGTTGCACGCAACGCTCGTAGAACGCCTGACCATCGAGGGTCGGCCGCACCTGGCGAGTGGTGCGTTCGAGCAGCCGCGTGCCCAGTCTCGCCTCCAGTTCCTTCATCGCATGGGTGGCTGTGGCGCGTGGGATGCCGAGCGCGCCGGCGGCCCGGGTAAAGCTACCCAGTTCGATGATCCGAGCGAACAGTTGGAAGGAGTCAAAGCGATCCATGCCCTGATTGTTGTCATTTTTTGAATTCAATTGCCAATTCAAGCCGATTTATTCAGCCGACAACAACGAGAAGAATGCCTCCCGTACCCGCGTCCTTCCCCTGACGCCCCACGGGAGCTAGAAATGACCAGCACCACCCCTCAGACCCATCAGCCAGTCCCCTCCGGCCCTGCCGCGCGGGTCGCCATCGTTACCGGCGGCTCGCGCGGCATCGGCCACTCGATCGTGCGTCGCCTCGCGGCCGATGGTTTTGCCGTCGTGATCAACTACGCCGGCAAGGCTTCAGCGGCAGAGGCGGTCGCGCAGGACATCCGCGCCAACGGCGGCAATGCCATCGCCGTGCAGGGAGATGTCAGCCGCCCGGAAGATGTCGCCCACCTGTTCGCCGCTACGCACGAAGCCTTTGGTCGTGTCGATGTAGTCGTCAACAGTGCCGGCATCATGCCGATGGCGCCCATCGCAGAATCCAGCCTCGCCGACTTCGATCGCGTCATCGCCATCAACCTGCGCGGCAGCTTCCTGGTGCTCGCGCAAGCAGCGCATCACCTGCGCGAAGGCGGCCGGATCATCGCCCTGTCCACCAGCGTGATCGCCAAGTCCTTCCCCAACTACGGGCCCTACATCGCCTCCAAGGCCGGCGTCGAGGGACTGGTGCCTGTGCTCGCCAACGAACTGCGTGGCCGCGGCATCACCGTCAACGCGATCGCCCCGGGGCCGGTGGGCACCGAGTTGTTCTTCAACGGCAAGACCGCGGAGCAAATCGCACACATCAGCAAGCTTGCGCCGCTCGAACGCCTCGGCACGCCCGAGGAGATCGCGGCCACCGTCGCTTTCCTGGCCGGACCGGATGGCAGCTGGGTCAATGCCCAGGTACTGCGCGTCAACGGCGGCTACGCCTGATCACGCGAGTCTTTCTCTTGCGCAACACAAGCGCGCACATCGGAGATTTCCCATGAATGCAAACCTGAAGCACGTCATCCTCGTCACCGGCGCCTCCAGCGGCTTCGGCGCCCTGTCGGCTCGAGCGCTCGCACGCGCGGGTCACATCGTCTACGCAAGCATGCGTGAGACCGCGGGTCGCAACGCTGCGCAGGTGCAGGCCGCATGCGACTACGCGCACGAGCACGGCGTCGACCTGCGCACGATTGATCTGGACGTACAGTCGCAAACCTCTGCCGACGAGGCAGTCGGGCGCATCGTTGCCGAGAACGGTCGACTTGACGTGGTGATGCATAACGCCGGTCACATGGTGTTCGGTCCGGCCGAGGCATTCACGCCAGAGCAGTATGCGCAGCTCTACGACGTCAACGTTCTCGGTACGCAGCGCGTCAACCGCGCGGCGCTGCCGCAGCTGCGCCGACAAGGCCGCGGCCTGTTGTTATGGATCGGCAGCAGCAGCCATCGCGGCGGCACCCCTCCCTATCTCGCTCCGTATTTCGCGGCGAAGGCGGCAATGGATGCGCTCGCGGTCAGCTACGCCGGCGAACTTGCGCGATGGGGAATTGAAACCTCGATCGTGGTGCCCGGTGCTTTCACCAAGGGCACCCATCATTTCACCCACTCAGGCGCGCCTGCCGACTCGAATCGCGCCGCCGAATACGACACCGGTCCGACCAGGGGCTTCACTCGGGAAATCCTCGCCGGACTCGCCGGTTGTGAGCCACCGGATGCCGACGTAGCCACCGTTGCGCAGGCCGTCGTCGACGTCGTCGATTCACCGTTTGGAGCACGGCCTTTCCGCGTCCACGTCGATCCGTCCAGTGACGGTTGCGAAGTCGTAAACGGAGTGGCCGACCGAATTCGCGCCGAGTTCCTGCGCCGCATCCAGCTTGGCGATCTGTTGGCACCGCGCGATAACACAATACAAGCCGCGGAGGTATCCCATGCCGCATGACGCCAGTGTTGCCACGGAGCTCAAGATCACACTAGGCGAATCTGTCGTTGCAACGGTCGCGGCAACGGTCAGTGCGCTGGTGCTGGAAGTTCCGGTCTGGGCGATGTTCGTCGGCTGGATCTCCTACTTCACGCGGGGCATCAATCTTCACCAAGGGCTGATCAATCTGGCCTGCGTGTTCATCGGAATCTGGCTGGGAATGGCTGCCGGCGCAGCGACGCATGCACTCAGGCCCTATCTCGGTGCGGCCACGCTGACGATCGTCGTGTTCGCTGTATCGGTCGTCGTGCTGTGCTTGCGGCATCTACCGGTGTTCAACAATCTGCTCGGCTTCTTCCTCGGGCTGGTCGCCTTTTTCGCTTCGCACCAGCCACCGTCATGGAGCGCTTTCGCCGACCTCGGACTGGCCGCCGCCGTAGGCACAACGGCCGCCTGCATCGCCACCGTGCTTCAGCGTCGCGCGCTACGCGCCGCCACCCGAGCCCGACCCGCCAAGCAGCCAGCGGCGGTCCAGGACGTCGCATGAAAACGCATCGCTATCGCATCCGCATCGAGGAAGTCGAGCATCCGCAAGGGGACCGGTGCGGAACATCGGCTTCGCCGAACGTCGCGCTCAATTTCGAGGTGGACCAGCACGACGATCTGTTCGGCATCGTCGCGCGCGTTCGTAATGCCACTGCCTTTCCGGATTCTGACGCCATTGCACTCGCGGTCGGTATGAAGCTCTTTACCGGCGTGATGTTGCTTCATCGCAAAGATCCACTGTTCGCCGATGTCCAGCCTGCGTTGCTTGCCTTCATCGGCAACCTGAAAGCACGCGTCGCATCCACCACACCTGTCTCAGCCGCACTAGCACCGCCCTGACCCTCAGCGCGACGGCCTTGGTCGTCGACTTCCTTGGAGGACACCATGCAGCTCCCCACCCCGCGCTCCGCCATCAGTCCTGCCGACGCCAGCTCGCTACTGATCTTTCCTTTCCTGCACGGCGTGTACGCACGTGTAGAGCCGTTGGCCTATGCCCTATTGCGCGTCGTGTTTGGCGTCGTGCTGATTACCCATGGCATGCCCAAGCTGCTGCGAACTTCGCACGGCTCGATGGCCGACCCGATGGCCGGTTCGATCAACTTGATCGAGAACGTCCTACACCTGCCAGCGGCACCCGCGCTGGCGATGTTCATTGCTTTGCTTGAAGGCGTAGGCGGCGCTCTACTTATCATCGGCTTCGGTACGCGCGCCATTGCAGCCATGGTCGCGGTGCAGATGCTCGCGATCTGCGTGGCGCTGGGTCCAACTTGGCCTTGGATCGATCGCGGCATCGAGTTCCCGTTCCTGATGATGTTCCTCGGACTTTTCATGGCGTTCAAGGGTGGCGGCCACTGGTCGTTGGACCGCGCCATCGGGCGCGAACTTTAAGATCAGGGAGGCGCCATGCAGGCCGAAATCCGCGTCCTGAACCGGGACCACCTTGATGGTGGGCGGGTCACGTCGAGCGCCTGCAGGGCATGCAAATCCAGCAGCGCGGACAGCGGTGGGCGGACCAGCCCTTCGTCCCGGATTTTCACGCGCAGCGCGTCGAAGAACACGATGGCGCCGGTCGACTATCCCGCCGCCAGCTAAGGATTGCCGCGATAGCCAACGCAAATGCCATGATGATCGACGCTAGCGAGAATCCGTTGGCGACTTCTTTTGCGCTCGCACCGTCGGGCACCATCGAGAAGAACACGCCGCCGACCAAGGCAACCGACAGTGCGGCACTGATCTGCAACACGGCGCTGACCACACCGGCCGCGAGCCCAGCCCATTTCTCTTCGACCTGGTCCACATTGAGCCGCACGAGTGCCGGGTGCGCGATACCTTGTCCGACGCCGATCAAGACGAGGGGAATGGGCAGCCACGATGGCTCTGCGCATGCTGCGAGAATGGCCGTGATCGCCAGCCCTACCGCTTCCAAACTCATGCCAAAAGCGGCTGTGCGTGCATGGAACCACCGCGCGACCCGAGGGCCACTCAGTGCGCCCCAAAGGAGACCGACACCCACAGGCAGGATCGCAAAGCCGGCAGCCAGGGGGCTGTGGTGCAGCCCTGCTTGCTGATAGACCGAGAAGGTCAGAAAGAAGGCCGCGAGAGCATAGAAAAACAGCGTCGCCAAGAGCGTGCGTTGTAGTGCCGGAGATGAAAGTGCCGTGGGTGATACCAGTGGTGAGGCTCCTGACCGCTCTCGGGCCTTCTGGTGGCGCCAGAAGGCAATCAACAGCAGCGGCGCCAGAGCAAGAACGCCCAGGCTCCACAGTGGCCAGTCGTGCTCCCGTCCCTCGATGAGCGGCACCACGAGGGCAAGCAAGCCCAAGGCCAGCAAGGCCGCGCCCGGCATATCCAGGCGGTCAGGGTCCGAAGCTTTGCGCTCGGGAAGCAGGATGAGTGCCGCAGGAATCGCGACAGCGATGACAGGCAGGTTGACCAGGAAGACGCTCCTCCAGCCGAGGCCCCATGGGCTTGCAGCAACCAGCAGGCCGCCCAGGAGCTGGCCTGCTACCGATGCAAGTCCGAACGTCGCACCATACCAACTGAGCGCGCGATTCTTTTCGCTCGCCTGGAAGAGCGCATGAATGAATGCGAGCGACTGCGGCGCCATCACTGCGGCCGATATTCCCTGCAGCAGCCTCCCTGCTACGAGTACCTCTGCTGAGGGTGCCAGCCCACACAAGGCAGAAGTCACTCCAAAGCCAACCATGCCCGCCAGGAACGCGCGCTTTCGACCCAATATGTCGCCTAGGCGGCCACCCAGAACAAGGGTGACCGCATAGGCGGTGGCGTACACCGACACCACGAGCTGGGACACGTCCGGCGAGGCACGCAGGTCTTCGCGAATTGCCGGCAGCGCTACATTGACGATGAAGAAGTCCAGTGGCGGCAGCAGCGTACCGGTGAGCAGTACCACCAGTGCGATCCAGCGACGTGAGTCCGGACGCTCCGCTTCTGAGCCTACGATTGATGTGTTCATGGGGTGGCACCTGGTCTTGCGGGCCGTAGCGAAGGATCGCCTTAGCGCATGCCGCCGGATGCCATGATGCATTCGCCGGTCACCCACCCCGCGTCGTCGGACGCAAGGAACGACACGATCGACGCGACATCCTTGACCTGGCCAATGCGACCAAGCGGCGTCTGCTGCTCGTTCCACGTCTGGAACTCGGAACCCATGACACCCGCGGCGTGCGTACCGTCCGTCTCGATCAATCCGGGATTGACTGCGTTGACGCGGATACCTCGCGGGCCAAGCTCGCGCGACAGGACGCCCGTGATCGCATCGATTGCGCCCTTCGTTCCGCTGTAGATCGCGCTTTCCACCGGAAGAACGCGTGTGACAAACGAGCTGATGTTGATGATGCTTGCGCCCTCGCGCAGGAAAGGCGCTGCGACACCAGTGACGAGTAGGGGTCCGAGCACGTTGATGTCGAATTGCTGGCGGTACAGCTCTTCCGTGCTCGCCTCGATCTTGGCGAACTGATAAATGCCCGAGTTATTCACCAACACATCCAGTCGACCGAAACTGTCGATGGTCGCCTTGACGAGCGCCTCGACACCGGATCGCTTGCGGACATCGGCCTGTACCGCCAACGCGCGCCCACCTGCAGCTTCGATTTCGGCGACCACCTTCTCCGCCGCACTCTCGTCAGTTGCGTAGTTCACTACTACCTGCGCCCCGTCATTCGCCAGTCGGCGGGCGATTCCTGCACCGATGCCCTTTGAAGCGCCCGTCACCAAGGCGACTTTGTCGTTCAACCTGCTCATGCTCTTTGACTCCAGATGAATCACGGGGATTGGCGGTGGCAGCCGATGGCGGCCGAAGGCCCCTTGCATGGCGGATCAGGAAGAAGAAGAGCCGAGTCGACCGACCTGGCTTCCGTGTAAGGGAGCCGCCAATGCAAGGACGCGCATAGTGCGACTGACAGTGTTGTTTGTGCACTGCCATTTCTGCATATTCCGCGTACATATTTGAACGGCTGGAATGGCGATGGAATGGAGCGATGTCAGGATCTTTCTAGCCGTCGCACGCGCAGGTTCTCTGGGTGAGGCGGCCCGGCGCCTCAACGTGAGCCACCCTACGGTCGGTCGGCGGATAAAGGCGCTCGAAGAGGAGGCCGAGCAGCCACTCTTCCGCCGGACCAAGGACGGCCTGGTGCTCACGGATGCAGGGGACCGAGTGCTGTCGCTCGCTGAGTCCATGGAGAACTCAGCGCTCTCCATGGAGCGTCGCCTGACGGGCAACCATGAAAGACTCGAAGGCATCCTTCGGGTATCGTCGGCAGACTGGTTCGCAGCCTTCGTTCTCGCTCCAGTCTTCGTGGAGATGGGGCGGCTTCACCCTGCCGTGGTTCCGGAAGTCATCGCGAGCTACCGTCTCCTGGATCTCACCCGTCGTGAAGCGGACCTTGCTTTTCGCATCGTTCCATTCAGCGAACCTGACATCGTCCAGCGACGCCTGATGACGATGCACTATGGCTTGTACGGAACGGCGGATACGGTCGCGGCGGTGAGAGGCGATCCAGCGTCTGTAGGTCTCATCCTGATGAACTCCGCACAGAGCCATTTTCCGGACGTGGCCTGGCTTATCGAGCGGTTTCCCGATTCGTCGCGTGTATTCACCAGCACGAGCCGTAGCGTGCAAGCCCAGATGTGCCTCCGCGGGCGTGGGATCGCAGTTCTGCCGCGGCCGCTAGGCGATGGAACAGCGGGGCTCCAGCGCATCGAGGCCCTGGGCGCCCCGCCCACGAGGGACATCTGGGTCGGATATCACCAGGACCTCAGGCACATGGACCGGTTGAGAGCCATGCTTGAGGTGACGGAGAAGATGTTGAGCAACGGGTCGCCTGGCTAGCTGTCCCCCGCATCACGAGGCAGTAAGACGCTGGATCGCGTCCAAAACGGAAGGGACGAAAGTGATCAGCAGTCTCAAGCGATCAACTACAAGCTGCATGATTTCGACGGCGGCCCTGTCTCGGCTTTCCAAGACATCGGCTCGATAGTGGAGCGCCGCTTTCTCGCGAATACAAACGCGGTGCGGGTCGCCTGGAAGGTTCAGGCGTCCGCCAAGGCTCGCTCGCGCGTCGCGTCGTACTTTCTGATATCCGCCGAGAGCCGCTGTCCCCATCGCGTCACAAAGGCGATGGTGTCGGCGGCCGCCAGGTGGGCGCTCAGGGCCTGCTGGTCTCGCCAGCGCTCCATCACGAGCAGCCGCCCGCGAGACGGGTCAACCACGGCGGCGTCATAGGACATGACGCCGTCTCGCTCGCGGGCGGCTTCGGCGAGGTTGGCGAGGTCGCGGGTGAAGGTCTGCAGGTCCGAGGGCGGGACCTGCACGTAACCAGTGACGATGATCATGGCGAGCGACTCCAGAAGCTCGAACAAAGAAAACGGAGCCCGCTGCGAGGGCAGGCGCGTCGGAGTCAGGAGACGGTCAGGACGATCTTGCCCTGAATGCCGCCCTTGGCGACACGCTGATGCGCGCTCGAAGCTTCCGACAGCGGAAAGACGCTGTCGATCACCACGCGAACGGCCCCCTGGTCGAGCAATGCGGCGGCCGTCGCCAGCTGCGCGCCGTTCGAGCGGACCTGGGTCGACGAGACCCTGATCCCGCGCTTTGCCGCCGCATCGCGGCCCTCGAAGCCCAGCGGGTTGACCAGGAACAGGGCGCCGCCAGGCTTGATCACGCTCAGGAAGCGCTCCATCCGTGGACCGCCCACCGCATCGAGCACCAAGTCGACATCCCGGACGACCGTTTCGACAGCGGTTTTTCCGTAATCGATGAACTGCTCGACTCCGAACTCGCCAAGCATCGCCGCGTTCTTGGCTGAGGCCACGGCGATCACCCGCGCGCCGCGCGCCTTGGCCAGCTGCGCCGCCAGATGGCCGACGCCCCCGCCCGCGCCGTTGATCAGCACGGTCCGGCCCTCAAGCTCGACCGGCTCATGCGGGAAGTCCTGGAAGGGATTGGGCGCGTCGTGGCCAAGCTCGACCAGGAACTGCCACGCCGTCAGCAGGGACATCGGCGCGGCGGCCGCGTGAATATGATCCAGCCTGGCAGGCTTGTGGGCCAGGTGCGAGGCCGGCGCGCTGACATACTCGGCATAGGCGCCGCCGCCGGTCATCACACCCTCGGGGAAACGCACCATGCCGTAGACCTCGTCGCCGACCTTGAAACCCTCGACGTCGGCAGCCGTCGCTTCGACCACGCCGGCGATGTCGGTGCCCAGGATCAGCGGGAAGTCGGCGTTCGGCCGCCATTCGGGCGGCAGGGCGCGATAGCCGTCGCGTAGATACCAGTCCGGCGGATTGAGGCCTACGGCCCGGACACGGACCAAGACCTCGCCCGGCCGGACGTCGGGCTTGGGCGCATCTTCGTAAGTCAGCACATCAGGTCCGCCAAAGGCGTGCAGTCGAACCGCTTTCATCGTCTCGCTCATGATTTTCTCCTTGCGAGGCAATATATCGGCTAGCACCGGAGTTGATAACGAGGCCCGAAATCAGTTTTATAGTTCCGCCATGGAACGAATAAGCCTCGACCGTCTCACCGGTTTGATCGCGTTCGCGCGCGTCGGCGCGCTGGGCAGCTATGCGGCGGCGGCGCGGTCGCTGTCGATATCCCCCTCGGCGGTCAGCAAAAGCATCCAGCGACTCGAGCAGCGCCTGGGGGTCTCCCTGTTCACGAGGACGACGCGCTCGCTGGCGTTCACGCCCGAAGGTCGCGACCTCCACGAGCGAGCCTTGAATCTGATCCGCCAGGCCGAGGAAATCGAGCAGATGGCGCTGACGGCGCGCTCGGCACCTCGCGGCGCGCTGCGGGTGGCCACCTCCCTGCCAATCGGTCTGCACGTGATCGCACCCGCCCTGCCCGGGTTCCGGCGGCGCTTCCCTGACGTGACGATCGATCTTCGGCTCGGGGACCAGATGACCGATCTGATCGACGAAGGGATCGACGTCGCCGTTCGTATCGGTGACCTCCCGGACAGCCGCCTGCTGTCGCGCAAGCTGGCGCCGTATCGGCTGTGCTGCCTTGCATCACCAGCCTACCTCGCCGAGCGCGGCGCGCCCTTGCATCCGCACGACCTCGAAGGCCACGACACGGTCAACCTGCGCTACCAGAGCACGGGACAGATGTTCCGCTGGCCCTTCAGGATCGGCGACCAGGAAATCGAGATCCTGCCGCGGTCCGACATCGTCGTGGATGCGAGCGAGGGGGTGATGGCCGCGCTCGTCGCGGGCGGCGGGATCGGCATCGGCGCGTCGTTCGCCGCCGCGCCCTATATCGCGCGCGGAGAGCTGTCGCCGGTGCTCATCGAATTCGCGATCGAACGGCGGAATATCACCGCGCTATGGCCCGAGAGCCGACGCAGCAATCCAGCGGTCCGCGCCTTCCTGGACATGCTCGAACCGGCCTTCGAACACAGGGTGACCGTGTCGGACTTGGCCAACACCGGGCCGTGGTGATGGCTAAGCACGATGACGGCCAGGCGGCGTCGAGCGCCCGGGAGCAGGCTTTGGCCAACGCGGCGGCTCTGGCAGGACATTCATGGAAACCAGGCTCTGGTTGCGCACGACACCGACATTGAAGTGGACCGCAGTAAGACCGCCCGTAATGCGATCGGCTTCGGCGATGGCAGCGCGAAGGGCTTGTACGCCGGTGGCGTCGGCTGGGATTGCGTGGGCAGTGATGCCCTCGATCTACGGCATCGTTCAGTATCTATAGAAACAGCAGAATCGCCGAAGCTACGACGCAGTATCCGACGCTATTCAAACCTACGACCCGTCACTCCCACTCGATCGTCGCGGGCGGCTTGCCGGAGACGTCGTACACCACGCGCGAAACGCCGGCGATCTCGTTGACGATGCGGCGCGAGCAGACGTCGAGCAGCTCGTACGGCAGATGCGCCCAGTGCGCGGTCATGAAGTCGATGGTCTGCACCGCACGCAGCGCGATGACGGGCTCGTAGCGGCGGCCGTCGCCGGTCACGCCGACCGACTTCACGGGCAGGAATACCGCGAAGGCCTGGCTGGTCTTGTCGTACCAGCCCGAGCGGCGCAGCTCTTCGATGAAGATGTGATCGGCCAGGCGCAGCGTGTCGGCCGCGGCCTTGGTGACTTCACCGAGGATGCGCACTCCCAGGCCCGGGCCCGGGAACGGATGGCGATAGACCATCTCGTGCGGCAGTCCGAGCTCGACGCCGATCTTGCGCACCTCGTCCTTGAACAGCTCGCGCAGCGGCTCGACGAGCTTGAGCTTCATGTGCTCGGGCAGGCCACCGACGTTGTGATGGCTCTTGATCACGTGCGCCTTGCCGGTCTTGGCACCAGCGCTTTCGATCACGTCCGGATAGATCGTGCCTTGCGCGAGGAACTGCACGTTGTCGATCTTGCTCGACTCTTCGTCGAACACGTCGACGAAGAGCTTGCCGATGATCTTGCGCTTGGCTTCGGGATCGCTGACGCCCGCGAGCGCTTCGAGAAAGCGCTGCTCGGCGTTCACACGGATGACTTTCACGCCAAGATTCTTGGCGAAGATCTGCATGACCTGATCGCCTTCCTGGTGGCGCAGCAGGCCGTGATCGACGAACACGCAGGTCAGCTGCTTGCCGATCGCCTTGTGCAGCAGCGCGGCGACGACGGACGAATCGACGCCGCCCGAAAGGCCCAGCAGCACGTGGCCATCACCGACCTGCGCACGCACGCGCGCGATCGCGTCGTCGATGATGCTGTCGGGCTTCCAGGCGTTGCCGCAGCCGCAGATTTCGTGCACGAAGCGCGAGTAGATGCGTTCGCCCTGCTTGGTGTGCGTGACTTCGGCGTGGAACTGCAGGCCGTAGTAGCCGCGCGTTTCGTCGGCCATGCCGGCGAGCGGCAGATCGGGCGTCGAGGCGATGCACTTGAAGCCTTCGGGCAGCTGCACGACGCGATCGCCGTGGCTCATCCAGACATCGAGCAGGCCATGGCCTTCGGCGTTGACGCGGTCCTCGATGCCCTTGAGCAGCTGCGAATGACCGCGCGCGCGAACCTCCGCGTAACCGAATTCCTTCTGATCGTGCGGCTCGACCACGCCGCCGAAAGTGTGCGCCATCACCTGCATGCCGTAGCAGATGCCGAGCACCGGCACGCCGAGTTCCCACACCGCAGCCGGCGGACGCGGCGAGCCTGACGCCGCGACCGACTCCGGGCTCCCCGAGAGGATGATGCCCTTCGGAGCAAACTCGCGAATGGCCGCGTCGGCCATGTCGTAGGGATGCAGCTCGCAGTAGACGCCGAGCTCGCGCACGCGACGCGCGATCAGCTGGGTGAGCTGGCTGCCGAAGTCGAGGATCAGGATCCGGTCGGCATGAATGTTTGCAGCTTGGGCGGACATCAAAGGCTCTCAGCTCAGCCGACGCGGTAGTTCGGCGCTTCTTTGGTGATCGTCACGTCGTGGACGTGGCTCTCCTTGATGCCGGCCGACGTGATCTTCACGAAACGCGTCTTGGTGCGCATGTCGTGAATGCTCAGGCAGCCCGTGTAGCCCATGCTCGCGCGCAGGCCGCCGATCATCTGATGCACGATCGCACCCATCGGGCCCTTGTAGGGCACGCGGCCTTCGATGCCTTCCGGAACCAGCTTCTCGACTTCGCTCGTGGTGTCCTGGAAGTAGCGGTCCTTGGAACCCTGGGCCTGCGCCATCGCGCCCATGCTGCCCATGCCGCGATAGGCCTTGTACGAGCGGCCCTGGTAGAGCTCGACTTCGCCGGGGGCTTCCTCGGTGCCCGCGAGCATCGAGCCGACCATCACGCAGTACGCACCGGCCGCGATCGCCTTGGCGAAGTCGCCCGAGTAGCGCACGCCGCCGTCGGAAATCAGCGGAATGTTGCGGCCGCGCAGCGCGTCGGCCACCGACATCACCGCGCTGATCTGCGGAACGCCGACGCCCGCGACCACGCGCGTGGTGCAGATGGAGCCCGGGCCGATGCCGACCTTGACCGCGTCGGCGCCCGCATCGACGAGCGCAAGCGCGGCGTCGCCGGTGGCGATGTTGCCGCCGATCACCTGCAGATCGCCGTAGCGCTTCTTGATCGCGGTGACGCGATCGAGCACGCCCTTGCTGTGCCCATGCGCGGTATCGACGATGACGACGTCGACGCCCGCTTCGACGAGCGCGGCGACGCGCTCTTCGGTGTCGCCACCGGTGCCGACCGCGGCGCCGACGCGCAGGCGGCCGTGCTCGTCCTTCGAGGCATTCGGATAGTCGGTGGACTTCTGGATGTCCTTCACCGTGATCATGCCGCGCAGCTGGAAGGCGTCGTTGACCACGAGCACCTTCTCGATGCGGTGCTGGTGCAGCTTGGCGATGACCTCTTCCTTGCTCGCGCCTTCCTTCACCGTCACGAGGCGCTGCTTCGGCGTCATGATGCTCGACACCGGCTGGTCGTAGCGCGTCTCGAAGCGCAGGTCGCGCGAGGTGACGATACCGACGAGCTGGTTGCCCTCCACCACCGGTACGCCCGAGAAGCGATGCGCGCGCGTCAGTGCGAGCACTTCGCCGATGGTCATGCTCGGATTCACCGTGACCGGATCGACGATCACGCCGGCCTCGAACTTCTTGACCGCGCGAACCTCGGCGGCCTGGCGTTCGGCCGTCATGTTCTTGTGGACGATGCCGATGCCGCCTTCCTGCGCGAGCGCGATCGCGAGCTTGGATTCGGTGACCGTATCCATGGCCGCGGACAGCAGCGGAATGTTGAGGGTGATGCGCGAGGTCAGCGGGGTGCGAAGATCGACCTGCCTGGGCAGCACTTCCGAGTACGCGGGCTGCAGCAGCACGTCGTCGAAAGTGAGGGCTTCTAGATCGATGCGGGAGTCTTGGGAAAGACGCGACATGAACGGCTCCGGCAAAGCGACATTATACAGATGCGGTTTCCGCATGGGGCCTCCGGAGCAGGCATCCGCAAACCGGCTTTAATAATCCGGCAGACGCCTCCCATAATCGCGGATGCCTACCGCCACCACGGTCTACGCCGTTTCCGAACTCACCGAAATCCTGCGCGCCCTCGTCGAGGACGCGCTGCCCTCGGTCTGGGTCGAGGGCGAAATCTCGAACCTGTCCAAGCCGAGCTCCGGGCATTGGTACTTCACGCTCAAGGACGGCCGCGCGCAGATGCGCTGCGTGATGTTCCGCAACCGCAACTTCCTCGTGCGTCCGCTGCCGCGCGACGGCGACCAGGTGCGCGTGCGTGCCCAGCCGAGCGTCTACACCGCGCGCGGCGACCTGCAGCTGATCTGCGAGGCGATGGAACCGGCCGGCCAGGGCGCCCTGCTGCTGGCCTACGAGAAGCTCAAGGCCAAGCTGCAGGCCGAAGGCCTGTTCGACCCGGCGATCAAGCGTCCGATTCCGCCGGTTCCGCGCGCGATCGGGCTCATCACCTCGGCGACCGGCGCGGCCGTGCAGGACGTGCTGACCGCCCTCGCCCGCCGCTTTCCACTGACCACGGTTTACCTGCATCCGGTGCCGGTCCAGGGCGCCGAGGCGGCGCCGGCCATCGTCCGCGCGCTGCAGAAACTGCCCGCGCTCGCGCCGGTCGATGTCGTGCTGCTCGTGCGCGGCGGCGGCTCGCTCGAAGATCTCTGGGCCTTCAACGAAGAAGCCGTCGCGCGCGCAATCCGCGCCTGCGCCAGGCCGGTGGTCTGCGGCGTCGGCCACGAAGTGGATTTCACGATCGCCGATTTCGCCGCCGACCTGCGCGCGCCGACGCCGACCGCCGCGGCCGAGCTCGCGAGCCCGAACCTGACCGACTGGGAGCAGCGCCTCGACGTCGCCGAGCGCCGGATCGAACTGAGCCTGGGCCAGCAGCAGAACGCTCGCCGCGACCGGCTACGGCAGATGGAACATCGGCTGCGCCAGCTGCATCCGGGCCGCCGCCTGCAGGAGCGCGCCCAGCGCCTCGACGAACTCGAGCTGCGCCTGAGCCAGCGCCAGCGCCAGCTCGTGGCCGCGTTGCACGAACGCCTGCGCGGACACCGGGCGCGGCTGGCGGCGCTGCGCCTCGACGCGCGCCTGCTGCGACTCGAGGAGCGCCGCCACGCGCTGGAGCTGCGCCTGCACCAAGCGATGCGCAGCGCGCTGCAGGCACCCTCGGAACGCCTCGCGAGCTTCGATGCGCTGCTGTCGAGCCTGAATCCGCAGGCCGTGCTGGGCCGCGGCTATGCGATCGCCCGCGATCGTAGCGGCGCCATCCTGCGCAATCCGGAGACGGTGAAGTTGAACGAGGAAGTCGAGCTGCAGCTCGCCGAAGGCAGCCTGCAGCTGACCCGGCTGCGCTGAACGCGAGCCGGGCCCGGGTCGACGCAGGACTTACTCGGCGGCCGGAGCCGGAGTGACCGTGACCGTGGTCTTGATCGGCGCCGTGACCGTGGTGCCGTCGATCGCGGTATTCGGCGTGGCGGTGATCTCGGCGGTATCGGTTTCGGTGAGCCCCGCCGCCGACTGCATCAGACCAGTCGGGTTGCCCGCCGGGAATGCCACAACCGTCGTATCGGCCGAGCTCCAGGTGACTTGGCGCGTGATCGGCTGCGTCCGCGCGCCATTGTCGAACGTCCCCTGCGCGGTGAACTGCTGGGTCTCGCCCGACACCACGCTCGGCGTCAACGGATCGATCGTGAAGCTGGTCAGATCGCCGGCCACCGGCGTGATCGACAGCGGGTTGCTCGTGTAAGCGGCGGTCTCGCCCTCGTCGGTCTGGTCGCCGTCGTCGTTGAGGTCGATGGCGCAGCAGACGGCCTGGACCGGCACCGCAGCGCCGGCCTTGAGGGCAGTGACGACACCGGTGCCGACCGACACGCGCGACGCGGCATCGGAGTCGGTCGAGTCGTTGGTACGCGAAAACGCGGACTGGGAAGTCAGATCCTGGGGCTCGATGCCCTCGCCGAAATTGGCCTTGAGCGTCAGCCGCTCATTGGTGCCGACGATCAGCTCGCCGCCGTTGAAACCCTCCTCGTGCGTTAAATCCAGCGACTGCGGCACGGCCACGTTCACGGTGGTGCTGACCACCTGATTGCAATACGGCAGCGTGAGTTCGAGCGTCAGCGGGCTGCCCGTGACGCCCAGGGCGGTGATGACCGGAACGGCGCTCGAAACGGTGACCGTGGCCAGCGTGTCGCTGACCGGGTTGAACGCCGCCTTCACGAGCTGCGTGCCGCCCGCTGTCGTCAGGTTGGTCTCGACGCCACCGAGCTTGGCCATGAGCTGCAGGCCCTGCCGCGAATGCAGCGTGAGGGTGGGATCGGCCGGCGTGATCGTGAAATCGGTCGGAGTGCCGACCTTGACCGTGATCGCGGCCTGCAGGTCGAGATAGTTCGCGCGTATCGTCGTCTCGCCGACGTTGCCGGCCACGATGACGCCCTTGCCGAGCATGAGCGTGGAATCGATCGGGCTGGCGATGTCGCCATTGCTGACGCGGGCGACGGCCGGATTGTCGGAGCTCCAGTCCGCCCGCGCCGTGAAGTCGCCGATGTCGTCGTCGCCACGCGTGAAGGTGCCGAACAGGTTCAGCGACCGCGGAGCGCACTGGTAGGCGTCCACATCGGTGTACTGGTCCTGGATTCCTTCGAGCGTGTTCGAGAACTCCGCCGGCACGATGTGGATCCGGTCCAGCGAGTTGCCGTCTCCGACGCCGTTGCAAGCGGCGAGCGCGACCGCTCCGGCCGATGCGGCGAATGCCGCCATGAGCGAGGACAGGGGACGGCGGATCGACTTCGACATGCGGCGGACTTCCTTCGTGACCTGATGAGTGGCTGGCGGCGGATCGGCTCAGGCCGATCCGGCAGGCGCCGCGCCGCCGGTGTTTCCTGGCGTAACGGTTTGTGCGGCGCCCTTGGGCTGGACAGTCGAACGGATCGACAGTTCACGCAATTGACGCGCATCGACCGTGCTCGGCGCCTTGGTCATCGGGTCGTGGGCGGTCTGCGTCTTCGGGAAGGCGATGACTTCGCGGATCGAGTTGGCACCCGCCATCAGCATGACCAGGCGGTCGATGCCGAGCGCGATGCCGCCGTGCGGCGGAGCGCCGTAGGACAGCGCTTCGAGCAGGAAGCCGAACTTCTCCTGCTGCTCCTCGGGCGAAATGCCGAGCAGGTCGAACACCGCCTGCTGCACGTCGGCGCGATGGATACGCACGCTGCCGCCGCCGATCTCGATGCCGTTGAGCACGATGTCGTAGCCCTGGCTGATGATCGTGCCCGGGTTGTTGCGCACTTCCTGCGCGTCGAACTGCTTGGGCGCCGTGAACGGATGGTGCAGCGACACCCAGCGCCCATCGTCCTCCTCGAACATCGGCCAGTCCACCACCCACAGTGCGGCCCAGCCGCCACGCGTGATGCCGAGATCGACGCCGACCTTCAGGCGCAGCGCACCGAGCGCGTCGCAGACGACCTTGAACTTGTCGGCACCGAAAAACAGGATGTCGCCGTCGACCGCGCCGGTGCGTTCGAGGATGCCGGCCAGCGCCGCGTCGGACAGGTTCTTGACGATCGGCGACTGCAGGCCATCGCGGCCCTTGGCCTTCTCGTTGACCTTGATCCAGGCCAGGCCACGCGCGCCGTACTGGGTGACGAACTGGGTGTAGCCGTCGATCTGGCCGCGCGAGAGCTTCTCGCCGCCGGCCGGAACGCGCAGTACCGCGACGCGGCACTTCGGGTCTTTCGCCGGGTTGGCGAAGACCTTGAAGTCGGAATCGGCGACCAGGTCCTTGATCTCGACGAGTTCGAGCGGGTTGCGCAGGTCGGGCTTGTCCGAGCCGTAGCGGCCCATCGCATCGGCGTAGCTCATGTGCGGCAGCGTGCCAAGATCGACGTTCATGACCTCGCGGAACAGGTCCACGAACATGCCTTCGATCATCGACATGATTTCGGTCATCGAGAGGAAAGAGGTCTCGACGTCGAGCTGGGTGAATTCGGGCTGGCGATCGGCGCGCAGGTCTTCGTCGCGGAAGCAGCGGGCGATCTGGTAGTAGCGATCCAGGCCCGACACCATCAGCAGCTGCTTGAACAGCTGCGGCGACTGCGGCAGCGCGAAAAAGCTGCCCTGGTGCGTGCGGCTCGGCACCAGATAGTCGCGCGCACCCTCGGGCGTCGCACGCGTGAGGATCGGCGTTTCCACGTCGACGAAGCCGTTGGCATCCATGTAGTTGCGGATGCGGCGGATCACGTCGTGGCGCAGGCGCAGGTTCTTCTGCATCTGCGGGCGGCGCAGGTCGATGTAGCGGAAGGCCAGGCGCGTGTCTTCGCCCACCGAGTCGTCGTCGATCTGGAACGGCGGCGTCTCGGAGCGGTTCAGCACCTCGAGTTCCTTGCCGAGCAGCTCGACCTTGCCGCTGGTCAGGTTGGCGTTCTCGGTGCCGGCCGGGCGCGGACGCACGCGGCCGGTGATCTTGACCACGTATTCCGAACGCAGGCGATCGGCCGCGGCGAAGGCTTCGGCGGTATCCGGATCGAACACGCACTGCAGCACACCTTCACGATCGCGCAGATCGATGAAGATCACGCCGCCATGATCCCGGCGGCGATGAACCCAGCCGCAGACGGAGACGGTTTCGCCGGTCAGCGCTTCGGTGACCTGGCCGCAGTAGTGGGAACGCATCATGGTTGGAATCGGATTGGGAGAACGGAGCGGGCCCGGCGAGGGCTTCCGCGAGGCGCGCATTGTACGCACCTGAGGCGTTTGCGGTCGAAGCCCGCAAGGCCGGGCTTTTCGGCTCTCATGAACGACAACGCCCCCGGCTGCGGGGGCGCTGAAAAGCGACGTTCGCTGGCCGGTCCGGCCGGCCGTTCAGCTCGAGGTCGAGGCCGCCGGCGTGCTGCTCGCGGTCGAGGCGCTCGACGCGCCGGCGCCCGAAGCCGAACTGGCGCTCGATCCGCTGTCGCCCGATGCCGACGAGCCGCCGCCCTCGGCGAGGTTGCGCTTGCCGCCGGACTTGAAGTCGGTTTCGTACCAGCCGCCACCCTTGAGGCGAAAACCGGCCGCGGACATCTGCTTGGTCAGCGCCGGCTTGCCGCAGGCCGGGCAATCGGTCGCCGGCGGATCGGACATGCGATGGGAAATCTCGGACTGCTTGCCGCACTCGGTGCAGAAATACTCGTAAATAGGCATCGACGTTCGCCGGAAAGGTCTTGAAGAATCGGAATGTTCCCAAGCATGGGGAACCGGCGCGCATTTTCAAGGGACCGCCAGCCGAGGTCCAGCCGCCGCCGCAGCGCGCGAAGCCGGCGCCGCGGCGCATCGAGCGCCGGAAACGCTGATCAAGCGTGGCGAGCGAACGCAGGTCGTACGAGGACGGAGCGCAGTAGCTTGAGCGGAGTTTCCTAGTCGAACTCCACTCCGCCGACCCCACGCCGCACCGTGAATCCGGCCGCCTGCAGATCGCCGATGATCTGCTCGGCATGGGCCTCGTCCTGGGCTTCGATCAGCAGTTCCAGGCTCGCGTTCTTGGCATGCGTGCCGGCGTGCAGGCGCTCATGATGCACCTGCACGATGTTGCCTCCGCTCTCGCCGACACGGCCTGCGACGCGGGCCAGAAAGCCCGGTCGGTCCTCGATATCGATGGTCAGGCTCACGAGCCGCGATTCGTGCACGAGCTGGCGCAGCAGCACCGAGGCGAGCAAGCGCGAGTCGATGTTGCCGCCGCAGACCACCAGTCCGACCTTGCGCCCGGCGAAGCGGGCCGGGTCGGAGAGCAGCGCGGCCAGACCGACCGCGCCGGCGCCTTCGGCGATCACCTTCTCGATGTTCGCGAGCAGGCCGACCGCACGCTCGATGGCGGCCTCTTCGACGCGCATGAGTTCGGCGACCTCGTTGCGGATGATCTCGATCGTGAGCTTGCCGATGTTGCGGACGGCGATGCCCTCGGCGATCGTCTGCCCGCCCTTGACCAGATTCGGGTCGCCCTGCAGGGCCGCGTAGGCCGACGGATAGCCGGCCGATTCGACGCCGACCACGCGCAGGTCCGGCTTGATGCCATGCGCCGCGATCGCCATGCCGCCGATGAGCCCGCCGCCGCCGATCGGCACGACGAGCGTGTCGAGCTCGGGCGCCGCGGCGAGCATCTCGAGCGCGATGGTGCCCTGCCCGGCGATGATGTTCGGGTCGTCGTACGGATGCACGAGCGTCATGCCGCGACGGCCGATCAGCTCTTCTTCGAGAAAGGCCTGCGACTCGGCCAGCGATTCGCCGTGCAGGATCACCTCGCCACCGAGCTCGCGCGTGTTGCGGACCTTGGTGAACGGCGTGTTGGTGGGCATCACGATGACGCTTTTGATGCCGAGCCTCGTCGCGTGATACGCCACGCCCTGGGCGTGGTTGCCGGCCGACATCGCGGCGACGCCGGCGGCGCGCTCAGCTTCGGTCAGGCTCTCGAGCTTGTTGAGCGCACCGCGTTCCTTGAACGAGGCGGTGAACTGGAAGTTCTCGAACTTGAGCCAGACCTCGGCCCCGGTGATGCGCGACAGCACGCGCGAACGCCGGCACGGCGTGTCGATGACCTGGCCTTTGAGCACCTCGGCGGCGTGCTTGACGTCGTCGAAGCGGACTGCGGGAGTGGCGGATGCGTTCATCGCTCTATTGTCGGTCTCCGGGCCGGTCGTGCGCTTGAGGGGATTTCCTGGGCTTGGCGGCGGGCCGCGATGCGGTGGCCGGGCCCTTCACGTGGCCGTTCTCGAACTCCACCACCTCGCGCCTGCGGTCGCGACGATAAACCCAGCGCTCGCCGCCCGCACCCGCGCCGGGCTCGATCGAATCCGGCGCCCCGCGAACGTGGCGCACGTCGGCCGCGCTCATGCCGGCCACCACGCGCCCTTCGACGAGCCCCTGGCGAATCCTCGCCGCCTCGGCCTTGCGATCCTCGTGGAGCCGCAGCCACTGCGCATCTGCAGTGCTGCGTAAATCGCGCTCGCGTTCGCGGCGCTCGTCGTGCGCGGCCGCCAGATCGGCCTCGCCGTCGGCGGCGATGGTCGTCGGCTGGCGCTCGGCGATCGGCTCGCTCGCGGCCGCGCAGGGTGTGTCGGTGTAGACCGTACGGCCATCCTGCTCGCAGCGGTAGATCGCCGCCTCGGCCCTCAGGACCAGAACCCCGGCGGTCATCGCAAATCCCAGCCGCCGCATCGTCTCGCCGCGCATACGCCGTCTCCCCAATTCGTGATGGACAGACGAAGTCTGTGCGGGATCGCGCCGACGCACCGTAAAATAGCTCTCACTTTCGAGCTGGATTTCCGTACGCGTACATGAAGGCCCTCATTCTCAGCGCCGGGCAAGGTAGTCGCTTGCTGCCGCTCACCGTCAGCCGTCCCAAATGCCTCATCGAGCTCTCGGGCTTGAGCCTGCTCGAGTGGCAGCTGCAGGCGCTGGCCGCGGCCGGCGTCACCGAAGTCGTCGTCGTCACCGGCTTTTCGATGGACCAGGTCGAAGCCGAAGTCGCCAAACGCGCCCCGGCCGGGCTGCGCGTGCGCACGCTCTACAACCCGTTCTACAAGCTCGCCGACAACCTCGCGACCTGCTGGCTCGTGCGCGCCGAAATGCAAGGTCCCTGCCTGATCCTCAACGGCGACACCCTGATCGAGCCCGAGATCGCGCGCCGCCTGCTCGCCGCGCCGGATGCGCCGATCACCGTGACGATCGACCGCAAGCCGTCCTACGACAGCGACGACATGAAGGTGCACACCGAAGGCAGCCAGCTGCACGCGATCGGCAAGACGCTGACCGCCGACGTCACCAACGGCGAGTCGATCGGCTTCCTGCGCTTCTCGGCCGAAGGCGCGGCACGCTTCGTCGCCGAGATCGAGCGTGTCATGCGCCTGCCCGAAGGCGTGAAGCTCTGGTACCTGTCGGCCATCAACGGCCTGACGCAGTCCGGCTGCGAAGTGCGCGTCGCCTCGATCGAAGGCCTCGAATGGGGCGAAGTGGACTTCCACCCGGACGTCGATCGCGCGCGCGAGCTGACGGCGGGTTGGGTGCGGCGCTGGTTGAAGGGCTGAAGGCTGCTATTCCTCTCTCCCGCGTGCGGGAGAGAGTCCCGCCGAAGGCGGGGAGTGAGGGAGCGCCGTCTGGAATAGGTGCTCTGCCGCAGCGTGTTCCCTCACCCGGCGCTGACGCGCCACCCTTTCCCGCTCGCGGGAGAGGGGACTGCAAGCCTCAGCGGGCGACCAGCTCGCGCACCAGATCCAGATCCGCCGGCTTGTCGACGTCCACGGCCGCGAGTCCGAACGGCATCTCGACCACCGCGAGCTTCGCGCCCGCGAGCTTGCCGAGTCGCCTCAGCGCGCCGGCCAGACTGAGCCGGTTGAGCAGATAAAGCAGCGCAGTCATCGTGCCGAGCCGGCGAATCATCTTGACCGGCCGCTTGCGCTGGTTCTCGATCTCGAGCCAGACGCGCGCGACGCCGGCCGCTTCCGGACTGGCGAAATAGAACAGGTTGCAGCCCGAGTAGCGGCGGCCACGAAAACGCAGCCAGGTGCGGCGCGTCTGCGGCAGTTCGCCGAGCACCGCTTCGCTCGTCGCGAGCGCGGCGCAGACGTCGGCGACGCGCTCGCGATGCTCGATGAAATAGCGCACCCATTCCGGTGTCAGCAGCGCGTGATCGGCCGTGGTCACGAGCAGCGGCGTACCGAGCCGATCGAGCGCGGCGAGCACGCTCGAACTCGGGCTGTGCGCGGCCGCGATCACCTCAAGCGTCTTGTCGCCCGCCGCCTCGCGCAGCGCCGGATGCGCATCGAGCAGATCGGGGTGCTCGATCTGCACGACGATGCGCCCGATGCCCTCGACCGCCGCGAGCGCCGCGATCACGCGCTCGAGCATGCTGCGCCCGCCGATCTCGATGAGCGCCTTGTGCTCGACGCCCGCATAGACCGCGAGCGGATCGCCGGGGCCGCGCGAACCCGCGAGGATCAGCGCGGTGAGCTTCGCCGTCGGTGCTTGCGCAGCGCTCAAGCGGGCGCCTGCACGAGCGGCTTCTGGTAGACGCGATAGGTCTTGTAAGGCTTGCCGCCGACGGCTTCGATCATGCGCTTCATCGCGACGTTGTCTTCGAGTATCCACGACAGTTCGGCGCTCTGGTAGCGGAGCTTCACCGCATGCGAGCGGATCGCCTCGATGACCAGGAACGGCGCCATCGCGGCCATGAACGGAGACTCGACATCACGACGCACGCCCATCAGCGGCAGGCGACCTGTTTTCACGCCACTGACCTTCAGGCGCCAGAGCAGCTTGGCCCAGTTGAACGGCAACAGGCTGCCGCCGAAATCACGGATCGCCTCGTTGAGATTCGGCAGCAGAATGCCGAAGGCCACCGGCTTGCCATCGATCTCGGCGATCGGCGCGAAGCCCGGATCAATCAACAGTTTCAGCGCACGCGCGAGATGATCGATCTCGGCCGGCGTGTACGGCACGAAGCCCCAGTTGTCGGCCCAGGCGTCGTTGAAGATGTGCGTGACGGTCTGGATGTCCTTGAGGTAGTGCTTCATGTCGAGCAGGCGCACGCGAACGTTTCCGGGCTTGCGTTCGACCATGCGCTGGGCCACCGGCGGCAGCGGCGCGGTGACGTCGTAGTTGTAAGCGATCAGATCGCGCGCCTTGCCGTAGCCCTGGGCTTCGATGCGCGCGCCCACGTACGGAAAATCGTGGCTCATCATCACCGCGGGCGGCGTGTCGAAGCCTTGCACGAGCAGGCCGGTCTCCTCGTTGATCGAGAGATTGAACGGACCGATCACGATCGTGCAGCCGCGCGCCTTGAGCCAGTTCTCGGCGGTCTCGAACAGCGCGGAGAACACCTCGGCATCGTCGATCGCATCGATGAGCCCGAAATGCCCGGTGCCCTTGGCGGCGAGCCGGTCGACCTGCGCGCTGATGCGCCCGACGTCGCGCCCTCCCCGCACCGCGAGCCAGAACTGCACTTCGGCGTGTTCGAAATAGGGATTGTGCTTGGCCGAAAGCGACTCGCTGCGCTCCATCTCGAGCGGCGCGATGTAGAGCGGATCGTGCTTGTGCAGCTGCGCGGGCAGGCGAATGAAGCGTTTGAACTCGGCCGGCGAATTCACCGGCACGATCTGCAGGGTGGATGAGGTCATAGCTTGTCGTATCGATGGAGCCACGAAAGACCAACGCCGCCGAACAGCAGCAGCGGGACGATCGCGGCGAAGAAGGGAGGCAGGCGTCCGCCCTGGCCGAGCGAGCCGAGCAGACCAACGGTCAACGTGAAACCAAGGCCGGTGCCGAGTGCGAGCAGCAGCATGCCGCCGCCCTCGCCTCCGCGCTGCACCGAGCGCGTCGCAGGCAAGGCGAGCAGCAGCATGATCGCGAGCGTGAACGGCGCGAGATAGGCCTTGTAGAGCACGGTGCGGTAATAGCTCGCCGGACGATCGCCGACGCGCTTGCCCGCGAGCACACCGAGCAGCGCGGTGCTCGACAGCGGAAGCTGCGCACTGTCCTGGCCGAGATCCGACGGACGCAGATTGGTCTGCCACGTTTCCTCGGCGTTCGCCGAGCGCTCCGCGTGATCGTCGAACAGCCGCAGCGAAGTAACATCGCGCAGGTGCCAGCTGCGATCGATCCACTGCGCCTCGCGCGCCGTCTTGCGGCCCGCATACTGGCCCTGTTCGTTGCGCAGGTAGATCGTGAGGCCCTGCAGCGTGCGACCGTTCGAACTCGTGCGCTCGACCGCGGTAAGTCCGTCCTGCGTGCGAAACCACAGGCGATTCGGCTCTCGCTGTTCATCGCCTTCGTCGGGCAGTTCGGACGCGGCCCACCAGTTGGCGAGCGAGGCCTCGGTCACCGGCACCACGCGATCGGAGACGACGAACTGGATCACCGCGAGCCCGACCGCGACCGGCAACAGCGTGCCGACCACCCAGCGCAGGCGCAGGCCCGAGGCGCGAATCGCGACGAGCTCGTGATTGCGCGCGAGCGTGTAGTACGTGAACAGGCTGCCGACGAGCATCGCCAGCGGCAGCGCGAGCGTGAATTCGGTCGGCAGTCGCAAGGCCGCGTAATGCAGCACGCCGGCGACGCCGAGCTTGCGCTTGAGGATGTCGGTGGTGACGTCGAGCAGTTCGAGCATCTGCAGCAGGGCGGTCAACGCGATCGCGATGCCGATCACCTGCGCCAGCAGCAGGCGACGCAGATAGCTGGCGAGCGGTCCGCCGAAGCTCATCATCACGAAGCCGCCTTCGCAGCCGGCTTCTTGCGCCGAAGATTGATGCCGCCGATGAGCCCTTCCACCGTGCCCACCGCGCGCGTCACCGGGTTTTCGCCGGGACTGCCGAGGCTCGCGCGGAACAGCCAGATCGAGAACGCCGAGAACGCCGCCAGCGGCCCCCACACGGCCGGAATCGCCGCGAGCTTGCCGGCCTCCGCGAGGCTCTCGCCGATCTGTACGCCCTGCTGCAACAGCAGCAGCATCAGGCAGGCGATGACCACGCCGGGCGCGCGACGCCCGCGCTTCGACGCCATGCCGAGCGGCACCGCGAGCAAGGGCAGCAGCGGCAGCGACAGCGAGCGCACGAGCCGCGCATGCATTTCGCCCGCGAGTTCGGACGGCTCGAGCGCCGGCTGCGCCGAATGCAGGCCAGCCCACAGCTCGGGCAGCGTGAGCTCGCGCTCGCTGTCCCCGCGCGGACGGAACGGCGGCGTGTCGATGGCGAAGTTCTCGTGCGCGACGCCGTTTTCGAACGCGATGTTCTCGATCACGCCGTTGCCGTCTTCACGCACGATGTGGCCTTTCTGCAGCAGC
The DNA here is from genome assembly GCF_058783045.1 of Hydrocarboniphaga sp. FW305-C-57. Taxonomy (NCBI): domain Bacteria; kingdom Pseudomonadati; phylum Pseudomonadota; class Gammaproteobacteria; order Nevskiales; family Nevskiaceae; genus Hydrocarboniphaga; species Hydrocarboniphaga sp. FW305-C-57. Next base: position 57,384 of record NZ_JBYSYG010000003.1, on the reverse strand, counting down.
AGCACGAGCTCCTTGCCGCCCGCGCTCGGCACCAGTTCGCCGGTTTCGGCGGTGGTGATCTCGTCGAGTCCGTTCGCGCTGTGGCGGATGAACACGCGCGTCAGCTTGCGCCCGGTGCCGTCGACGCCATCGGCGGTCAGCACGAAGCCGCGGCCCGCGTCGGCGAACACGTTCTCCTGCACCTTCGCGTTCCAGCCCGCGTTCAAGGCGTCGTAGCGCACCACGTGATAGCGATAGCGGCTGTGCGGCTGCAGGAAACCGAACAGGTAGATGCAGAACACCGACAGCAGTACCGAGACGACCAGAAACGGCAGCGTGATCTCGAAGATCGAGCGCCCCGATGCGAGCAGCGCGTCGAGCTCGTTGTCCTCGCCGAGCTTGGCGACGACCATGAAGATGCTCGCGAAGAACGCGGCCGGCAGCGCGAGCCCGAGGTAATGCGGCAGCAGGTTGGCGACCATCAGCAGCACCGGCTCGAGGGCCGATCCGCTCGCCGCGACGATGTCGAACAGGCGCAGCAGGCGTTCGAGCAGCAGCGCGATCAGCACGGTGCCGAGCGACACCATGAGCGGTCGCACGAGCAGCCCGAGCAGATAGCGCTCGACGATGCCCGGCATCAATGGCCCCGCGCGTTCAAAGCGACCAGCGCTCGCGCAGGCGCGCGGTCAGCGCCTGCTGTTGGGCGGCGCTCAGTTCGACCGCCGCATCGAGCTTCGGCACGCCGGGCCAGCCGGCGTCGGCGAAGCTCAGGCCATCGAATTCGCGCGCGCTGCCGCTGCGCGGAATCACGTGGAAATGCACGTCCGGGTCGACCATCATGAGCATGAGGTAGTTGATGCGCTCGTAGTCCACCTCGGCCTTGAGCATGCGCTCGATGCCGGCGATGACGGGCTGCAGCGAGGCGAAAGCCCCGGCGCTCAGCTCACCGAAGGCGGACGCCGGCTCGCTGCAGACCAGCACCAGCGAACCGAGCGTCGGCTGCTTGGGCCGCAGCAGCACGAGCCAGGGGCCGTGTTCTGCGACGAGCGTTTCGGGATAGCCGAATTTGCGGGCGGTGGCGTTGGGCATGAGCTCGGTCCGGACGATGGCGGAGTTTAAGGAAACTGCGCGATCGCCGTCGCTTTGCTGACCCAGGCCCGTCGCCGCTCAGGCGACTTGCCGATCGAGCGCGAAGACGTAGGTTCCGGCACTCACGAACGCGGCCTGCCGCGGCTCCCACAGGCGCACGGCCTGATGCAGGCGCCAGCCCTCGCCTGCGCGCTGCAGGCTCAGCTGCTGCCAGCGCGCCCCGGCATCGTGCGCGCCGGGCTCGGCCGAGGCCGAAGGCAGGCCCAGGCAGGGCAGATGGCCCCTGGGCCCGCGCAGCCGGTCGAAGCGCGGATCGCGCGAGTGGCCGTGCAGGACGAGTTCGGCTCCGGCGCGCTCGATCACGGCGCGAAAGCCTGAAGCGTCGACGAGCGCCTTGCGCTTGCCGATGGCGCCGGCGGCCGGCGGATGATGCAGCATCACCACGCGGCAGAGCCCGCGCTCGCCGAGCTCGCGCAGGCGCGCTTCGAGCGCCGCGAGCTGAGCCTCGCCGATGCGCCCGCTCGCGAGCAGCGGTGGGGTCGGCAGTGCGGAGTTCACGCCGATCAGCGCGATGTCCGCACGTTCGCGCACGTAGGGCCAGCTCGCACTGCCATCGTCGTTCGACATCCAGCGCCGCCACAGGCCGAGCCCCTGCTCCTCCGGCACCGCGACGAGGGCGTCGTGATTACCGGGCACCACGCTGACGCGATGCTCGGGGCCCAGGCTCGCGAGCCAGTCGGCGGCGGCCGGAAATTCGCCGGGCAGCGAAAAATTGACGATGTCCCCGCTGATCAGCACGGCGTCCGGGGCATGCGCCTGGACGTCGGCCACCAGGGCCGAGAGCACCGCCGCCTGCTGGGCCTTGCCGCGGTTCTTGGCCCACGACCAGACGCTGAGCTGGCGCTTGGAGAAGCGCTGCGCCGGCGACAGCCGCGGCGTGAAGCTCAGGTGCGGGTCGGAAAAATGGGCGAGGCGGATCGCGGTCACAGTCGGGGTCGCGGATAGCGGATAATGGCGGACTTTTTTCTCGCCCTGCCGATCATGACACAAGCGCAGTCCTCCCCTTCCGCGACGCCGAGCGCGCTCATCGTCGGCGACGCTCCGGTTCGTCTCTGGGGCCTCACGTCCCGCCAGCGTCTGCAGCGCCAGTTCCAGCGCCTGGGCATCACCGAAGGCGCGAGCGGCAAGGAAGTGCTCGTGCTGCATGCCGGCTGGGTGTTCGACGAGCCACTCGTCGCCGCACTGCGCGATGGCCCGATCGACACGCTGCTGCTCGACGAAGCCAGTGGCAAGCCGGTGGCGGCGAAGGTGCGTGCCGCCGCCGCGCAGTCCACCGCCGAGGCGCTCGCTGGCGGCGGTGATCTGTCCACGCTCGCCACGCGCACGCCGGCGACGCTCGCGAACCACTACAACAACAAGCTGCGCAAGCGCGAAATTCCGTACCTGCTGCCGCTATCGGCGGAAACGCTGACGGGCATCGAGAAGCGCATGTTCTCGGGCTCGTACAAGGGTGTCACCGACATCGTCACCAAGTACGTCTGGCCGACGCCCGCGCGCCATGTCACCAAGGCCTGCAGCATCGTCGGCATCACGCCGAACCAGGTGACGACGACGAGCCTGCTCGCGGTGATCGCCGCGTTCTACGCGTTCTGGCACGGGCATTTCGCATGGGGGCTGCTCGCGGCCTGGTTCATGACCTTCCTCGACACCGTCGACGGCAAACTCGCCCGCGTCACGCTGAACTCATCGAAGTTCGGCGACATCTTCGATCACGGCATCGACCTGATCCATCCGCCGTTCTGGTACTGGGCCTGGGTCGTGGGCCTCGGCGTCGTCGGGCTGCCGCTCGAGAACACCGCGCTGATCCTGTGGATCGTCATCGGCGGCTACGTCGCGCAGCGCATCGAGGAAGGCCTGTTCCAGAAGCTGTTCGGCATCCAGCCGCACATCTGGCGCCCGTTCGACAGCTTCTTCCGTCTGATCACGGCGCGCCGCAATCCGAACCTGCTGCTGCTCACTTTCGCGGTGATCGTCGGCCGTCCAGATCTCGGCATGGAATGGGTCGCGTGGTGGACCGTCGTCGGTTTCATCGTGCATGCACTGCAGATCGTGCAAGCGTTCATCGCGCGCCGTCACGGGCCGATCACGTCGTGGCTGAGTCGCTGACAGCCACAGCGCTGGGCGCAGCGCTGATCCACAACCCACGCAGTCATCGCAATCGCAGCATCCAGCTGTCGATTCCGCCCGAGCTGCCTTCGGCGGTGCCGGCGACGACCGATGAACTGCGCGCGGCGCTCGCCGGTTTCGCCGAGCGCGGAACGAAGCTGCTGATCGTCAGCGGCGGCGACGGCACGCTGCGCGACATTCTCGGCCTGCTGCCCGAAACCTTCGGCGCGAACTGGCCGCGCATCGCGCTGATCGCCGCGGGCAATTCGAATTCGGTCGCGATCGACGTCGGCTCGATCTCGCCTGGACCCGGGGCCTTGCAACGCGTGCTGCTGGCGGCGAAGCACGGACGCTGGTCGCGCGAGGTTCATCGCCCGGCGATCACGCTGCGCTGGCCCGACGGATCGCGCGATCCGGTGTTCGGCTTCTTCATGGGCGCCGCGGCGCTCACACGGGCGACGCAGTACGCACGCGAGAACGTCGAAACCGGCGGCCGCTGGTCGGTCATCACCACGCTGATCGCGACCTTCTATCGCTGCATCTTCGGTGGCAGCGACTGGCTGAACGGCTCGCAAATGAGCATCGCCTACGACGAGCGGCCCGAGCTCGAAGGCCGGCGCTTTCTATTCGTCTCCACGAGCCTGCACACGATCATGCTGCACATCTGGCCGTTCTGGAACGATGGCGACGGACCGCTGCGGTACGTCGAGATCGATGCGCATCCGCGCCGGCTCGGACGCTCGCTGTTCCCGCTGCTGTTCGGCCGTCCGACGAAGTGGATGCGCAGCGCAGGCTCGGGTTATCGCAGCGGCGCGGCCACGCGCATGCGGCTGACACTCGACAGCCCGCTGATCGTCGATGGCGAAGCCTTCGCACCCGATCGAGACGGTCGCGTCGACGTCGAAACCGGGCCTGTCGTGCACTTCGTATCGCCATGAGCCTCGACAATCGACAAGCCGCGCGCGAGACGCTGATCGAGCGCGTGCACGCGGAATTGCAGCGCCCGCTGCCGTCCGCGATCGGCGCGTTCTCCGAGCATCTGATCGCCGGCAAATCCGCCGCCTGCGCCGTGCTGTTCTACGGCTCCACCTTGCGCACGGGCGATCTCGACAGCCTGCTCGACTACTACGTGATCGTCGATGACCTCGCCGCCTGGCACGGCCAGCGCATCGCCGCGATCGCCAACGGCTGGCTGCCGCCTAACGTCTCGTTCGAGACCTTCGAGCACGAAGACCGAACGCTGCGCGCGAAAGTCGCGGTGCTGAGCCGCGATCAGTTCGAGCGCGGCATGCAGACGCGTTCGATCGACACCACGCTGTGGGCCCGCTTCGCGCAGCCCATCGGCCTGCCGTGGGCACGCGACGCCGAATCGAGGCAGCGCATCATCGCCATCGTCGCCGACGCGATCGGCACCGCTGCGCACTGGGCCGCGCTGCTCGGCCCCGAGCAGGCCGAACCCGCGAAATTCTGGACCGCGCTGTTCCGTCACACCTACTCCGCCGAACTGCGCGTCGAAGGTGCGGCCGGACGGTCGAAGAGCATCATCGAGCACGAGCAGGCGCGCTACGAAGCCCTGTTGCCGCTGGCCTGGCGCAGCGTCGGTATCGACTACACGGTTCGCCTGGATGAGCTGAGCCCGCGCCTGTCCACGCAGCAGCGCGAACAGGGCCTGCGCGCCTGGAGCCTGCGCAGACGGCTCGGCAAGCCGCTCAACATGGCGCGCATCCTCAAGGCCAGCTTCACGTTCCACAACGGCGCCGATTACATCGCCTGGAAAGTCGAACGACACTCGGGCTACAAGCTCGAACTCAGCGACTGGCAGCGCCGGCATCCGCTGCTCGCGGCGCCGCTCGTACTCGTCAAGCTCAAGCGCGCGAAGGTGCTATGAGGCGTGAAGCGAAAAAGACAAGCAATCGTCGAGCGATAGCACACAAATAAAAAGGGCAGGTTTTCACCTGCCCTTTTCGTTTCTGTTGTCGCTCGGCGATTCGATCAGGCGACCATCGCGACCTGCGGAACCGACGACGGCGAGATGATGCCGAGCTCGACGCCGACCTGCGCGAACAGCGCGACGGCGGTATCGATCTGGCGCGGCGAATGCGCGGCGCTGATGCTCGCGCGCAGCAGCGGACGGCTCGTCGGCGTCGCCGGCGGCAGCGCGAGGTTCACGTAGAGCCCGCCCTGCAGCAGCGCATTCCAGGCCTTCACCGCGATTTCGGCGTTCTCGACTTCGACCGACACGATCGGGCTCGCTTCCGGACCGACATGGAAACCGAGGCCACGCAGGCCGTCGTACAGGCGGCGCGCGTTTTCACCGAGGCGCACGCGCAGCGTCTGGTCTTCGGACAGGCGGCGCAGCGCCTGCGTGGTCGAGGCGATCACGGCCGGCGGCAGCGACGCGGTGAACACGTAGGGACGGCAGGCCAGACGCAGCACGTCGAAGCCATCGATGTCGGAAACGCAGAAGCCACCGACGCTGCCGAGGCTCTTCGAGAAGGTACCGACGATGAAATCAACGTCAGCTTCGACGCCCGCGTGTTCGGCCAGCCCGCGGCCCTTGGCGCCGAGCACGCCCATCGAATGCGCTTCGTCGACGAGCAGGTAGGCGCCCATCTCGCGCTTCACGGCGGCGATCTCGGCGAGCGGCGACGAATCGCCGAGCATCGAGTAGATGCCTTCGACGACGACGAGCTTGCTGCCCGGCGCGTCCTTGATGCGGCTCAGGCGCTTGCGCAGGTCGGCCGGATCGTTGTGGCGGAAGCGGATCACTTCGGCGTGGCCGAGGCGCGCGCCGTCGTAGATGCTCGCGTGGCTGTCGGAGTCGAGAATGAGGTAATCGCCGTGACCCGCCAGCGTCGACAGCATGCTCAGGTTGGCCTGGTAGCCCGTGCTGAACACCATGCCGTGCTTGCGGCCGAAGTATTCGGCGAGCTTCTTCTCGAGATCGCGATGGCCGGCATAGCTGCCGTTGGCCACGCGCGAGCCGGTGGTGCCGGTGCCGAAACGGCGCACCGCGGACACCGACTCCTCGATGCAGTCGGCATCGAAGGTCAGGCCCAGGTAGTTGTTGGTGCCCAGCAGGATCGTCGTCTTGCCGTTGACTACGCCTTCGGTCGAAGAGTTGATCTTGTCGAAGGTGACTCGAAGTGGATTGGCGTCCGGCGGTCCCAGTTTTTCAAAGGTCCGCGCCAACGCATCAAACTTGGAGAGAATGCTCATGCCCGCTGTTTACTCGCTTTCACGACGGCCGATCAGGCCAGAGTCTCGACCGCATGGACGAGATCGTCCACCGTCACGATTTCCGCTACCCGATTGAGCGGAATGGAAATATCGAAGCTGTCCTCGATCGCCAGCATCAGGTTCATGACGGCGAGCGAATCCAGACCGAGGTCCTGCACGATCTGGGTGTGGCCGTCGATCTCGACCGGGCGGTTGACTGCGACGCGTAGCGCCTCCAACACCTGGGCTCGTACGTCGATGGAAGATGAAGTCATTCGATTCGGGTTGTAGTGATCCGGCATCCCGGCCGGACAGCGCACTTTAGCGCTGTAACGTGGTGGCAACAAATACTAACGTAAGGGGGAACGCTTACGTCACCTTCTCGGACAACCATCCGCTTTGTCGGTAAAAGCGTACGGCGCTCTCGAATCCGGATTGCAAATCGTAGGCCGGGGCCCAGCCTGCAGGCACCAGCCGCTGCTCCGGCGGCACTGCCCAGTCCTCGTGCAGCAGCTCGCGCAGCTTCTCCGAAGTGAGCATCGAGGCATCGCCGAAACGGGCCTTGAGGTCACCGAAGCCCGCCACCGTGCGCAGCAAGGCTTTCGGCAGCTGCAGCTTGGCACGCGGTTCGATGCCTTGAACCCGCGCCGCCGTGCTCAGAATTTCCTCCCAGCTGTAGCCCTGCGGTCGCTCGTCGGTAACGACCCCTACGGCGCAGGTCGGTTCCCCATCGAGCACGCGGACGAAAGCCTTGCACAAGTCCTCGACATGAACGACCGCCGAGCGGGCCCTGGGTCCGCCGATCAGCGGGATGAAGCCTGACGAGACCATTTTGAAGAAGGCCAGCGTCTCGCGATCGCCCGGTCCGAACACGGCCGGCGGCCGCACGATGCTCAGGCGATCGCCGAGCAGCTCCTGCGCCACGACTTCGGCCGCGCGCTTGCTCGCGGCGTAATGCGAAAGCTCCGGGTGCCGCGCGGCGAGGCTCGAGACCAGCAGGCAGTGCGCCTGCGGGGCCTGCGCGAGCATCGCTTCGGCCAGCCTGCGCGTGCCCTCGCGGTTGGCGCGCATGAACTCGGCTTCGCTGGTGGCCTTGATGAGACCGGCCAGATGGACGACCGCGTCGGCCCCGTCCATGAGCCGGGCGAGCGACTGCGCGTCCGCCAGGTCGCCCTGCACTACTTCGACGGTGAGCCCGCTCCATTGCACGTCGGCCGGGTCGCGGCGGATCAGCAGGCGCGGACGCCAGCCCTCGGCCGCGAGCAGCGGAACCAGGTGGCGACCGATGAAGCCGGTGGAGCCGGTGATCGCGACGACGCCGCGATCAGCCGGCACTGGCGGGCTCGGCGGCGGCACGGGAGCCCGATTCGAACTGGGCGGACAGGAACAGGGCCTTGGCCTTGGCGCGGCTGAGCTTGCCCGAGGAGGTTTGCGGCAGCGACCGCGGCGGCACGATCACCACGCGCGTCTCGACGCCGTGGCGCGTGCGCAGCACGCCCGCGACGGCATTGCAGAGCGCCTCGCGGGCGGCCGCATCGACGAGCCGCGATTCGACCAGCACGACCACGCTCTCGCCGTCGGCATCGTCGACCGCGAACGCGGCGACGTCGCCGCTGCGCAGGCCGTCGACCTCGCCCTCGGCGCTCCACTCGAGATCCTGCGGGCGGATGTTGCGGCCGTTGATGATGATCAGGTCCTTGGCCCGGCCGGTGATGACGATCTCGCCGTCGACCAGATAGCCGATGTCGCCGGTATCGAGCCAGCCGTCGTCGCTGATGGTGCGCGCGGTGGCCTCGGGTTCGTTGAAGTAGGCCTTCATGAGGCTCGGGCCGCTCACGAAGATCAGGCCGACGCCGCCTTCGGGCAGCACCCGGCCACGCTCGTCGCGCACCTCGACCGCATGCTCGGGCAGGATCGGCCCGCAGCGCACGAATTCGCGCTGGCGCGAGGTCCGCGCCGACGCCGCGACCGCCTGATGCCGGCTTTCGAGCGCATCGCAATCGAGCGCATCGAGGCGCAGGCCGCGGTCGAGCGGGGTGAACGACAGCGCCAGCGCGGCCTCGGCCATGCCGTAGCTCGGCACGAAGGCCTGGGCCTTGAAGCCCGAGCCCGCGAAAGCCTCGGCGAAGCGACGCAGCGGCCCCGGACGCACCATGTCGCCGCCGATGCCGGCAGCGCGCCAGCGCGACAGGTCGAGCCCGTTCGGCACGCCGTTTTCGACCCGGCGCGCGCAGAGCTCGTAGCCGAAGCTCGGGCTGTACGAAATCGTCGCCCCATGGCTCGAAATCAGCTGCAGCCAGGTCAGCGGGCGGCGGGCGAAATCGCGCGTCGCCATGAGGTCGACCGAGACCCCGCAGGCCATCGGCGTCAGCACGAATCCGACCAGTCCCATGTCGTGATAGAACGGCAGCCAGGCGGCGAAACGATCGCGTTCGGTGACTTTCAGGCCGTGCTGGCCGATCGCGCGCAGGTTGGCCATCACCGCCCGGTGCGTCACCGCGATCGCATGCGGAAAGCGCGTGCTGCCGGACGAAAACTGCAGGTAGGCCAGATCGTCGCCCGAGGGCGCCGGCAACTCGATCTCCGGGGCCTCGATGCGCATGAGCTTGCTGACGCCGCCGAGGAAGGCGAGCTCCATGCCACCGGACGCTTCGCTCATCCAGCTTTCGAACGAATCCGGCGTGACCACCGCGCTCGCGCCGATGCTTTCGAGCATGCGGCGGATGTGTTCGAGATAGGTCTGCTTGCCGCCGAGCGCGACCGGCAGCGGCAGCGGCGCCGGCACCAGCCCGGCCATCTGGCAGGCGAAGAAGGCGCGCACGAAATCGCCATCGGTATCGGCGAGCAGGCCGACGCGATCGCCGTGCTTCAGGCCGGTCGACAGCAGCCGCCCGGCCAGGCAGCGCGACTGTTCGAGCAGGCGCGAATACGGCAGCGCTTCGGTGAGCTCGCCGCGCCCGGAATAGAAGTAAAAACCCGTCGTGGCAGTGGCCGCGCGATGCAGCGCATGGACCAGATTGTCGCCTTCGGCGCCGTAGTCAGGTAGTGAGGCTCCCGAAGCCTGCGCGGGCGTGGTCATGAAGTTCGGATCGTCAGGCATGACGGCCAACGGCCGCAGACAGGGTAGGTTCGGCGCGATTTTAGCCGGTGTGGAAGCCGTGCGCAGGCGTAAAAATCGCCGATCACCGGGATGCCCCGGGCGACCGTTCTTGCGGATGCGGCCTCCCGATGCAGCAATCACTCGCCATCGGCCGAACGACTATCGTTAATATTCAACTCCCGAGCACGATCCGGCCGAAGCCCTACGCGATGCCTCTGCCTTCCTTCAAAGTTCATTTCGGCGGACCAGACCGCCCAGGCGCACTACGTGATCTGCTATCCGCGCGGGTGGCCGCCACACCTGTCTCCGGAAGTATCGACTGGGTCACCTACTATTTTCGTGATCGCCCGTTGGCAAGCGACCTGGCGAGCGCTCGGGCGCGCGGCGTGCAGGTGGCGGTGACGATGGAAGCCCGCCCGCGCGCGGCACAAGCCAATCGGGCGGTGATCGACCGTCTCTCCGCCCCCGAAGCGCTTGGCGCCGGACTGCGACCCTTGCAGATGTTCAAGCAGCGGCTGCACGAGAAAATCTATTGCTTCTCCCATCCGGTGCCGACGGCTTTCGTCGGCTCGTTCAATCCGTCGGCGGACAGCCCCGAAGAATTTCCGGACATCGTCTCGGAGATCGGCGACCACCGCGTCGCTCACAACCTGCTGGTGGAAATCCGCGATCCACGGCTCGTGCACTGCCTCCTCGAACATGCGCGCTCGCTGCATCGCAACGGTCCGTGGCTTCCCTTGGGCCTTGGGCCTCGGGCGGTGCGGGATTGCGACATCGGCGATACGCAGCTGCATTTCTGGCCTCGTTTCGGCGCTCACCCGGTCGAGCGACTGCTGAAGCGCTATGGCGCCGGCAGCCGGGTGAGGATCGCGGCCTCGCATATCAGCAATCGGGCTTCGGTTGCCTGCCTGAGGCGCCTGGCGCGGCGCGGCGCGAAGATCGAAATCGCCGCCGAACATACCGAACGGCGCGTGCCGCGGGCCGTGGAACTGCAGCTCGCCCGCGAAGGCATCGCCTTCACGCGGCTTGGCGCCGATGCCAATGTGCCCATGCACCTGAAGTTCGTATTGCTGGAGAACGCCGAGGGACGCCATGCCGTGTTCGGCAGCTTCAACTGGACGGCGCAGGCGTACTGGCTGAATCACGAACTCGCCGTCATCACGCGGGACGACGACGTTTTCGAAGCACTCGACCGGCACTGGACCACACTGCGGCAACCGGCTCCCGAAAGGGGCCAGCCGTAGTCATGTCGCAGAGCAGTTCGCCGAACCTGCGCGGCGGCTCCTTGTCATGGCCCGACGCCGCTCCGCGCGGCGTCCAGGCCGGTTTCACGGAACCGCGCCTCCCCTCCCCGCTTCGCGAGCCCTTACATGCCTGACGCTCCGCTGTTGATCATTCCGGTGGAAAGCCAGGTGCGCGAAATGGACGCCAAGCTGCTGCTCGCCTGTTGCGCGGTGGAACGCGGGTATCGGGTCGTCATCGGCTCGCGCGCCTACGTGCATTTCGCGATGGCGGAGCTGCCGCGCGGCGTCTATGCCGCCAAGAGCATGCGTGGCCTCAGCAAGCTGATGTTCCGGCTGATCCGTGAGCTCGGCCACGACATCATCGCCTGGGAAGAAGAGGCGCTGGTGCATCCGCCACCGGAAGTGTTCTATCCACTGCGGCTGTCGCCCGGCACCCTGCCCTACGTCTCGCACATTTTCGCGTGGGGCGAGGAAAACCGTGAGCTGCTGGCAGGCTATCCGCATCTGCCCAAGGGCATGCCGATGCACCTGACCGGCAATCCGCGCGGCGACATGCTGCGCCCCGAACTGCGGGCCTACTTCGACGACGACGTCCGCGCGCTGAAGCACCAGTACGGCGACTTTCTGCTGATCAACACCAACTTCACGGACGTCAACCCGTTCCAGCCCGGTCTGGGTCTGTTCGCGCCGTCGACGGACCCGACCAGGCCGCCGCCGATGGGCCAGGCCGGCAAGGGCATGCCGCGCGCGTTCGCCGAGGGCCTGCTCGCGCACAAGCAATCCATCCTCGACGACTTCCTCGCCATGATGCCGGCGCTGGAGCAGGCGCTGCCGGGCGTGACGCTGGTACTGCGGCCACATCCGAGTGAAAACCACGCCATCTACCAGGAACTCGCCCGCCGCTGCAGCCGCATCGTCGTTTCGCACCAGGGCAACGTGCTGCCCTGGCTGCTGGCCTGCCGCGCCCTGGTGCACAACGGCTGCACCACGGCGATCGAGAGCTACGCCATGGGCGTGCCGTCGGTGACCTATCTCAAGACCTTCAATACCGAATACGACCTCGATTTCCAGGGACTGCCGAATCGCCTGAGCGTGCAATGCCACACGCTCGACGAATTGATCGCGAGCCTCAAGGACATCATCGAAAACCAGGAGGCAGCGAGGACGAGCGCCGAGCGCGACGCTCTGATCGGACACTACATCACCGCCCGCTCGGGCCGGCTCGCCTGCGAGCGCATCCTCGATCAGCTCGATGCCATTTATCGTCGCGAAGGCAGCCTGCCGCTACCGCCGCTACCGGTGCGCCTGCGCGCCTGGCTGCACACGCGTTTGCGCTCGCTGGCGAAGCGGCGCAAGCACGAAAAACCCGGCAACTATCACGATCACCGCTTCCCGCGCCTGTCCACCGACGACGTCGCGCGACGGATCGAAAAACTCGGCCGCACACTGGGCCGCTTCGGCTCGGTCGGCGTGCGCACACGCAGCGAGCATCTGTTCGAGGTGTTCGCCACACCTCGCGCCGGACAATGAATTTTCCGTCAAGCCTTTCGTCCCGCCTGCTGGCGCTGCTGAGCCCGTCCTACAGGCGCGCGCAGGATGCCCGGCGCGCGACCGACACCTGGCGCGCCTTCGACGAGCAGCGCCACTACGACGCCTACCTCGCCCGCTGCCGCGCCGCCTTCGGCCGTTCGCCAGCCCCGGCGGCCGATGCCGAACTCGAACAGTGCGGCTTCCGGTATCTGCGGGCCCTGAGCGCCGACGCGGCCGCCGCCTGCATCGCCGAACTCGAGGCCGGCCACCCGCAGCTGCTCAAGAAGAACAGCCGGCATCTGGAAGGCTTCAAGCTCAGCGACGCCCGCTTGAAAGCCCTGCTCGACCAGATTCTGCGGGGCCCGGTCGACCAGGCCGTCGCGGGCTTTTTCGGCAGCGAATACCTGGTCCACTGGGCCGCGTTCTCGCTGACGCGCGCGGCACCCGAGCAGGAGTCGGTCTCGTTTCGCTGGCATTGCGACAAGGGCCCGAGCCGGCACCTCAAGCTGATCGTCTATCTGAACCCGACCGCGCAGCACGGCGGCAATACCGAGTTCATGGACATCGCCAGCACCCTGGCGGTCGCCGAGCGCGGCTACGTCTTCAACAAGACCCGAACCCGCACCGGCGATACCGGGCAGCTCGCGCGTCTCGCCGGCCGTCCACTGGTCACCGAACTGCGTGAGCGCGAAGCCGGTGAAGCGGTGCTGTTCCAGCCCTCACGGGCGCTGCATCGGGGCATCAGCCCGACTCGAGGCCCACGGCTGACCGCGACCTTGTGCCTGCTCCCGAGCCCGGTGCGCTGGGACCAGGCGCTGCAATCCGGCGCCCTGTCCGATCTCGCGGTCGACGAGAAATGGCACGACGACGCCCTCGCCTTCCTGGCCAAGCTCGAAGCGCGGCTCGAGCCGGCCACGGCAGGAGCCTGAAATGCGCTGGCTGGCCTACATGCCGCTGCGCGGCGGCTCCAAATCGATCCCGGGCAAGAACATCCGCCCGCTGGCCGGCCGGCCGCTGTTCGCCTGGTCGCTCGGCGCGGCGATCGACAGCGGCTGTTTCGATGAAATCTGGGTCGGCACCGACAGCGACGACATCCGGCGCTCGGTGGAGCAGGAATTCGGGCCGAAGGTGAAGCTGTTCCGTCGCGGCGCGGAGACCTGCACCGACGCCGCCTCCACCGAAAGCGCGCTGCTGGAATTCGCCGCCGCCGTGGACTTCGACGTGCTGTGCACGATCCAGGCGACTTCGCCGCTGACCCGTGTCGAAGATTTCCGGCGCGCGCAGCAGCGTTTTGATGAACAGCGGGCCGATTCGCTGGTCACCGCGGTGCGCACGCATCGTTTCTTCTGGACCGACGACGGCCGGGCGCTGAACTACGACCCGCTCAAGCGGCCGCGTCGCCAGGACTGGGCCGGCACGCTGATGGAAAACGGGGCGTTCTACTTTTCGAGCCGCGCGGTGCTGGAAAGTGGGCGCTGCCGGCTGGGCGGCAAGATCGTGGTGCACGAAATGGCCGCCGACAGCGCGGCCGAAATCGACGAACCGGAAGACTGGGTCACCATCGAGCGCCTGATCGAGAAGTCGCGCCCGGCTTGAACGTGACGATGGGTTAGGCGCTCGCGCGTACCTAACCCGGTCGCCTACGTTGGCGGTGTCATGCTCTGCTGCAGGCGATCCAGCGCGATCCAGAAGCCTTCGCCGTCGTTCTCGTGCCCCTGCCAGATTTCGGGCAGGAACGATGCCTGCGGCGCGATCTGGTCGAGGCGGCGATAGAAGGACTTGAAGTCGATCTCGCCCTCGCCGATCTGCAGGCCCTCGCCGTCCATGCCCGCCGCATCGGCCACGTGCAGATGCCGCGTGTGGCGGCCGACGATCGTGGTGAAATCCTCGAATGAATGCTTGAGCAGGTTGCAGGCGAGTTTGGAGTGCGAAATGTCGAAGCACAGGCCGAGCTTGAGCTCGCTGCACAGCACATCGATTTCCTCGGCCTCCACGAACAGGTTGTGGAAGCGCTGGCCGCCGAAATGCCAGGGATAGGGCGGCATGGTCTGCGGCCAGATCTCGACGTCGGCGGTGTCCAGTTCGGCGAGGCTGCGCTTGAGCGTCTCGCGCCGCTGCTGGCGCTCGGACGGAGTCAGCGGCCGGTCGAGCGAAAAACCGCCGACGTTGGTGACGATGCCGGTCGGGCCCGACGTCTCGAAATATCGCCGCAGCGAATGCGTCTTGGCGATCACGCGCCGCATTTCGCGCACCGAATGCTGGCGGTAGGCCTCGTCCGGCGAGCACAGGTCCAGCACGTGATCGCCCGCGAACAGCTCCGGCGCATGCACCACCAGGTTCAGCGGCTGTCGACCCGAGAAGAAGCGTTCGTCTTCGAGTTCGAGGTCGCGATAGCTCAGATGGAATTCCACGAAATCCGGCGCGCTGGCTTCGAGCAGCTTGGCGTAGTCGTGATGCCGGACCGGCAGGCCCCAGGGCCGGTGGAAACGATAGCTCCGCTTGCCATCGCCCTGGCGCGTCGCGCGGCCATCGAGGTCGGAAGCGAAGAACGGCGTGCCCGAGCGCACGGTCCGCGTCAGCCGCTTGCCGATCAGCTCCAGCTTGCGGTTGGGTTGCAGCCCGCGACCGGGGCTGCGCACCTCGAGCATGCTTTCCTCGATCACCTGGCCGGCCTTGATGTCGACGTTGGCGAACACCGATTTGGCCAAGGTGACGCGGTTCATCATCTCGCCCTGCGAAATGCGTCGCGGGGCATCGCTGCCGACGGCGTCTTCCACCTGGCGAATGCCTTCGACCATGCGTGCGAATTCGTCCGGCAGCAGGCTGACGCGATGGTCGTTGCCTTCCATGCCGCGATCGAAGGTCAGGTGCTTCTCGATCACCCGGGCGCCGAGCGAAACCGCCGCGATCGAGACGAAGATGTCGCGCTCGTGGCCGGAGTAGCCGACCGTGCATTGTCCGATCTGCTCGAGCCGCCGCAGGTAGCTCAGGTTCACATCGCGGAACGGCGCCGGATAGGTGGAATTGCAATGCAGCAGCACGTACGGCGCCCCGCAGCGCTGCAGCAGATCGGCGCTCTGGCGGATTTCCTGCTCGGTGGTCATGCCGGTGGAGCAGATCAGCGGCTTGCCGAGGCTGCCGAGCGATTTCAGGAAGCCGTGATTGGTGAAATCCGCCGAGGCGATCTTGAAGGCCGGCAGGCCGTAGCGATCGAGCTTCTCCATGCTCGACTCGTCCCAGGGCGTGCACAGCGGAACCAGGCCGCGCTTGCGGGAATGATCGAAGCAGCGGAACAGGTCGTCGGTCGACAACTGGTAGCGCGCCAGCAGGTCGAGCACGTATTCGGTGCCGAGGTTCTCGCTCGCGCCGCGGCCGTCGCTGGCGCCGCCATAGAGTGTCTCCATGTCGCGCATCTGGAACTTGGCGCAATCGGCGCCGGCATCGGCCGCGGCGTCGATCAGGCGCAGGGCCAGTTCGAGGCTGCCGTTATGGTTGTTGCCGATCTCCGCGATCGTGAACACCGGGGCGTCGCGCGCGATCCGGCGGTTGTCGAGCACCACGCCTTCGGCCGCCACCCGATGCCGGGCGACGGCCTCCAGGCGACCGCGCGCATCGAGGATCGGCACGTACAGCACATCTTCGAGCAGGGCGGCGATGCGGTCGCGCGAATCGTCCGGCCCGACCGATTTGAATACCCGGTTGGCGATGGACAAGGCAGTGGTCTGCGAACCCCGGGGACTGCCGGCTCCGAGCCAGCGAATCAGGTCACCGTTGGAGATAGTGCCGAGCAGCACGCCGTTCTGATCCACCACCAGCGCGATGCGACCCTTTTTCTGCGCGATCAGCTGCGCGACCTCCTGGATCGAAGCGGTGTCGCGGGTGGTGTACTGCCTCAGGTTTCGGTCGATCAGCATGGATCTTCAGGGCTTTGCCGCCACGGGATTGCCAAGCGGGCGAGTTTACTGGCTGCGACCGGGCCGCGCCGTGCGCGAAAACCGGGCCCGACACTGCGGGCGCCCTGGCTAGGGCTTGCCCGGCTTCGCGGGCGCCGAGCCGCACTCTTGCCAGTAGGCTTCGTCGCGCACCACCACCAGGTCGTCGGCCCGGCTCTGCCCGCTTTCCTTGCGGTTGCCCTTCATGTGATCCATGAAGCTGCCGAGCCTGGAGTTGATCAGCACGTGCCGTGCCTTGGCGCCGATGCCTTCGGCGATGTCGTAGCTGCGGGCCCCGCGCGCTTCGGCGCGCTCGCGGACCACGTCGAACAGGAAGGCGTCGTGATACTCGCGCTCGGCGAACAGCAGGTCCTGCGTATAGAGCCGTTCGAAATCGTCGAGGAACTGCGCGGTCTGCGGGTGCCGCAGGTTGTAGGTGACGAAGCCGGCCTCGGTGAACTTGGGCCGGCGCAGGCAGCCGACGAAGCGATCCGGCGGCATGAAGCTGTCGAGCATCTCGAGCGTCACCGGGGCGAAGAAGCGCGTATCGGCGTCGATCCAGATCAGCACGTCGGCATCGACGCGGCGGGCGGCGTCGAAGATGGCGAAGGTCTTGTGGGCGAAGCGCACCGCGTTGTAGCGATACGACTTCTTGCGGCTGCGCAGCGGCAGCGGAATCGCGATGCCGCCCGGCAGCGTGAGCCGGCGAAACGGCGGCTTCCTGCCGTGCGCGACCGGGTTGTCCGCATGGCGCCGCTTGAAGGCGACCAGATCCGGCGAACTCGCGAGCAGATCGTGCGTGCGCAGGCGTGGATCGCGCAGTTCGCAGTCGAAGCCTTCGGTGTAGAAATCGAGCGTCACCTCGTCCGGCCAGTACTGCAGGAAGGTCTGCGCCATCAGGCGCCCGTAGGTTTCGTAGCCCGCCGCATGGCAGGTCGTGACGACGGCGAAGCGGCGCATGCTCAGTGCCGCCCGCGGCGGGCAGACGGCGAAATGCGGATCGGGATCAGGAGCATCGGCGGTCGGGAGGCGATCAAGGGGCGCTAGCATAACGGCCTCCGCCGCGGTCGGTCGGCTGCGGTCGAACCTGCGGGGCGCCCCACCGCGGTACCGGCCGCGCACCCGGCCGGGCGCCTTTTTACGCTATCGTGGCGCCCCTTCGCGCTTACGCTCATGACCGCCCCTCGAACCGCTTCCCAGCCCGCTCACGCCGCCAACCGATCGCTGCTCGGCCGCCTTCCGTTCCTGCGCTTCTCGGGCCTGATCCCGACGCGGCGCGCCGCCCTGGTGGCGATCTGCGTGATCGTGGCGAGCCTGGCCGACGGCTTCGGCATCGCCAGCCTGCTGCCGCTCATGTCGGTGCTCGGCGACGACGCGGCCAAGGCCAGCGGCATGAGCAAGATCATCCTCGGAGCGCTCGACAAGGTCCACATTCCGCACGATCCGATCGTGCTGCTCGGCCTGGTCGTCGGCGGCACCATCCTCAAGGGCGTGCTGATGGTCCTGACCACGCGCATGGTCAGCAGCACGGTGGCCGAAGTCTCCGCCAAGCTGCGCCTCTGGCTCGTCGACGCGCTCATCAACGCGCGCTGGAGCTATTACGTGCATCAGCCGGTGGGCCGCTTCTCGGCTGCGCTCGGCGCCGAGGCGACCGGCGCCGGCGAGGCCTACATGGCCTCGATGCAGATGCTCTCGCAGTCGGTGCAGGCGGTGGTCTACCTGAGCGTGGCGGCGCTGGTGTCCTGGCAGCTGGCGGTGTTCACGCTGCTGGTCAGCGCGATCATGCTCAGCACGCTCGCGCGCTTCCTGACGATCTCCAAAGCCATGGCGCGCAATCAGTCGGCGCTGCTGCGTGTGATCCTCGGTCGGCTCACCGACGTGCTGATCGGCATCAAGCCGATGAAGGCGATGTCGCGCCAGGCCCGCTTCGCGCAGCTGTTCGACCGCGACCTGCGGGAGATCAAGCGCACCTACCGGCGCCAGGCCTTCGCCAAGAACGTCAACAAGGCGCTGCAGGAACCGATCCTCGCGCTGTGCCTGGCGGCCGGCATCTTCGTCTCGCTGACGGTGCTCAAGATGCCCGTCGCCGAAGTCATCGTGATGTGCCTGCTGCTGATCAAGACGGTGATGGTGATCGGCAAGAGCCAGCAGGAACTGCAGAACTTCTACGCCAACCAGAACGGCCTGATCACGGTGGAAGACGCGATCGCCGAAGCGCGCGAGCAGGCCGAATCGCAGCGCGGCCGCCTGACGCCGACGCTCGACCGCCAGATCGCATTCGAGGGCGTGGGCTTCAGCTACGACGGCAAGCCGATCCTGCAGTCGATCGACCTGCAGATCGAGACCGGCACGCTGGTATCGGTGACGGGTTCGTCGGGCGCCGGCAAGACCACGCTGGTGGACGTGCTGCTGGGCTTCCACCAGCCGCAATCGGGGCGGATTCTCGTCGACGGCCAGCCGTTGTCCGAGATCGACCTGATCCAGTGGCGCTCGCTGATCGGCTACGTGCCGCAGGAGCTGATCCTGTTCCACGAGACCATCGCGGCCAACATGACGCTCGGCGAGCCGCGCTTCACCGAAGCCGACATCGAACGCGCGCTGCGCGCAGCCGGGGCGGATTTCGTCGACCAGCTGCCCGAGGGCGCGAACACCGTCGTCGGCGAACGCGGCTCGGCGCTTTCGGGCGGCCAGCGCCAGCGCATCGCCCTGGCGCGCGCGCTGCTGCACCAGCCCAAGCTGCTGATCCTCGACGAGGCCACCAGCGCGCTCGATCCGCAGACCGAGGAGATGATCATCGCCAATGTGCTGCGGCTCGTGCGCGAGCAGGGCCTGACGGTGATCTCGGTGACCCACCACCCGGCCTGGCTCGGGGTTTCCGACCAGGTGATCCGGCTCGGCGGAGGGCGCCTGCAGGCCCCGCGGCCGGCGGTGGCCTAGGCGGTCGCGGTCGCCGGCGCAGCAGCCGTCACGGCCGCGGCCTGCAGTTCGCGCTCCAGCTTCAGGCGAATGCGGCGCACCGCCCAGGCCCGCCGCGCGTTCTCGAACTTGCGCGGCAGATAAGCCTGCGGCTTGCTGCTGCGCTGGACGATGGTGCTCGCGAAACCCGGCGTTTCCCAGACGGCCGGCGGGTCGAGCAGCAGGACCTTGAGTCCGTGCTGCCAATAGCGGTCGAGGGCCTTGTCGAAAGGCCGTGTCGGCGTCGCCCAGCAATCGAGCAGCCGCCGCGCGCCCGCTCGCGTGAGCCAGTAGCCCTGCGAGCCGCTCGGGTTGATGCGCGCCAGCAGCAGATTGCGGCCGGCGTCCAGGCCGAAGATTTTCGGGCCGCGCGGAGGCTTGAGACTCGAGACGCGGACCATGTCGGGCTGCACCGGCAGGCGACCGAGTTCGCGGCACAGGGCCTCGATGTCGTCGACGACGCTGACGTCGTCCTCGAGCACGAGCGCGCCCTCGAACGGCGACTCGGCGACCAGGCGCCAGACGCCGACGTGGCTCAGATAGCAGCCCAGTTCGGCGTTCGTGAGCGCCCGGCCGGCCGGATACTGCGCGCGATCGATCTTGGCGCCTTCCACCGCGTCGAAGAATTCGAACTGCAGGCCGCTGTGCTGCAACTTCTGCTGCATGGCCGAGCGCCGGTCGGTGCTGCGCGGCATGCTGATGACGAAGGCCTGCACGCCGGGCGGCGAGCTCGAGTGGGAAGCGGTCGTGGTCATGGTCGCGGGGAAGGCGCGGTTTGTCCGGGAACGGCCGGAGCCGGCAGCAGATGCGTGAATTTTCGTCCGAACCGGGCCGCATTGGCAGGACTTTTTTCACCAACGCCGGAAATAAAGCCACCTCGAAGCCACCACCATCATCGCCCCTAGCCGGCTCCTGACGCGGTAACCGATAATGCGTGTCCGAGCGACGCGCATCTGGCGGCGACTCTCAGGTCCGCCAGTCCCAGCGACTCCCGCGATTTTTTGCGATTCCAGCGATTCGAATACCCCATGAGCCAATACGTTTACACGATGAACAAGGTGGGCAAGACCGTCCCGCCGAAGAAGGAAATCCTGCGCGACATTTCGCTGTCGTTCTTCCCGGGCGCCAAGATCGGCGTGCTCGGCTACAACGGCGCGGGCAAATCGACCCTGCTGCGCATCATGGCCGGCGTCGACAAGGAGTTTCACGGTGAGGCACGGCCGATGCCGGGCCTCAAGGTCGGCTACCTGCAGCAGGAGCCGCAGCTCGATCCGTCCAAGAACGTCCGCGAGAACGTCGAAGAGGCACTGTCCGACATCCTCAAGCTCAAGAGCGATCTCGATGCGGTCTACGCCGCCTACGGCGAAGAGAACGCCGATTTCGACAAGCTGGCCGCCAAGCAGGCCGACCTCGAAGCCAAAATCGCGGCCGCCGACGCCGAGAACATCGACGTGATCCTCGACAAGGCCGCCGAGGCGCTGAACCTGCCGCCCTGGGACGCCGACGTCACCAAGCTCTCGGGTGGCGAGCGCCGTCGCGTCGCGCTGTGCCGCCTGCTGCTCAGCAAGCCCGACATGATCCTGCTCGACGAGCCGACCAACCATCTCGACGCCGAATCGGTGGCCTGGCTCGAGAAGTTCCTCAAGGATTTCCCGGGCACCATCATCGCGGTCACCCACGATCGCTACTTCCTCGACAACGTCGCCGGCTGGATTCTCGAACTCGACCGCGGCCACGGCATTCCGTACCAGGGCAACTACACGACCTGGCTCGAGACCAAGGAAAAGCGCCTCGCCACCGAACAGAAGCAGGAAGACGCCCACGCCAAGGCGATGAAGGAAGAGCTCGAGTGGGTGCGCAAGAACCCCAAGGGCCGCCAGTCCAAGAGCAAGGCGCGCGTCGCCGCCTACGAGGAACTGGCGAGCCAGGAGTTCCAGAAGCGCTCCGAAACCAAGGAGCTCTACATTCCGCCCGGACCGCGCCTCGGCGACAAGGTGCTGGAGGTCAGCAACGTCGGCAAGAAGTACGGCGATCGCTGGCTCTACAGAGGCCTCAACTTCAGCGTGCCGCGCGGCGCCATCGTCGGCATCATCGGCGCCAACGGCCGCGGCAAGACCACGCTGTTCCGCATGCTGCTGAACCAGGAGCAGCCCGACGAAGGCACGATCACGATCGGCGAAACCGTGAAGCTCGCCTACGTCGACCAGAGCCGCGACGCGCTCGACGCTTCCAAGACCGTGTTCCAGGAAATCTCGGGCGGCAACGACATCATCCGCGCGGGTAGCTTCGAAATGCCGAGCCGCGCCTACATCGGCCGCTTCAACTTCAAGGGCGAGAGCCAGGGCAAGCGCATCGGCGACCTGTCGGGCGGTGAACGCAATCGCGTGCATCTGGCCAAGCTGCTGCTGTCGGGCGGCAACACCCTGCTGCTCGACGAACCGACCAACGATCTCGACGTCGAAACCCTGCGCGCCCTCGAAGACGCGCTGCTCGATTTCCCGGGCTGCGCACTCGTGATCTCGCACGATCGCTGGTTCCTCGATCGCGTCGCCACGCACATCCTCGCGTTCGAAGATTCCGGCGAGATCGTGTTCCTCGAAGGCAATTACCGCGAGTACGAAGATGACTTCCGCCGCCGCTACGGCGCCGAGCCCGGCGTGAACCGCCGCAACCGGCACAAGAAGCTCGCGTAAGCACAACGAAAAAGCCCCCGCAGAAACGGGGGCTTTTTCGTTGTGGCGCCGAATCGATCAGGCGCTCATCGCCTCGGCGACGAGTTCGTACGAGCGCAGCCGCAGCGCGTGATCCCAGACGTTGGTGATCAGCATGAGTTCGTCGGCGTAATTGTCGCGCGCGAGTTCGAGCAGGCGCTCGCGCACGGTCGCCGGCGAGCCGATCACCGCGAGCTTGCGGAAGCGTTCGAGCGCCTCGCTCTCGTAGCCGTACTGATACGCGGCCGCGGTCTCCGGGCTCGGCAGCGGCGGGAACTGATTGGACTGCATGCGCACCCAGGCCAGCTCCATGCTGCCGGCCAGATAGCGCGCTTCCTCGTCGGTCGGCGCGCAGATCACGGCGACGCAGAGAATCGCGTGCGGCGCGGTGAAGTGCTCGTCCGATGGCTGGAAGCTGTCGCGATACGTGCGCATCGCCGGCGCGGCCGGCGTCGGGCTGAAGTGCGTCGCGAACGCATAGCCGAGGCCCGCGGCGCCGGCCATGCGCGCCGATGCGCCGCTCGATCCGAGCAGCCAGATCGGCGGCAGGCCCGCATCGGCCGGCACCGCATGAACCTCGGACGACGGATCCATCACCTGACTCCAGTCCGGCGCCGAGTACGCGTACAGCTCGGCGAGCTGCTGGCCGAACATTTCGCCCGGTGCGGCACGCAGCGCGCGCGGAACGTTCGGCACGCCACCCGGCGCACGGCCAACGCCGAGGTCGATGCGATCCGGATACAGCGCGCGCAAGGTGTGGAAGTTTTCGGCGACGCGCAGCGAAGCATGATTCGGCAGCATGATGCCGCCCGAGCCGACGCGGATGCGCTGCGTCACCGAGGCCGCATGCCCGATCAATAGCTCGGGCGCCGAACAGGCCACCGACGGCAGCGCGTGATGTTCGGCGTACCAGATGCGCGCGTAATCGAGCTTCTCGGCGAGCCGGGCGAGGTCGCCGACGCGGCGGATCGCATCCGACGGCGCCGTGCCCTCGGACACCGGAACGAGATCGAGGACGGAGAGTGCGGGCCTGCTGTGCGTGTTCGTGTTCATGCGCCGCATCTTAGCCCCCAAGTCGAGAGCGAAAAGACGACTTAAGTCGGACGCGCTCGCCGAAACGAGGCTAGACGCCGCCGCGACGCTCTGCGAGCCAGGCCTCGGCGTCGCGCTCGAACCAGGCCAGCGGCGCGCCATTGCTGTAGGCCGCGAAGCGGCGCTCGCCCTTGCGATGCAGGCCGGACTTGAGCAGCACGTGCTGCGAATCGACGTTGCCGAGATCGGTGATCGCGACGATCGTCGGCAGCTTCAGCGTCGTAAAGCCGTATTCGAGCAGGGCCACCGACATCTCGGTCGCGTAACCCTTGCCCCAGGCCCGCGGGAACAGCCGATACCCGACCTGGATCGGCGCCTCGCCACGAATATGGTTGAGCAGATGCGAGCCGACGATCCGGCCGCTGCCGCGCTCGTAGGTCACCCACATGCCCAGGCCCGGATGCTCGTCGTAGTAGCGCAGGATGCGGCCTTCGAGCATGTCCTGCGTCGCCTCTGGACTCATCGGGCCATCGATGTAGCGCATCACTTCGGCATCGCCGTTGAGTTCGATCAGCCACGGAAGATCGTCGCGCGTGAAGCGGCGCAGCGCGAGGCGCTCGGTTTCGAGAATGTCGTTCGGCTGCTTCATCGGATCACTTCCCACGAATCACTTTTCGAGCACTTCGAGAAACGCCTCGCCGTAGCGCTCGAGCTTGCGCGAACCGAAGCCCGGAACCGCGCCGAGCTCGCCGAGGCTGCGCGGCTGCAGGCGCGCGATCTCGCGCAGCGTGCGGTCGTGCGCGATGACGTAGGCCGGCACGCCTTCGGACTTCGCGAGTTCGAGCCGCACCTCGCGCAGCGATTCGAACAGCAGCTGCTCGATCGCATCCAAGGGCTCTTCGTCGGGCGCCACGCGCGCGGCGCGCGCACTGCGCGACTCCTTGGGCTTGCCGCTCGCCACATCGCTCGGCGGCAACCAGCGCGCGACACGTTGACCGCGCATGATCGCGACGCCGTCGTCGGTGAGCCGGACGACCGGATGCAGGTCGCCCGAAAAGCCGATCCAGCCGGCCGTCACGCAGCGCGACAGCGCGCGCTGGATCCAGTCCGCGCTGCGTTCGCGCAGAATGCCGAAGGTCGGTACCTGCGTGAGTCCCATGCGTTCGAGCCGGTCTTCGGATTCGCCGTGCAGCAGGCGCACGACCTGCTTGAGGCCGAAGCGGTTCTGCAGGCGCGCGACGCCCGACAGCAGCTTGCGCGCGAGTTGCGTGGCCTCTTCGACCGAGACTTCGTCGACCGCATCGATGGCGACGCAGACGTCGCAACGGCCGCAGCCATGCAGGGTTTCGGCCTCGTCGCCGAAGTAGCGCAGGATCGCGTCGTGGCGGCAGGCGGCACCGTCGGCCCAGCGGATCAGTTCGAGAAACAGATTCCAGCGATGCTCGACGATTTCGGGATCGCTCTGCGCATCGCCGCCCGGCGCTTCGAGCAGGCGACGGCGCAGCGGCAGATCGTTCTGCTGCCAGCACAGCAAGCCCAGCGCATCGCCGCCATCACGGCCCGCGCGCCCGACTTCCTGGTAGTAGGCCTCGATCGAACCCGGCGGTCCGAGATGCACGACCGCGCGCACGTCGCCGCGATCGATGCCCATGCCGAAGGCGTTCGTCGCGCAGACGATCTCGGCCTCGCCGCGCGTGAACGCGGCCTGCGCGCGAGCGCGCGCATCGGCCGGCAAGCCGGCGTGATACACCGTGGCCTTCCAGCCCGCGCCGACGAGCCGCTCGGATTCTTCCTCGGCCATGCGACGCGTCGGCGAATAGATGATCGCCGCACCGCGTCCGGCGCCGGGCGCGAACAGCGCCTCGGACAGCAACGCGTCGACGCGCGCGGCGCGCTCGCGTGAGCCGCCGACTTCGGCTGCGCGCAATGCGAGATTCGGCCGCGCGAAGCCGCGCACGAGCTGCGGCGTATCCGCAGGCAGGCCGAGCCGCACGATGATTTCGTCGCGCACGATCGGCGTCGCCGTTGCGGTGCAGGCGAGTACGTGCGGCGGCGCGAGCTCGGCGAGCAGCTCGCCGATCTGTCCGTATTCCGGACGAAAATCGTGGCCCCATTCGCTGATGCAATGCGCCTCGTCGACCGCGACGAGCGGGCAGCCGAGGCGCTTGAGCCGCTCGCGAAAACCCGGCAGCGCAAGCCGTTCGGGCGCGATGTAGGCGAGCTTGTATTCACCGCGCGAGAGCGCATCGAGCCGGGCGCGCGATTCGGCGGCGTCGAGCGTCGACGCGAAGAACGTCGCTGCCACGCCACGCGCCTGCAAGGCAGACACCTGGTCCTGCATGAGCGCGATCAGCGGCGAGATCACCAGCGTGGTGCCCGGCAGCAGCAGCGCGGGCAGCTGATAGCACAGGCTCTTGCCGCCGCCGGTCGGAGCGACGAGCAGGGCGCGGCGAGTCTGCAGCAGCGTTTCGACGGTCTCGCGCTGGCCGGCGCGAAACGCGGAGTAACCGAGCTCGGCCAGCGCCCGGTCGTATGCGGATGAATCGATCATGGCGCAAGCATAAAACACACGGGCACGCACGCCGCGTGACGGGGCGCTCGTGGGCGCAACATCGTCCGCCGCTTCGGGCCTATGATGCGCGCCATGAACGACGCCCTCGCCTACCGCTGGCGCTCCCGAGCGCTGCAGCCGGTTTCCTTTCCGCAGAACCTGCGGCTCGATTCGCTGCTCGGCATCGACCGGCAGAAGGAGCTGCTCGTGCGCAACACGCGCCAGTTCGTCGAAGGCCTGCCGGCCAATCACGCGCTGCTCACGGGCTCGCGCGGCACCGGCAAATCGTCGCTCGTCAAGGCGCTGCTGAACGAGTTCGGCAACCGCGGCCTGCGCCTGGTCGAAGTGCCGCCGCACGATCTGATCGAGATGCCCGACATCGTCGCCCCGCTGCGCAAGCGGCCCGAGCGCTTCATTCTCTACGTCGACGATTTCTCGGTCGCTTCGAACGATCGCTCGCTCGCCGCGCTCAAGACCGCGCTCGACGGCGACGTCGAGGAAGCCCCCGAGAACGTGCTGATCTACGCGACGTCGAACCGCCGCCACCTGATGCCGGAGTTCACCAAAGAGAACGAGGAATATCGCTGGGAAGGCGAGGAACTGCATCCGGGCGAATCCGCGGAGGAGAAGATTTCGCTGTCCGAACGCTTCGGCCTGTGGCTGTCGTTCCAGCCGTTCAACCAGGCGCAGTATCTCGATCTGGTGCGTGCGCACCTGCGCATGCTCGGCGTCGAAGTGCTGAGCCCCGAGGGCGAAAAACTCGCGCTGCGCTGGGCCCTGTCGCGCGCCTCGCGTTCGGGCCGCGTGGCCAAGCAGTTCGCCCGCGATTACGCGGGCCAGCAGGGCTTGCAGCAACTCTGAAACATACTCTCGCCGCAACGAAAAAGCCCGGCTTTCGCCGGGCTTTTTCGTTGGCACGGCCTGATCAGCCGAGCTTCTTCTGCAGCTCTTCCACCTTGGCGATGTACTGCTTCATCGCCGCATCGTTCTTGGTGCCCTTGAGCTTGGCCCAGGCGTCGTACTTGGCGCGCGCGACGACGTTGAGCATGCCCGGGCGCGCGCCGCTCGCATCGCCTTCGGTGGCCTGCTTGAACAGCGAATAGAGCGCGAGCAGATCGTTGTCGCTCGGCTTCTTGGTCAGCTTGCGGACGTCCTTCTGCGCCTGTTCGAACTGTGCCTTGAGGTCGGACATCGTCGTCTCCTTGGATGGTGGGATGCTGCGCGTCGTTGTGGGTGGCCGAGCTTATAGCAGCGCAGCTGAAGCGCTCACAACGGCGCGGCGGACAGCGGCGAGGCGTCGGCTCAGCCGCGGCGCTCGAGCGTGATGAAGCTGTACGCGTGGGCGTGGCGCTCGTCGGCCGCATGCGGCTCGCGCGTGGTTTCGACGAAGCCGGGCGGAATCGGCGGGAACCAGGTGTCGCCGCCTTCGACATGCGCGTGTACGCGGGTCAGGTGCAGCACGTCGGCGCGGTCGACGGTCTGCCGATACAGCTCGGCACCGCCGATGACCATGATCGTGTCGAGGTCCTCGCCCGCTGCCAGCGCGGCGTCGAGACTCGGAAACACCGTCGCGCCGGGCGCTTCGAAACCCGCATCGCGCGTGATGACCCAGTTCTCGCGCTGCGGCAGCGGACGGCCGAGCGACTGCCAGGTCTTGCGACCCATCAGCACGGTCTTGCCGAGCGTGAGGCGCTTGAAGTGCTGCAAATCCGCCGGCAGGCGCCACGGCAGGTCGCCGTTCTTGCCGATCAGATTGTTCTCGTCGAGCGCCGCAACGATCTCGATGCGCATCAGACCGCGACCGGCGCCTTGATGTGCGGATGCGGGTCGTAATCCGACAGCACGAAGTCCTCGAGTTTGAACGCGAACAGGTCGCGCACCTCGGGGTTGATCGTCATCGTCGGCAGCCGCTTCGGCTCGCGCGAGAGCTGCAGGCGGGTCTGTTCGAGATGGTTGCTGTAGAGGTGGCAGTCGCCGCCGGTCCAGATGAATTCGCCGGGCTTCAGGCCGCAGACCTGGGCGATCATCATCGTCAGCAGCGCGTAGCTCGCGATGTTGAAGGGCACGCCGAGGAAGATGTCGGCCGAGCGCTGGTACAGCTGGCAGCTCAGCCTGCCGTCGGCCACGTAGAACTGGAACAGCGCGTGGCAGGGCATCAGCGCCATCTTGTCGATCTCGCCGACGTTCCAGGCCGAGACGATCAGGCGGCGCGAATCCGGGTTGCCCCTGATCTGGTCGAGCAGCAGCTGGATCTGGTCGATCTGCCGGCCGTCCGGCGCCGGCCAGCTGCGCCACTGCTTGCCGTAGACCGGCCCGAGTTCGCCGTTCTCGTCGGCCCATTCGTCCCAGATCGAGACCTTGTGTTCCTTGAGCCAGCCGATGTTGGTCTCGCCACGCAGGAACCAGAGCAGTTCGACGATGATCGACCGCAGATGCAGCTTTTTGGTGGTCAGAACCGGAAAACCTTCGGCCAGATCGAAGCGCATCTGGTGACCGAAGACCGACAACGTGCCGGTGCCGGTGCGGTCGGATTTGGAAGCCCCGTGATCGAGCACGTGGCGCATGAGATCGAGGTATTGGCGCATGGCGCCATGGTATCGCAGCGCCCACTGGGTCTGCCGGCCTTGCGTCCCCAGGCAATGATTGGGTCAAAGCGACCTGCGGCAATTGCCGTCATGAACAGGACATCATGTTTGTAACGAGATGTGCGGGCCAAGGAGAGGGCGACGCGCACCGAACTCAGGAACCACCCCATGGCCACACGGCCGAGCATTCTGATCACGGGCGCGGCCGGCGATATCGGACGCGCCACTGCTCTGCGCTTCGCCCGCAAGGGCTATCGGATCGCGGTCTGCGACCTGCGCGAATCGGCCGCCGAAGAGACCGCCGAGGTGATCCGCGCGGGCGGCGGCCTCGCCAACGCCTATGCGGCCGATGTCGGCGATTCGGCTTCGGTGGCCGAGTTGTTCGAACGGCTCAAGCGCGATTACGGGCGGCTCGACGCGGCCTTCAACAACGCCGGGCGTGGCGGCGGACGCACACCGCTCGACGAATCCGACGACGCTCTCTGGGACGATTGCATCCGCGTCAACCTGACCGGCACGTACTACTGCATGAAGCAGGAGCTCAAGCTCATGCTCGCCCAGGGCGGCGGCGTGATCGTCAACAACTCATCGCTGTGGGGGCTGCACGGCGGCCCGTCGGCGACTTACACCGCGAGCAAGCACGGCATCATCGGGCTCACCAAGTCCGCCGCGCTGTCGTACGCGGGCAAGAACATCCGCATCAACGCGGTCTGCCCGGGGCTCATCGATGGCGGACTCGGACTCAAGGTGCTGAGCCAGGCACCCGAATTCGTCAGCGGTGTGGTCGGGCGCGTGCCGATGGGCCGGCCCGGAACCGTCGACGACGTGGCCTCCGCGGTGGTCTATCTGTGCTCGGACGAGGCGGCCTACGTGACCGGCCATTCGATGGCGATCGATGGCGGTTGCGGCAGCGTCTGAGGCCTCAGACGGCGAAGCTCTCGCCGCAGCCGCACTGGGCTTTCACGTTCGGATTCAGAAACTTGAACGATTCGTTGAGGCCCTGCTTCTGCCAGTCCAGGGTCAGGCCGTCGAGCACCGGCAGGTGCTCGGCCTTGACCACGAGCTTGGCGCCGTGGGCTTCGAAGACCTGATCCTCGGCGCCGATGTCGTCGGCGTAATCCATCGTGTAGGCGTAACCCGAGCAGCCCGACTTCTTGACCCCGACACGCAGACCCAGGCCCTTGCCGCGCTTGGCGATCTGGGCGTCGATGCGGCGGGCTGCGGACTCGGTCAGTTGAATGCTCATGTCTCGGTACTCGTTTGGCTGCGGCGGGCGAGCAGCGCTTTCATCGCGTCCTCGCCCATGAGGGCACAGTGGGCCCGGTCCTCGGGAATTTCAAGGACTTCGCGCAGCTGGCGGGCGTTCAGGCTCGCGAGTTCGGCAGCGTTGCGTCCGATGCTCCAGTCGGCGATCCAGCTGCCGATCGCGATGCTGCTCGGGCAGCCGTAGGCGCGGAAGCGCGCGTCGGCGACGCGCTCGCCGTCGAAGCGCAGTTGCAGTTCGAGCACCGACCGCGCGGCCGGCGTTCCGGCCCGGCCTTCGACGACACCCGGCGTTTCGGCAGCGAAGCGCCCGGCGCGCTCGGCCGCTTCGAAGCGGCTCCAGATCGGCTGCGGATAGTCGAAGGGGTTGGCCAGGTCGATCTCGTGTTCGATGCTCATGGCTTCAGTTCCAAAGCGCGGAGATCGAGCGCAGGCGCTTCACCTGCAGGCACACGCGCTCGGCCGCGGCGTCGACTTCCCCGGCCGTCGTGAACCGCCCGAACGAAAACCGCAGCGAGGCGTTGGCGAGTTCGTCGTCGCGGCCCAGCGCGCGCAGCACGTAGGACGGCTCGGCGGTCGCGGACGAGCAGGCCGAGCCGCTCGAGACCGCGAGATCGGGCAGGCTCGCGCGCAGCGATTCGCCCTCCACGCCCTCGAAGCTCACGTTGAGCACATGAGGAGCGCTCGGCCCGGCGCCGTTGCGGCGAATTTTTTCGAGCCCCTGCAAACCCTGCCAGAAGCGCTCGCGCAGCGCGGCGATACGCTCGCCCTCGGCCGCGCCGTCGCGGCGCAGGATCTCGAACGCAGCGCCCATGCCGACGATCTGGTGCGTCGCCAGCGTGCCCGAGCGCATGCCCTGCTCGTGCCCACCGCCGTGCATCTGCGGCGCGAGCCGGGCGCGCGGCTTGCGCCGCACGAACAGCGCGCCGATACCCTTGGGCCCATAGGCCTTGTGCGCCGAGACGCTCAGCAGGTCGACCGGCGTTCGCGCGAGATCGATGGCGATGCGTCCGCTCGCCTGCGCCGCATCGACGTGCAGCAGCACGCCGCGCTCGCGCAGCAGCGGAGCCAGGCGCTCGATGTCGTTGCGCACGCCGATCTCGTTGTTGACCCACATCAGGGAGACCAGCGCGGTGTCGGGCGTCAGCGCGTCGAGCACCTGTTCGGGCGTGATCGAACCGTCCGCGCCGGGCTTCAGATACGTCACGCGCGCGCCCTGCGTCTCGAGATAGCGGCAGGTGTCGAGCACGCATTTGTGTTCGATGCGCGACGTCACCACGTGTGCCTGGCGCAGGCCGCGGAATTCGAGCACGCCCTTGATCGCGAGATTGTTCGATTCGGTGGCGCCCGAGGTGAAGATGATCTCGCCGGGCTCCGCGCCGAGCAGCTCGGCAACCTGCGCCCTCGCCCGCTCCACCGCGGCGCGCGCGCGAAAGCCCGGCGCATGCGAGGACGCCGCGTTGGCCTGCAGGCCGTCGGCCACCAAGGCCGGCATCATCGCCTCGAGCACGCGCGCATCGAGCAGCGTGGTCGCGGCGTAGTCGAGGTAGATCACGGCGGCGGAAAACGAATCAGGAAGGACGCGGCGTCGCGCCCATGCGGCGCCAGACTTCGTCCGGAATCCGGTACTGCTCGCGCGCTTCGCGGTGATCGCGCAGGCCGCTCATCTCGCGCTGCACGATGTACTCCCAGACCAGCTGCGAGGCGACGTCGACGAGCAGATGCCGATCGGAACGCTGCTCTTCGGTGAGCCCGAGACCGGCGTGCTTGGCGTCGTAGGTTTCGAGCGCGAGCAGCGACACTTCGACTCGGTGCGCCGCGTTTCGCAGCGTGGTGGCGCGGTCTTCCGCGGTAATCGATTCGATCATGATCTCAGCGTCCCTGCGATCTCCGCCAACACGTGCAGAAACCGCGCTACTTCATCGGTGGTGTTGACGACTCCGACGCTCACGCGGATCGCGCCCTTGGCGGTCACCGGATCGAAGCCCATCGCCAGCAGTACGTGGCTCGGCTCACCCGATCCCGAGGCGCAGGCCGAGCCCGACGATACGGCAATGCCTTTGCGATCGAGTTCCATCAGCAAGGCTTCGCCGTCGTAGCCGCTCAGCGCGAACTGGCGCGTGTTCGGCAGCCGGGCGACGCCGTCGCCGAACATCACGATCTCGGGAATCTGCCGGAGCCCGGCGTCGAGCCGCTCGATGAGCTGCGCGTAGTGCTGCGTGCGCGTGTCGAGTTCTTCGATCGCGAGTTCGGCCGCGCGGCCGAAGCCGGCGATGGCGGCGACGTTCTCGGTGCCGCCGCGGCGGCCACGCTCCTGGGCGCCGCCGTGCTGCAGCGCTTCGAGCTCCACGTCCGAGCGCACCACCAGCGCGGCGATGCCCTTGGGCCCGTAGATCTTGTGGCTCGACACCGTGAGCAGGTCGGCGCCGAGCTCGTCCATGTCGACCGCGAGCTTGCCGGCCGCCTGCACCGCATCGACGTGCAGCCAGGCACCGGCCGCATGCACGATGGCCGCGAGCGCCGGAAGGTCCTGGATGACGCCGGTTTCGTTGTTCGCGCGCATGATCGAGACCAGCCGCGTCGGCGCTTTCGCGAGCTGCGCCGCGAGCGCATCCGCCTCGATGATCCCGCGACGGTCGACCGGTATCGCCTCGACCTCGCAGCCGCCCGCGCGCAGCGATTCGGCCGCCTCCATGACGGCCGGATGCTCGGTCGCGCCGTACAGGACTCTCAACGGCACGCCCCCACGCGCGGCCTGCATGACACCCTTGATCGCGTAGTTGTTGGCCTCGGTGCCGCCCGACGTCCAGATGACATCGCGCGGCTGGGCACCGACGAGCTGGGCCACCTGCACGCGCGCGGCTTCGATCGCGTCGCGCGCCAGGCGGCCGTAGCGATGCAGGCTCGACGGGTTCGCGGCCGGCCCGGACAGGTAGGGCATCATCGCCTCGAGCACGCGCGCATCGAGGTGCGTGGTGGCGTTGTGGTCGAAGTAGATCGGCATCGGGGGACTTCGCAGCTCAGCCGTTGCCGACTTTCTTCACCGGTTCGGCGTCTTCGGCGCAGAAATCGGGCAGCTCGAGCTTGTCGAGGCTCGCCGCCGGGACCGGCAGCCTGGCCTGGTTCAGCGCCGCATGCAGATCGGCGAGCTGGGCATCGAGCTTGTGAATGTGGTCGAGCATCGCGCTGATCGCGTTGGCGACCGGGTCGGGCATGTCTCGCGTGACGCCGTACGCATCGAAGCCGAGCTGGTCGGCGACGCTTTTCGCGCTCTCGGACATCGCCGGCTTCTGCTGCTCCTGGACGATGCGCGCCGGAATGCCGATCGCGGTCGCGCCGGCGGGCACTTCCTTGACCACGACCGCGTTCGAGCCGATGCGCGCGCCGTCGCCGACCGTGAAGCTGCCGAGCACCTTGGCGCCCGAGCCGACCACCACGTTGTTGCCGAGCGTGGGATGGCGCTTGCCGCCCGCGAGCGAGGTGCCGCCGAGCGTCACGCCCTGGTAGAGCGTGCAGTCGTCGCCGACTTCGGCGGTCTCTCCGATCACCACGCCGAGGCCGTGATCGATGAAGAAGCGCCGGCCGAGCCTGGCGCCCGGATGGATTTCGATCCCCGTGAGCCAGCGCGCCAGATGCGAAACGAAGCGCCCGAGCCACAGGAAGCCGTGCCGCCAGAACCAGTTCGCGATTCGATGCGCCCAGACCGCGTGCAGGCCCGGATAACACGTCATCACTTCCCAGACCGAGCGGGCGGCGGGATCGCGTTCGAAAACGCTGCGGATGTCTTCGCGGATGCGGGCGAACATGGAGAACCAGTGCGGGTGAACAGGCCCGGTTCAAGACCGGAACGGCCTGAGATTGTACCGATTCGGTACTCAGCCCCCGGCCTCGGGCCCGGCCGCAGGGCCAGGCTTCACCCGCGGCGTGCGCTTTTTAGGCCGCTCCACCGACTTGAGAATGCCGCGCAGGATGTTGAGCTCGTTGGTGTCCGGCCGCGCCCGGTTGAACAGCTGGCGCAGCCGGCGCGTCAGCAGCCGCGGATTGCGCGGATCGAGAAAGCCGGTGCCGAGCAGCACGCGCTCCAGGTGTTCGTAGAACTGCTCCATCTGCTCGGCCGTCGGCGGCCCGAAGCGCCCGTTCATGTAGCCCGGGTCTTCCTTGAGCGAAATCTTCGGCGGCGCGATCGCCGCCCGGCGCAGCTCCCAGCACAGCAGCTGCACGGCCGCGGCCAGGTTGAGCGACGGATAGACCGGGTTCGACGGGATCGTCGTCAGGCGGTGGCAGCGATCGAGTTCCTCGGCCGTCAGGCCGGTACGCTCGCAACCGAACACCAGGGCGACGCGCGCCGCCGATTCCGCCGCGCCTGCGGTTTCGAGCAGCACGCTGGCGGTCTCGGCCGGGCTCAGCGGTTCGTCGCCCAGATAGCGCCGACGCGAGGAGCTGCCAACGACGAAGGCGCAGTCGGCGACCGCCGCTTCGAGCGACTCGAACAGCTGCGCCGAATCGAGGACCGACTGCGCTCCGCTGGCCATGGCGGTGGCCTGCTCGTGCGGAAAGCGGTGCGGATTGACCAGCCGCAGCTGCATCAGGCCCATCGTCATCATCGCGCGCGCAGCCGAGCCGATGTTGCCGGGATGCTGGGTACCGCTGAGCACGATGACGATGTTGTCGAGCGGGCTCGTCGAGGCTTCGGGCGAAGCCTCGTGCAGTGACGGGGACGGCGATTCGGACACGGGCGGCACGAGGGAGGCGGGCGGGTTTGCTATTCTAACGTTCGTCCCCTTCGCTCCTTGCCCCTACCGTGCATCCCCTGGTGAACATCGCCGTTTCCGCAGCGCGCAGCGCCGGAAACTTCATCATGCGCCATCTCGAGCGCGCCGATACCCTTCAGGTCGAGCACAAAGGCCGCAACGACTTCGTCACGCTGGTCGATCGCGGAGCCGAAGCCGAAATCATCCGCACCGTCCACAAGGCCTACCCTCACCACGCCATCCTCGGCGAGGAAGGCGGCCAGATCGGCGAGAACGAAGTCACCTGGATCATCGATCCGCTCGACGGCACCACCAACTTCCTGCATCGCCTGCCGCACTTCGCGGTTTCGATCGGCATCCAGGTCAAGG
Organism: Hydrocarboniphaga sp. FW305-C-57; assembly: GCF_058783045.1. Taxonomy (NCBI): domain Bacteria; kingdom Pseudomonadati; phylum Pseudomonadota; class Gammaproteobacteria; order Nevskiales; family Nevskiaceae; genus Hydrocarboniphaga; species Hydrocarboniphaga sp. FW305-C-57. The sequence continues at coordinate 22,908 of NZ_JBYSYG010000003.1, read as the reverse complement.
GCGTGCTGCAGCACGGCGTGATCTACGCCCCGTGTACGCAGGATCTCTACGTCGCCAGCCGCGGCGCCGGTGCCACGCTCAACAACCGCCGCATCCGCGTTTCCAACTGCCGCGATCTCGACCAGGCCCTGGTCGGCACCGGCGTGCCGATCCGCGCGGCCAAGCTGCCGGCCTATCTGCCGATGCTGACGACCATCGTCGAGAACACGGCCGGCGTGCGCCGCGCCGGTGCGGCCTCGCTCGATCTGGCCTACGTCGCGGCGGGCCGTCTCGATGCCTACTGGGAGCTCGGCCTCAAGCCCTGGGACATCGCGGCCGGCATGGTGCTGGTGCAGGAAGCGGGCGGCATGATCAGCGAGATCTATGGCAACGGCGATCCGCTCAACACCGGCAACATCCTGGTCGGCAATCCCAAGCTGCATGGCCAGTTCGCGGACATGCTCAAGGCCGCGGCGCCTTTCGCCGCGGCGCCGGACGCCGAATAAGCGCATCGCGCTTTGGGCGACCGCAAGGAACGATTGCTGCATAGAGGCTGCTGACCTCCCACTCGAAACACGAACCCCGACACCGCAGCGGCCGATATGGAAATCGCCAATCACCTGATTCTCGTCGGCGGCCTGTTGTTCATCGTTTCGATCCTCGCTTCGATCCTGTCGCCGCGCCTCGGCGTCCCGCTGCTGCTGGTGTTCCTGATCGTCGGCATGCTCGCCGGCGAGGAAGGGCCCGGCGGCATCCAGTTCCACGACTTCGCGCTCGCCAACCTCGCGGGCACCGCGGCGCTGGCCGTGGTGCTGTTCGACGGCGGCATGCGCACGCGCATGACCACCTTCCGCGTCGGCCTCGCGCCGGCGGTTTCGCTCGCCACCGTGGGCGTTGTCGTGACCACGGCCGTGGTCGGGCTGTTCGCGGCCTGGTGCCTCGATCTGACCCCGGCCGAAGGCCTGCTGGTCGGGGCCATCGTCGGCTCCACCGACGCGGCCGCGGTGTTCTCGCTGCTGCACACCAACGCGGTGCATCTCAACGAACGCGTCACCTCGGCGCTCGAGATCGAATCGGGCACCAACGATCCGATGGCGGTGTTCCTGACGCTGGGCCTGCTGCAATACCTGCAGGCACCGGACACCTATCGCTGGTTCGAGGCGCTGCTGTTCCTCGTGCAGCAGATGGGGCTCGGGGCTTTGATCGGCATCTTCGGCGGACGCGCGCTGGCCTGGTCGCTGAACCGACTCAAGCTGTCCGATTCGCTGTATCCGCTGATGGCCCTGTTCAGCGGCCTCTTCATCTTCGGCCTCACCTCGTCGCTGCATGGCAGCGGTTTTCTGGCCGTGTATCTGGCCGGCGTGGTGCTCGGCAACCGCAAGGTGCGCGCCTTCGGCGGCATTCGCCGCTTTCACGACGGCGTCGCCTGGGCCTCGCAGATCGGCATGTTCGTGATCCTGGGCCTGCTCGTCACGCCGAGCAAAATGCTGCCGCTGGCGATTCCGAGCCTGATCATCAGCCTCGTGCTGATCGTGGTCGCCCGGCCGGTCTCGGTCGCGCTTGCGCTGGCCCCGTTCCGGTTTCCGTGGCGCGAGCAGGCCTACATCGCCTGGGTCGGGCTGCGCGGCTCGGTGCCGATCGTGCTCGCCACGTTCCCGTATCTGGCCGAAGTCGAGAACGCGGCGGTGGTTTTCAACGTCGCCTTCTTCATCGTGCTGGTTTCGCTCGTCGTGCAGGGCTGGAGCGTGGCGCCGGCCGCGCGCCTGCTCGGCCTGCAGATGCCCGCGACCACTGCGCTCGTGCATCGCAGCGACTTCGACCTGCCCGGCACGCGCGGCTACGAGATCGTGAGCTACTACATCGGCGAGAACAGCCCGCTGCTCGGGCTCAAGTCCAAGGAGCTGCCGATCAACGATCTCTCGCGCATCGTCTGCCTGGCGCGGCGCGGCAAGGTCATCAGCTACCGCGAATGGGGCACGCTGCGCGCGGGCGACTACATCGCCCTGCTCGCCTCGCAGGACGAGCTGCCGGCGCTCGACGAAATCTTCCGCGCCGATGGACTCAAGCCCAAGACCAAGCGCGACGGGGGCATCGAGGTTCCGTTCTTCGGCGAATTCGTGATCGACCTCAAAGCGCCGGCGACGGCGCTCGCGGATGCCTACGGGCTCGAGTTGCCCGATTCGGCGAAGCATCGCAGCGTGGTGGAGTTCTTCGCTTCGGTGATTCCGCGGCCGGTGGTCGGCGATCGCCTGCGGCTCGGCGAGATGGAGTTGGTGGTGAAGCGGATGGAGGGAGAGAAAATCACGGAAATTGGGTTGCGGTTGCCGCATTAGCTTGCGCTTCGGTGGCTGCTTCCGTGGCGCTAGCTTCGCTTAGGGGTTAGCTGAGCGCTGAGGCTTTTGACCTCGCCGGTCGGGCGTTACTTCTCTTTGCTTGTGCAACGAGAAGTAACCAGGAGAAAGCACACCCTGGTGACGCACTTTCGCTGCGCGAAAGTCCCCTGCGCTGCTCACGTGCTCGGGGCAGGAGTTTCGACGCGATGCAACATTCTGGTCGCGACGAAACTCGGCGGGCATCCATGCCCGCCGACCCCTGCGCGCGCTCCGCTGCTCGGTGCGTCACAAGGGAACCCGGTAAGACAGAAGCGAACGGAGACAGCAAAGCTGCGGCTGCTGTTGACGGTCCCCTCTCCCGCTTGCGGGAGAGGGTGGTCCGAAGGACCGGGAGAGGGGGCACTCGGAAAGGGCGCTCACTTTGCGGATGAACCCTCTCTCCCCGCCTTCGGCGGGACTCTCTCCCGCAAGCGGGAGAGAGGAACGGCAAGACAGCTCGACGCTGAAAATCAGCGGCGAAGCGTAGCGAGCCAATAGCCGTTGACGTTCAACCCCTGGCAGCGCCGGCTGGAGTGGCGCGCGCAGTGGGTCTGGCGGATATGGATATCCGCCAGAGCGACGTCGCGACAGGATGTCGCGTCGGCGCGACCCCGAGCATGTCGCTCCAGCCGGGGACCCGTTCGTCGTGCAACGACGAACGGGCGCGGACTTCGGGGCCTGCTTTCTTTGCTTACTTTCTTTGCAGGAGCAAAGAAAGTAAGACCCGGCCGGGAAGGCCAAACACCTTCAGAGCCGAGCAGGCTCAAGAACACAAAGCCAACCCGCCACCGTCACGGCGATTCGTCGATCGCCTCTTCCTTCGGCGGCAACAAATCCTCGCGCGAAATGCCCAGCACGATCGCCAGTCCCGTCGACACATAGATCGACGAATACGTCGCCACGATCACACCGACGATCAGCGCCACCGAGAAGCTGTGCACGCTAGCGCCGCCCATCAGGAGCAGTGCCGTCAACACCAGCAGCGTCGTCAAGTGCGTGATCACCGAACGCAGCACGGTCTGGTTGATCGACAGGTTCACCACTTCGAAGATGTCCGAACGACGCTGCGAAATCAGGTTCTCGCGAACACGATCGTAGATGACGATGGTTTCATTGTTCGAATAACCGATCAGCGCGAGGATGGCCGCGAGCGTGGTCAGGTCGAACTCCACCCAGAAGATCGACAGAAAGCCCAGCGCCATCAGCGCATCGTGAATCAGCGCCGACACCGCGCCGACCGAGAATTTCCATTCGAAGCGAAGCATGATGTAGACGGCGATGCCGATGAAGGCGACGAGCAGCGCGAGCGCACCCTTCTCGGTCAGCTCCTCGCCGACCTGCGGACCGACGAAGTCGATGCGGCGCAGCTCGATGTTCTCGTTTCGCGCATCGAGCGCTTCGAGGATGCGCGAGCTCACTTCGGCCGAATTGGCGTTGGCCGCGGGAGGCAGGCGGATCAGCACGTCCTGCGTAGTGCCGAAGTACTGCACGATCGCGCGTTCGTAACCGCCCTTCTCGAGGTGGGTACGGACGTCGTCGAGCTCGACCGCCTGCGGATACGCCACTTCGACGAGCACGCCGCCCGTGAAGTCGATGCCGAAGTTCAGACCGCGGAAGACCAGCAGCAGGATCGTGGCGATCGTCAGCACCGAGGAAACGATCAGGCCCACCTTGCGCTGGGCCATGAAGTCGATGTTGGGAACGCGAGCGAAGAATTTCATGGTGCGCTCCTTTACCAGATCGGCAGATCGTTCATGCGCGCGCGGCGCCCGAACACCAGATGGGCCAGCGCGCGCGTGCCGACGATGGCGGTGAACTGCGAAGCCGCGATACCGAGCGCGAGCACGACCGCGAAGCCGCGCACCGGACCGGCGCCGACCGCGATCAGCACGATCGCCGCGATCAGCGTGGTGATGTTGGCGTCGGCGATGGTCAGGAACGCGCGGTCGTAACCGGCTTCTATCGCCTTGGCCGGGCTCATGCCGTTTCTCAATTCTTCTCGGATGCGCTCGTAGATCAGCACGTTGGCGTCGACCGCGATACCCATGGTCAGCACCAGGCCGGCGATGCCGGGCATCGTCATCGTCGTCGGCAGCAGAGACAGCGAGGCGATCAGCAGCAGCAGGTTCAGCGTCAGCGCGGCGATCGCGAACAGGCCGAAGACCTTGTAGTAGAAGCACATGAACAGCGCGACGAGGCCGAGGCCGAGCGCCGCCGCCTGGAAGCCCTGACGGATGTTGTCTTCGCCGAGGCTCGGGCCGATGGTGCGCTCCTCGACGATGTCGACAGGCGCCGCGAGCGCGCCGGCCTTGAGCAGCACCGCGAGATTTTGCGATTCCTTGCTGCCGAGGCCGGTGGTCTGGAAGTTCTTGCCGAACACGCCGCGGATGCTCGCCACCGAGATGATCTCGTTGACGTCCTGGTGCTCGCGCATCGGCTCGCCGCGGGCGTTGTAGGTGGTGATGACCTTGCGCTCACGGAACAGCACGGCCATCGGTTTGCCGACGTTCTTGCTGGTGAAATCGAACATGCGCTTGGCGCCCTGCCCGTCGAGCGTCACCGACACCATCGGCGTGCCGCTCTGCTGGTCGATGCCGGGCTGGGCGTCGACCAGTTGCGAGCCGCTCGCGATGATCTCTTTCTTGAGCAGATACGGAATGTGGCCTTCGCGCGTGTAGAACAGCTCGGTGCCCGCGGGCGCGATGCCGCTGGCCGCCGCGGACGCCGCGTTACCGCTTTCGTCGACCGCGCGATACTCGAGCGTCGCGGTCGCGCCGAGCAGTTCCTTGACGCGCGTGGTGTCCTGCACGCCGGGCAGCTGCACGAGAATGCGGTTGGCGCCCTGGCGCTGCACCACCGGCTCGGCCACACCGAACTGGTTCACGCGGTTGCGCAGCGTGATGAGGTTCTGCTGCACCGCGAAGGTCTGGATGCGCTGCGCCTCGGCATCGGAAATGCGCGCCGACAAGGTCAGCGGACGATCCGGCGGCGTGCTCACGGTGAGCTCGCGATACTCCTTGGCGATGAACTTGCGCGCCGCCTCGAGCTTGGGCTCATCGGCAAAGTCCAGTTCGATGCCTCTATCGATCTGATGCCGGCCGCTATATCGGATGTCTTCCTTGCGCAGGGACGCAGGAATGTCCAAACGATAACCCTCGACAGCCTTGGCTAAGGGCACACTTCCATCGACTTCGAGAAGAAAGTGCACGCCGCCGCGCAGGTCCAGGCCCAGCGCCATCGGCTTGGCGCCGAGCGCGGCCATCCAGGCGGGCGTCTTCGAGGCGAAGTTCAGCGCGACCACGTAGTCGTTGCCGAGCGCTTTCTTGATGGACTCGTTGGCGCGCAGCTGCGCCTCGGCCGTCGAGAAGCGGGTGACCCAGTGGCCCGACTCCAGGCGGCTCGACGAGGGCTCGATCTGCGCTTCCTTGAGCGCCGCGTCGACGCGCGCGCCGGCGCTATCGGGCAGCGGATCGCCCGATTCGAGTGAAACCTGCACGGCCCAATCCTGCCCGTACAGATTCGGCGCCGCATACAGGGCGCTGACGACGAGGGCGATCAGCAGGACGACGTACTTCCAGCTTGCGTAGGGACGCATCGAAAGACTCCGGTCAACCGGAGCGGCCGGCGGCCGAAACGGCCCGGCCGCTCCGGCATCGATTCAATTACAGGGTCTTGAGCGTGCCCTTGGGCAGGACGCTGCCGACGGAGGCCTTCTGCACCTTCACGCTGACGCCTTCGGCGACTTCGAGGGTGACATAGGCTTCGCCGATGCTGGCGACCTTGCCGGCGAGGCCGCCGTTGGTCACCACTTCGTCGCCCTTGGCGATCTTCTCGAGCATCTGGCGATGCTCCTTGGTGCGCTTCATCTGCGGACGGATCAGCAGGAAGTAGAACAGCACGAACAGGACGACCAGCGGCGCGAACTGCACGAGGGCGTTGGGCTGGGCAGGCGCGGCAGCCTGGGCGTAGGCCGGGCTGAGAATGAAATCGAGCATGGGATGGGGCTTGAGGGGGCCGAAAAAGAGCGGCGGATTATGCCATAAGGCTTTTCAGCGGCCGTTCAAGAGTGCGTTCGCGGCCCTGGGCGCTTTTGGCCCGTGTCGCGAACGCCATGCGAGCCCCTATGATCTGGCATGTCCAAGAAACGGCTCCCCCCGGCAGTCGACGACAGCCAGCCTTCTTCGGGAGCGCTGCGCTGGCGTTTCGCCGGCTTCGTGCTCGAGGAATCGCGGCGCGAACTGAGCCGCGACGGCAGGGTGCTCAAGCTCGAGCCCAAGCCGTTCGACGCGCTGATGCTGTTGCTGCGCCACGCCGGCGAGCTCGTCACCAAGGACGAGATGATCGCCGCGGTCTGGGGCGGTCGCCCGGTCACCGACAACGTCATCGCGCGCTGCGTCGCCAAGCTGCGCGAGGTGCTCGGCGAACCGCCCGGACTGCGCCTGGTCACCGTGCACGGCTTCGGCTACCGGCTCGATGCGGCCGTCGAGCGCGAGCATGTGCACGCTTCGGCGCTCGCCGAGCCGCTGCGCATCGGAGCCGGACATCGGCTGCCGATGCGCCCGCACTGGATGCTCGAACGCCGGCTCGAGGCCGGCACCGAAGTCTGGCTCGCCCGCCACGAGAAGACCCGCCAGCAGCGCGCGTTCAAGCTCGCCTTCACGCCCGAGGAGCTCAGCGCGCTCAAGCGCGAGATCACACTGCAGCGCTTCCTGCTCGACGCCCTGCCCGAGGCGCGCTGGCGCATCGAGATCCTCGACTGGAACCTCAGCGACGCACCGTGGTTCCTCGAGATGGCCTACGAGCCGCTCGGCAGCCTCAAGCACTGGAGCGAGGCCCAGGGCGGCCTGAAGAACATTCCGCTGCAGACGCGCCTGGACCTGATGATCCAGGCTGCCAGCGCGATCGGCGAGGCGCACGCGGTGGGCGTGCTGCACAAGGACATCAAGCCCTCGAACCTGCTGATCCGCAGCTCGCCGCAGGGCAGGCCCGAGATCGCGATCTGCGATTTCGGCTCGGGACGCGTCGATTTCGAACGCCTGCAGGCGCTCGAAATCACCCGCCTGGGCCTGAGCCGCACGAGCGCGACGCTCGACGATTCGGGCGGCACCGCGCTGTACCTGGCGCCCGAGCTGCTCGCCGGCCACGCCTCGACGATCGGCTCGGACATCTACTCGCTCGGGGTGATGCTCTATCAGCTCGTGATCGGCGATCTGCGCGCCCCGCTGTGCCCGGGCTGGGAACGCCAGATCGACGACGAACTGCTGCGCGAGGACATCGCCGACGCGGCCGACGTGCAGCCCGCGCACCGGCTGCATTCGGCCACCGAACTCGCTGCGCGCCTGCGCAATCTCGACGAGCGCCGCCGCCAGCGCGAGCAGGACGCCCTGCAGCAGCAGCTGGCACTGCAAGCCCAGCGGCAGCTCGAGCGCTCGCAGCTCGTGCGCCGCTGGCAGACCGTGGTGGCACTGGCCCTCGCCGCCGGCCTGGCGATCGCCTTCGTGCTCTATCGCCAGGCCCGGCTGGCCGAAAAACAGGCGCAGACCGACGCAGAGATCGCCTCGGCGGTCACCCGCTTCGTCAACGAGGACCTGCTCGGCGCCACCGACGCCGAGCGCATCGGCGGCGGGCGCAGCGTCACCATCGGCTCGCTGCTCGACACCGCCCGCCTGCGCCTGCAGACGAGCTTCGACGGCGCGCCGGCCGTGCATGCCGAACTCGCGCATACGATCGGCAGCGCCTATTCGAGCCTCGGGCTCGAGTCCGAGGCTCGAGCCGTGCTCGTCCGCGCGCTCGAGCAGGATGAGGCGCGGCTCGGTGCCGGTCACCCGACGCTGCGGCGCATTCACTCGCGGCTCGGCTGGCTCGGCATCGAGACCGCGGATTACGCGCAGGCGCAAAACCACCTCGAAACCCTGCTGACGCTCGCCAGCGCGGCCGATGACGCCAAAGCCGCGGCCGATCGCCAGTCCGCCGCCTACGGGCTCGCCCGGCTGCGCTTCGAAATGGGCTACTTCGCCGAGGCCGCCGATCGCTACCGCGGGCTGCTCGACGAACTGCAGCACTCGGCGCACCGGGACGAGCGCCTGATCGCGGACATCGACTGGGATCTGGCCGAGGCCTTGTTCGAAACCCACGACTGGGCCGAAGCCGAGCGCCGTCTCGACAGCGCCCAGCGATACGTCGAGAAGCAGGGCTTCGTCGTCGACAGCACCTACCGGCTCTGGCTCGAAGTCAGCCGCATCTATTCATTGCAGATCCGCGAGCGGCTCGACGAGGCCGCGAGCCGCTGCCTGGAGCTCGGACGCGTGGCCGGCGAATCGCTCGGCGAGCGTCATCCGGTCAGCGCCTCCAGCCTGCACATGCTCGGCATGATCCGGATCAAGCAGAGCCGGCCGGCAGAAGCCTTGCCGCTATTGGCCAAGGCCTTGCACCGCCGCATGGCCCGCCTCGGACCGAACCACTACGCCACGCGCATGACGCAGATGCGCATCGCCGAGGCCGAGCTCGCGCTCGGTCACACCGCGACCGCACTGGCCAAGCTCGAAGCGCTCTGGAAAGGCTCGCTGGCGACGCTCGGAGCCGATCATCCGCACACGCTGGATCTGCAGCGCATGCTCGCCGAGGCCAGGGCGGCCGACGGCCAGCTGCAGCGGGCGGAAGAAAACCTGCGCGAAGTGCTCGCCCTCGCCCCGCATCGCCTGCAGCCGCACAACAACCGCGTCGCCTGGGCACACTACGGTCTGGGCCGGGTGCTGCTGCGCGAACGCAAGCTCGCCGAAGGCTTCGACGAGCTGCGCCAGGCGCGCGCCCTGTTCGTGCGCAATTTCGGCGACGGGCATTCGCAGATCGCGGTCATCGACACGATGCTGGCCGACCCGAAGACCGCCGAATCGGCGCGCAAGACCTCCTGATTCGTCATTTGGGATGACGACATAAAAAGCCGTCGCGCGCCCCCCGGCAGCGCGACGACCCGACAGCCAGGGTCGATGCGGATCGGCGAAGCGGTCCCCAAACCGTTACGCCGCATCCGGCCGACATCATCCGACCGGCAGTTGACCGGGTCTCCCGGCACTGCGAAGTCAGTGTGCGGGCAACCCAGGCTTGATACCTGCCGGATTGCTGACGGATTCATGACTTATTGCGGGCGCATCGCAATGAAGCTCGTCATGCACGCGAACGGCGTGGAGGTTTTGGCCTCCACGCCTGGAACATCAGGCTATTCCGAGATCCCCGGAAGACGCCGCTAGCGTGAGCAGAATGCAGCGCTCGGGTTTTCGGCCTGCGGCAGGGTCGGCTCCTCTGCCGACCATGGCGCCGTCGACGGCGTGATGGTGGCGGTGCAGTCGGCCGCGATGCTGATGTCGAACACCTTCCAGTAATAGGTCGCGGCGGTTTCGCCGGCCGGCGGAGTGAAGATTCGCGTCAGGCCGTTGGCCTTGAGCTCGATGCGCGCCGGCGAGGTGCTGATGCCCGGCGCCGGGTCACGGTCGTAGTTGTTGACGAAGTAGCGGTAGGTGCCGACGCGCGGACGCAGGACGGTGACCACTTCCGGGCCGAACGAGTCGGTGTCGTCGACGTCGAGGCTCGCGAACGGCGCTTCGGTCAGGCTGCCCTTGCGGCGGTAATAGATGTGCTCGCCATCGGGCGTCAGCAGGTGCGAATCGATGTCCTCGGGCAACTGGCCCCAGGTCAGCGTCACCGTGAAGCCGTTGCCGTCGGCCGTTCCGAGTTGCAGGCAGCTAGGCAGCGCCTGATCGACGTTGGTGGTCTCGACCGCCTGCGTCGAGGTCAGCTGCAGGCCGATGTAGCCGCCGATCGTCAGCTCGGAGCCGGCGCGAACCGGAATGGTGAAGTCGCCGTTGGCGTCCGAGACCGCCGTCGAGGTGCCGGTGTAATCGATGCCGGTGGACTGCAGACGCACGCCGGCCACCCGGCTGCCGTCCGCGTTCTGCACGCAGCCGCTCAGCGTCACCGTGTTGTAGACCTGATCCGCATTCCAATAGGTGAAGTGCGAAACCGTGCCCTCGTAGTACGAACCATCGGGACCGGTCAGCAGCCGGGCCTCGCCTTCCTGCACCCAGCGGCCGGCGGTGGTGTCGTAGAAGAACAGCGGAATCGTGTCCGGGCGCGACGACGAGCGCGTATCGAGCGGAATGCGGATCGTGGCCGTCTGACCGCTCTTGAGATTGGTCGAGCTGCCGTCTTCCCGGTAGAGATTCACCGATAGCGCGCCGAAGCTTTCGATCGGCGAACCCGCAGTGGTGAAATCGCCCGGCATGTTGTCCGGAGCGGCCGACGGATTCACGTCGGTGATCGTCACGCGCACGGTGCTGGTGGCATCGATCGCACCGGCCGGGAAGCTCACCTGGGCCGGCGAGCCGGCGATGCCGACATCGCCGCCGGCGGCCGGATCGAGCGTCTGCGAGGCGCCGACGGGCAGCAGCACCACCGAGGCGAAGCTTTCCGCATCCCGGGCTACCGGAACGATGCGCTGGTTGGTCTCGTAATTGGCCTTGCTGACCTGGAGCAATGCACGTTCACCGACCGGCACGCCCGCCAGAGTGAAATCGCCTTCGCCATTGGTCGTGGTGCTCGCCGAACCGACGCGCACGCTCGCGCCGTCGATCTGGGCTCCGGTCTTGGTGTCCACCACCTTGCCACTGATGCTGCCGGTGGCGACCGGGGCGGTCACGGTAACCGTGGCCTGCTTTTCGGTGGAGCCGCCCGTTCCCGAGCAGCTGAGCTTGTAGACGGCATCGCCGACCGCAACCGGGGTCACGGTTTCGGTGCCGCTGGCGCTCTTGGCGCCGGTCCACGACCCGCTGGCCGTGCAGGCGCTGGCGTCGGTGGACGACCAGCTCAGCGTCGACGACGCGCCGAGCACCACCGAAGTGGGACTCGCCGCCAGCGTGACGGTCGGCGCCGCGGGCGTGGTGCCGCCGCCGTCATCGTCTCCACCACCTCCGCCGCAGGCGGACAGCAACAAGGAACCGGCCGCGATGATCGCGGCACGCCATGAGGTCTTCATCTCGATCTCCCTATCAGAACCAGAAAAACAACAGCGAGCGCCACGGCGGCCGGCACTCGCCATTCCCATGAGTGCCCGCCCCGGCTACGGTGCCCGATGCTCCACCAAGCGATCGCCGGCTGGAATATACCGTGAGCCTTAGTCCATTCGGCCATCCCGCCCGAAACCGGGGCATCGCCAGGGTTCCGGGCCTCGCGGCGACTCATGCGATCATTGCGCGATGTCCGACACGTCTTCTCTTTCGTTCTTCGCCACGGCTCCGCGCGGCGTCGAACCGCTGCTCGCCACCGAACTCGCCCGCTTCGGCGCCCAGACCACCAAGGAGCGCAAGGGCGGCATCGCGTTCACGGGCACGCTCGAATCCGCCTACCGCGCCTGCCTGTGGTCGCGGCTGGCGAACCGCATCCTGCTGCCGCTGGCGACGTTTCCGCTCACCGATGCGGACTCGCTCTACGCCGGCGCGGCGACCATCGAATGGCCCGAACTGTTCGCGCTCGACAAGCGCTTCGCGATCGAAGTGGCCGGGCGTTCGGCCGCGGTCACGCACACGCATTACGCCGGGCTCAAGGTCAAGGACGCGATCGCCGACGCCTTTCGCAAGCGTTTCAACGAGCGGCCCAACGTCGACACCGAAAGCCCGGACATCGGCATCCACGTCCATCTCGACCGCGCACAGGCGACGATCAGCCTCGACCTGTCGGGCGAAAGCCTGCATCGGCGAGGCTATCGCAGCGGCGCCGGCGAAGCGCCGCTCAAGGAAAACCTCGCGGCCGCGATCCTGATCCGCGCCGGCTGGCCCGAGATCGCGGCGGCCGGCGGTGGGCTCGTCGATCCGATGTGCGGTTCGGGCACGCTGGTGCTCGAAGCCGCGCTGATCGCGGCCGACATCGCGCCGGGCCTCAAGCGCGTGAAGTACGGCTTCGAAGCCTGGTCGCAGCACGACGCCGAGCTCTGGCGGAAGATTCGCGCCGAGGCCTCGGGCCGCAAATCGGCGGGCCTGGCAAAGCTGCCACCCCTGGCCGGCAGCGATACCGATGCGGGCGTGCTGCGCAAGGCCGCGCAGAACGCGGCCAACGCCGGGCTCGCCGATCGCATCCAGTTCACGCAGCTCGATGCGCTCGACGCGCGGCCGGTCGGCGATCGGCCGGGCCTGCTCGTGACCAACCCGCCGTATGGCGAGCGGCTCGGGCAGGAGAGCGAGATCATCAAGCTCTACTCGCTGTTCGGGGCCACGCTCAAGCAGCACTTCGGCGGCTGGAAGGCGGCCGTGTTCACCTCGCGTCCGGACCTGTCTCCGCGCCTGGGCCTGCGCGCGCATGCGATGCACACGCTGTTCAACGGCGCGATCGAGTGCAAGCTGCTGCAGTTCCAGATGGCCGCTCGCGAACCTTCGCTGATCGAGTCCGCGCTGTCGCAGGCCCCGAGCGGCGGCGAAGACTTCGCCAACCGCCTGCGCAAGAACGCCAAACACCTCGGCAAATGGGCGCGCCGCAACGGCGTCACCAACTACCGCCTCTACGACGCCGACCTGCCCGATTACGCGCTCGCGGTGGATCTGTACGAGACGCCCGACCTGCACGTCCACGTGCAGGAATACGCGGCGCCCGACAGCATCGATCCGGCCAAGGCCGAGAAGCGCCTGCGCGAGGCGCTCGCCCAGCTGCAGGCGATTCTCGCGGTGCCGGCCGGGCGCATCCACTACAAGCTGCGCAAGTCGCAGCGCGGCAGCGCGCAGTACGGCAAGCAGGACGAAAGCCGCGACTTCAAGACCGTGGTCGAGCACGGCTGCAAGCTCTGGGTGAACTTCGAGGATTACCTCGACACCGGCCTGTTCCTCGATCACCGGCCGATCCGCCTGCGTATCCAGAAGGAAAGCGCGGGCAAGCGCTTCCTGAACCTGTTCTGCTACACCGGCAGCGCGAGCGTGCATGCGGCCGTCGGCGGGGCCGAGTCGACGACCTCGGTCGATCTGTCGAACACCTACCTCGACTGGGCCGATCGCAACCTGCTGCTCAACGGCTACGACACGCGTTCGGCCTGGGGCGCGCACCGGCTCGTGCGCGCCGACTGCCTGGCCTGGCTGCGCGAGCAGGCGGCCGATCGCAAATCACCGCGCTACGACCTGATCTTCTGCGATCCGCCGACGTTCTCGAACTCCAAGAAGATGGAAGGCGTGCTCGACACGCAGGAGGACCACGGCCAGATGATCCGCGACGCCGTCGCCCTGCTCGCCCCGGGCGGCAAGCTGTACTTCTCGACCAACCGCCGCCGCTTCAAGCTCGACGAGTCGCTGGCCGCCGAATTCGCGGTCACCGACATCAGCCAGCAGACGCTCGACGAGGACTTCAAGCGTCCGCCGCCGGCGCATCGCTGCTGGAGCATCGAGCGGCGCTGATTATTCCTCTCCCGCTGAAATCTTCCTGAAAAAGGTTTCAGGAAACGTGTCCGGATTGCCCGACTGATCTCGTTCTTGAAGGTAAGTCAGCAAAATTCGGCTCACCGGCCACCGCGGATTCGTCGTTCCGCGTGGCACCGGAGGCCCGGGATGCGGAACGGGGAGAAGGGTATGCCAAGGAGAGGAAGACTGGCGCCGGGGATGTCCGCCGGTTTCCGCTGGGCTCGGTCCAGCAGCCGTCATGGCCGGCTCATGAGCGTCGGTCTCGATACCGGACTCATGCAGGCTGCGGCGGTGGCCGAGCCGTTCGGGGTGGCTGGCGCGACGCTGGCGTTCGCCCGCGAGCGGGCCGTTCCGGCCGCGCCACGCCAGAGTGCCCGCAACAGCGCGCCGGTGCTCGGCTACACGCGCATCACCGTGCCGGCCATGGTGCTCGTGTCGATCGCCATCGGCGTCGCGCTCGGTTTCGTGATCCAGGGCGCTCACGATGCCGGCATCGAAGCGGTCGCCGCGACGCTGGTGCTGCTGACCGTGGCTGCGGGCGCCCTGCTCTGGCTGGCGCTGCGCCGCCGCAGGCCGCAGCCGGAGCGCGAGCTCACCGCCTCCGCCACGATCGAATCGCAGCCCGCTCAAAACAGTCTCGCCATCGACGAGCTCGTGCAGCACACGCTCGCCGAGCTCGCGCACAAGAACGCCGAGCTCGAAGCGGCCAATGCCGAGAAGACCCGCTTCCTCGCTGCCGCGAGTCACGACCTGCGCCAGCCGCTGCATGCGCTCGCCCTGTTCTCGGCGAATCTGCGCGAAGGCGAGCGCGACGCCGAGCGGCTCAAGCGCATCGGTCATGTGCAGGAATGCGTCGAATCGCTCGACCGCCTGTTCACCGGCATGCTCGATGTCTCGCGGCTCGATTCGGGCACCGAACACGCGGTGGCTACGCGCTTCGCGCTCGATAGCCTGTTCGTCGAGGTGAGCCAGAACTTTCGCGCGCTCGCCGAATCGCGCGGGCTGCGGCTGGTGGTGCGGCAGACGCCGCTGTGGATCGAATGCGATCGCGGCATGCTCGCCCGCGTGATCAACAACCTGGTCTGCAACGCGATCCGCTACACGCAGAGCGGCGGCGTGCTGCTCGGGGCGCGTTGCCGCGGCGAACAGGTGCGCATCGATGTCTGGGACACCGGCGTCGGCATCGCGCCCGAACATCAGGCGCGCATCTTCGACGAGTTCGTGCGCCTCGGCGAAGTCGACAGCGGCGATCGCGGCCTCGGGCTCGGGCTCGCCACCGTCAAGCGGCTCTGCCGGCTCATGCAGGCCCCGCTCGAGATGCGCTCCACGCCGGGCTCGGGCACCGTGTTTCAGCTGCGCCTGCCGCGCATCGCGCCGCAGCCGGTACTCGACGCCGTGGTGACCACGCCGTCCGCGCCCAGGACGATGAACCTGCGCGGCCAACGCATCCTGGTCATCGACGACGAGGCCCCGATCCTCGAAGGCATGGACTGGCTGCTGCAATCCTGGGGCTGCGAGACGCGCACCGCGGAATCGGCCGATCAGGCGCTGCGTCATCTCGACGATGGCTACGCACCCGATCTCGTGATCGCCGACCTGCGCCTGCGCGAAGGCAAAAGCGGCATCGAGGCGATTCGCGCGATCCGCAAGCGCTATCTCGGCCGGCACGCGCCTTCAGCGCTGCTGATCACCGGCGAGAGCTGCCCGCAACGCCTGCGCGAGGCCGCGCGCATGAAGCTGCCGATGCTGTGCAAGCCAGTCTCGCCGGCGCAGCTGCAACAGGCCATCGCCGATCATCTGCCGGAGCCGATGCCGGCGATGCTGCAGGCCCGTTGAGGCCGGGCTCGTTCGCGTCATCGACGCGATGGCGCTGGTCGCCGATCAGCTTTCTTCGTTGCGAATGGAGTCGTACAGCCAGGCCTTGGCGCGCAGCCAGTCGCGGCGCACGGTGCGATCGGAAAGGCCCAGCAGCTGCGCGGTTTCGACTTCGCTGTAGCCCGCGTAGAAGCGGCATTCGACGAGCTGCATGAGCCGCGGCTCGAGCTGGCCGAGACGCTCGAGCGCCTCGTCGAGACGCAGCAGGATTTCGTCGGGCACGACCGGCTCTTCGTCGATCGCCTCGAGCGGCAGTGGCTTTTCGCCGCCGCCCCGCTTGGCCGCGAGCCGCTCCTTGGCCTGGTCGAGCAGGATCTGCCGCATCGCGCGCGCCGCCGTGCGCAGAAAGTGCTCGCGATCGTTCCATTCCACCGAGCGCCGCAGCTTCAGGTAAGCCTCGTTGATCAGCGCGGTGGTCTGCAGCGTATCGCTGCCGCCGGCACGCATGCGCACGCGGCGCGCGAGCGGACGCAGATCGCGATAAAGATCGGCGATCAGTGCCTGGGCCGGCGCCTGAGCCTCGGCGGGCGCTGCGATCGGCTGCGTCTCTGACATGGGGAACCAGCGGCATCAGCAGGGGGTAACCGCAGTGTAGATCAAGTTTTGTCCGGCTTTCACCGCATTTTTATGAACGTCCGTCCCTCATGGACCGCGTTTGCGGTTGTCTGTGGGCCTGCGAGTGCAACAGACTTTGCGCATTCGCAGGCCACCGACACACCATGACTTCATCATCGCAAGCCGACAGCCGTGACTGGGCCGAAGTGCAGCGTCTGCTCGCCGAACTCGTCGATCTGCAGCCTGCCGAACGTGCAGCCGAACTCGACCGCCGCGAGCCGAGTCCGGCTATCGCCCAGCGCGTGCGCGAACTGCTGTCCGCGCTCGATGAATCGCCGGACTATCTTGAAGCGCGCAGCGCCCCGTTGCCCGCATCCGCGGCGCCCGTCGCATCGCTGGGCGAAGGCACGCAGATCGGCCTCTGGCGCATCGAGCGCCTGCTCGGGCGCGGCGGCATGGGCGAGGTCTACCTGGCGAAGCGCGCGGACGACGCCTTCGAACAGCGTGTCGCCATCAAGCTCGTCGGCGCCCATGCGGTCGCGCATATCGGCCGCTTCCACGAAGAGCGGCGCATTCTGGCGAGCCTCGAGCATCCCGGCATCGCGCGATTACTCGACGGCGGCGTCGCGGCCGATGGCCGGCCGTACATGGCGATGGAATACGTCGATGGGCTCGATATCGCCGCCTGGTGTCGCGAGCACGCGCTTGATCTGAATGCGCGTCTACAGCTGTTCGGCCAGATCTGCGAGGCCGTGCGTTACGCGCATTCGCTGCTCGTGGTGCATCGCGATCTCAAGCCGCACAACATCCTGGTAACACGCCAGGGCCAGGCCAAGCTGCTCGATTTCGGCATCGCCCGATTGATCGATGTCGCCAATCCGGATGCAGCTACCGATGCGGCCACCCGCACGCAGCAATTGCTGACGCCCGAATATGCATCGCCCGAACAGCTCGAAGGGGCCCCCGTAAGCCTGGCGACTGACGTCTACGCGCTCGGGCTGCTGTTATTCGAACTGCTGACCGGGCGCAGTCCGTGGCGGCAAACGGATTCCGCGGTGCCGACCATGATCCGTCGCATTCTGGAAGGCGATCCGCTCGCCCCGAGCCGTATCGCGCCGCTACCGCCCGACGCGAGTGCCAAGTCTCCACCACTGCCGATCGAAGCCTCGCGACTGCGCGGTGACCTCGATGCGATCACGCTCAAGGCGCTACGCCGCGAACCACAGCAGCGCTATGAAACCGCTGCGCTGTTGTGGGCCGACGTTCAGCGCTACCTGCGCGGCGAACCAGTGCTCGCGCGTGCCGCTACGCCGCGCTATCTGCTAAGCCGCTTCGTACGACGTCATCGCGCGCTCGTCGGGGCCGCCGCGATCGTGCTCGTCACCTCGCTGGTCGGCGTAGCCGGCATTGCGCTGCAAGCGCGTGAAACCGCCATCGAACGCGACAACGCGCAGCGTCAGGTCGCACGCCTGCAGGCGGTGCAGGACTACCTGCAGCTGATGTTCAGAACAGCCTCGCAGCAGCAATCGGGTGATCAGCCGCTGACCGCCAAGAGCGTGCTCGATCGTAGCGCAGCCGAGCTGATGGAGCGCTTCGACGGCGACCCGACGCTGCGCGCCAACATGCTGTTCCTGCTCGGCCAGCTCTATGTTTCGCTGAGCGATTATCCGGGCGCCCTGCCCTTGCTGCAGCGCTATGAATCGCTGCCCGAGATTCGCGCCGATGCAGCGCATCACGCCGATGTGCTGCGCGAGCTTGCGACCACGCAACTGCGGCTCGGACAGTTCGATGCGGCACGTGCCTCGCTGACTGCAGCGCAAGCGATCTGGGCCGCTGGACCGACGGCGGCGTGGGAAAAGCTCTCGTCTTCGCGCTCGATCGAAGTGGAGCTCGCGTATCAGCTCAATCAGCCCGAAGCCGCGATCGCGAGCCTGCGGCAAGCCTTGAGCGAACGCGATCGCCATCTGCCCGAAGGAGACGACATCACGCTCGAAATGCTCAATTCGCTCGCCGCCATACTCGCCAACGTCGCGCAGCTGGACGAGGCTCGCAGCACGGCTGATCGGGCCTGGAGCATGATGGAAAAGCGCGATCAGATGCGAACGCCGCAGGCGCTCACGCTCATGAACACGCGCGCCACCGTCGCGGCCCTGCAAAAGCGTTCGGACGATGCGATCGCGCTCTACAAGGAGGCGATCGATCTACGTCGCGCCCTGTATGGCCCCTCTGCTTCGCTGGCGACGCTGGAACTCAATATCGCGAGAGCCTTGCTGAAAGTGCAGCGCGGCGCGGAGGCCGTTCCCTGGCTGGTCGAAGCCGAACCGATGGCGGTGCAGTACACCGGGGAAGACAGCATGGTCACGCTCGGCACGCGACAAGCCCATGCCGATGCCTTGGTCCAGATCGGACGCGCGTCTCAAGCCGAGCCCATACAAATCGCCACGCTCAAAACCATCGAGCGCCTCAAGGGCGCTCGCAGCCTGGAATATATGCGCGGCCTCATCGGCAACGTGGAACTGCGCATCGCGCAGCATCGCTTCGACGAAGCCGATCGCGTGCTCAAGGACATCGAATCGCGAGTGATCGAACTCGGCCCGGCGGCACAGATCAATGCCTCGCGACTGGTCGAACTCCGGGAGCTGGTGAATGCGAAGCGCTCGCCCTATCCCGATGCGCCAACCACACCGTGAGACTCACTTGACCTGATACGCCTGCGTCGTGAGTTCGAGCGTCGCATCGAAGCGCACTTTCTCGCGATCGGGCCCGAGGTTCAGCAGGGCATCGACCTTGAAACGCAGCGACTGATCATGCGGCTGCGGCGGATCGAGCGTCACGCGTACGCGCGTGAGCCTCGCCTCATGCAAACCGACGGCCTGCTCGATCGATCGCCGGATGCGATCGCGATCGACCGGATTGAGCAGGCTGTAGGCCGAGAAGTCCGGAATGCCGAAAGTCAGCGACGACTTGCGGCATTCCGCGAAAGCCTCCGGAATCAGGCGCGATCCCTCGGAGCGCGTGTTGAGCAGCACCTCGAGATCGCGCGAGACCGAATCGCGCAGCGTGTATAGATCGAGGCGCGCCGGCGTGGCGGCCGTCGAACTGAGCTTGTCGATCAGGCTCAGCACGAGCGTCGGTCTAGAAGCCGCGCTGGATCAGCCAGGTGCGCAGCAGCGCACCGCAGGCATTGTGCTGGCTCATCCGCAAACCTGGCGAAAGACCATTGATCGCCTTGTAGATTTCCCAGGTGCTCGCGAGTTGGCGAATCGTGTAGAGGCCGGCCCCATAGCTCAGCGATCCGCCGCTCGACTTCGGCACGCTGACCTTGCCGTCCGCCGTCACGTAGTGGCCGGTACCGCGCAGCTGGCGCGCCTGGTTCAGCTGGAACTGGAAGATGCGACCGACCAGATCCGCGTCCTCGGTCATCACGTCGCGATCGGGCGCATGGTTGCTGCCGTTGGGCGGGCGATCCATGTTGCGCGTGATGTTGAGATAGAAGCGGACGAGCTGGATATCCTCGATCCGGTTCGGATGCTTGGCAGCGTTGCCGACTTCGGTGTCGTTGACCACCATCGGCTCGCCCATGTCGAGCATGATCTGTGGCATGGAATGCTCCGTTGCTCCAACAAGAATGGACTGCGGAAGCGGCGGGCAAGGCCCGCCGCTTCCGCGTGCGATCACACCTTCTTGTTGGCCTTGAGATCCCAGCCCGCCGAGGTGTTGCCGGCCGCGCGTCCGTCGATGCCGATCTTGGTGTAGATCAGCTCGATCTTGCCGAAGGCCAGCGAAACCGATTCCACCGGCACGTCGCTCTCGGCCTTGGAATCACCGCCCTTGCCGACCGAGGTCACGATCACGTCGGTGAGCTTGTACTCCATGTACTTGCCCTTGTCGCCGCCGGCGCGATTCAGATTGACGATCGCGGACTTGATGGTCTGGCCGGTCACGCAAGCCTCGAACAGCTTGGGGCTCGCGAGATCGAGGTGGTGCAGGAAGTTGAAGTTCTGCAGGTTGACGCGCGCGGCGCCGAGGTTGCCGGCCGACGAGACCGTGCCCGACTGCGGCTGGCTGGCGCCGAAGCTGAAGTTGAGGATCTCGATCCAGTCCTTGTGCTTGTCGTCGGTGCTCTCGCCCTTGATGCCGTCCAGCTGGATGAATGCGTCGAAAGACATGGTTCCACTCCTTTGGTGTTGCTTGATGCAGCGTGTTTGATGAGATTTTTGCTAACGGCTCTGGACTGAGTCGTTGAATAAGCGTTGCGAGCGATGGCAGGTCGCAGGAAGACGGAGCGCAGGAACCGGAGCGTGCGTATGGCACGTGAGGATTCCGAGCACCGCCCTCGTGCGAGATGCCGAGCGCAGCAGCTTACTCAGCGGCTCAGCGTGCGGACTTCGGCAACTCGGCAACCAGTCTCAGCGACACGCTGAGCTCGTCGAGCTGGTAGTGCGGACGCAGGAAGGCCACCGACTTGTAGGCGCCGGGCTTGCCCGGAATCTCGGCGACTTCGATGCGCGCCTCGCGCAGCGGAAACTGCGCCTTGCGCTCCTGCGAAGCGTTGTCGTCGAGCAGCACATACTGCGAGATCCAGGTGTTCAGGAAGGTCTCGACACTGCTCTTGCTCGCGAAGCTGCCGACCTTGTCGCGCATCATCGACTTGAGGTAATGCGCGATGCGCGAGACCGAGAAGATGTACTGCAGCTGCGAAGACAGGCGCGCGTTCGCATTGGCCGCGTCGGTGTTGTACTCCTTGGCCTTCTGCGCGGATTGCGTCGAGAAGAACGCGGCGTAGTCGGTGCCCTTGCAATGCACGAGCGGAATGAAGCCGAGGTCTGCGAGTTCCTTCTCGCGACGATCGGTGATCGCAATCTCGGTCGGGCACTTGAGCGCCACTTCGCCGTCATCGGTCGCGAAGGTATGCGTCGGCAGGCCTTCGACGAGGCCGCCGCCTTCCACGCCGCGGATCGCGGCGCACCAGCCGAACTTGGCGAAGGCATCGGTCACGCGAGCCCCGATCGTGTAGGCCGCGTTCATCCACAGATACTTGTCGTGTTCCTTGCCCGACACGTCCTCGCGGAACGTGAACGATTCCACCGGCAGCGTCTCCGGGCCGTAAGGCAGGCGGCCGAGCACGTGCGGCAAGGCGAGACCGACGTAGCGCGAATCTTCCGACGAGCGGAACGACTTCCACTTGGCGTATTCGACGGTGTCGAAGATCTTGGCCAGATCACGCGGGCTCGACAGCTCGGTGAACGATTCGAAGCCCATGAGTTCGGGCGAGGCCGCCGACAGCAGCGGCGCATGCGAAGCCGCGGCGACGTGCGACATTTCTTCGAGCAGGTAGAGGTCTTCCGGATGACGGCCGAACTCGAAGTCGCCGATCATCGTCGCGAACGGCGCGCCGCCGAAGGTGCCGTACTCTTCTTCGTAGACCTTCTTGAACAGCGCGGACTGATCGAAATCCGACGCGCTCTTGAAGTCGCGCACGAGTTCCTTCTTCGTGCAGTTGAAGACCTTGATCTTGAGCGTGGTGCTGGTCTCCGAACTGTCGACCAGATACTTGAGGCCGCGCCAGGAACCCTCGAGCTTCTGCAGCGCCGGATCGTGCAGGATCGCGGAGACCTGGTCCGACAGCAGCTTGTCGAGTTCGGCGATGCGCGCATCGAGCGTCGCGATCGCATCCTTGGCCAGGGTCAGCGAACCATCGGTGACCTGGTTGACGAGCTCGGCGATCAGATCCTTCGCACGCGCCTTTTCGGTGTCGGTCTTGGCGATGCGGCTCTGGCCGAGAATTTCGTCGAGCAGGCTGCCCGGCTCGGCATCGGCCGCAGCGGCGCCCGCAGCACTGTTCTGCAACTGCGTATCCGACATGAGTGTCTCCTGGTGATCCCTTGATCGTGACTGGCGTTATGAACTGCGTGCTTACTGCGGCGACTTGTTGCCGCCGACTTCCTTCGAGAGCTGCGTGAGCTTTTCGGTGCTCTGCAGCACTTCGTTGAGCAGGTCTTCGAACTTGTTGTTGCCTGCGGCCTTGTTGCGCAGGTCGGCGAGCTTCTGGCGCGCTTCCATGAGACGGCGCAGCGGCTCGACCTGATCGACGATGGCTTCGGGAGAGAAGTCTTCGATGTGCTTGAAGTTGAGTTCGACGCCGAGCTTGCTGCCGTCGTTCTGCAGCTTGTTGTCCACCTGCAGCTGCACGCGCGGCTTCATGCCCTTGAGTACGTCGTTGAAGTTGTCCTTGTCGATGTTGACGAACTTGCGGTCCTTGAGCTTGCCGGGCGGCTCGGCCGGCTGGCCCGTGAAATCACCGAGCACGCCGGCGACGAACGGCAGCTCCTTCTTTTCGATCGCATTGCCCACTTCGACGTCGTAGGTGAGCTGTACGCGCGGAGCGCGAACGCGATCGAGCTTGTGCTGGGTGCTTTCTCTGGCCATGGCGGACTCCTGTTTGGGTGGGAGCAGTCTGCTGTGGCGGCTTGAAGGGATGAATCCGCCGGACGGCCAGACTTCGATATATGCCGTTTGCGTTAAAGCGCGTGGCTTCGCGCTGGGTCAGCTGTGCGCTGAGAGCTTTTGACCTCGCCGGTCGGGCCGTACTTCTCTTTGCTTGTGCAAAGAGAAGTAGGCAAGAGAAAGCACACCCTGGTGACGCACTTTCGCTACGCGAAAGTCCCCTGCGCTGCTCACGTGCTCGGGGCAAGAGTTTC
>NZ_JBYSYG010000035.1:0-690 GCF_058783045.1 Hydrocarboniphaga sp. FW305-C-57 | reverse complement strand
TCCAGGGGAAGAAGACCGTGGCGGAGGCGTCTCGGCAGTTCGATCTGCCGCCATCGGAGCTGGAAGACTGGGTTGACCAGGCCAAGGCCGGGATGGAAAACGCGCTGAGGGCAAAACCCGAAGACGTTCGCGAGCAGTACGAGCGCAAGCTCAAAGATCTGCAGGAAGCGTACGGCGAGGCGATGCTGGAGTTGCGCGCACGAAAAAAATTGCAGTCCCTGCTGGGCGAGGACGAGAAGTGATCGAAGCGATCCGCCAGGGACTCAAAGCCGACGGCTTCGAGGTGTCGATCAGTCAGCTGTGCCGCTGGTTCGGGTTTGCACGGCGGACGATCTATTACCGACCGCAAAAGGCAGCGCCGAAAGTGCAGCCCCGCTTCGCCGAGCCAGTCAAAGCCTTGATCGAGCAGGAGCCATCCTTCGGCTACCGCACGGTGGCCGCGCTACTGGGCTTCAACAAGAACACAGTGCAGCGGCTGTTTCAGATCCAGGGCTGGCAGGTGAAGAAGCGGCCGGTCGGTCGTCGGCCGCGAGTTGAAGCTTTGCCATCGAAGGCACAGGCGCCGAATCAGCGCTGGGCAACCGACTTGTGCCGCGTCTGGGCAGGCCGGGACGGCTGGGCGAGCTTGGCGGTGGTCATCGATTGCCACACACGCGAGCTGCTGGGCTGGCATCTGTCACGCACGGGCCG
>NZ_JBYSYG010000034.1:0-895 GCF_058783045.1 Hydrocarboniphaga sp. FW305-C-57 | reverse complement strand
GCTTCAGCCGGCGGGATGTGGCCGAGCGGTTCCATCAGTCGGCGGTTGTTGTACCAGTCGACCCATTGCAAGGTCGCCCATTCGACTTCTTCTGGTGTGCGCCAGGACGAGCGGCGGTGGATCACTTCGGCCTTGTAGAGGCCGTTGATGGTCTCGGCCAGCGCGTTGTCGTAGCTGTCGCCGACGCTGCCCACCGAAGGCTCCAGCCCGGCATCGGCCAGGCGCTCGGTGTAACGGATCGAGACGTATTGCACGCCGCGGTCGCTGTGGTGAATCAGCCGGTTCGGCCCGACGGGGTTGCGCGCATGCAGCGCCTGCTCCAGCGCATCGAGCACGAAGTCGGTCCGCGCCGATGTCGATGCCCGCCAGCCGACGATGCGGCGTGCGTACACGTCGATGACGAAGGCCACATAGACGAAGCCCTGCCAGGTCGAGACGTAGGTGAAATCGCTGACCCACAGCGCATTGGGTCGGTCCGCCTTGAATTGCCGCTGCACGTGATCCAGCGGGCACGGCGCCGCCGGATTGCTTACGGTGGTCCGAACGCCCTTGCCCCGGATCACGCCGCGCAGGCCCAGGCGCTTCATCAGCCGCTCGACCGTGCAGCGTGCCACGCCGAAGCCTTCGCGCCGCAACTGCCGCCAAACCTTGCGCACGCCATAGACCCGGAAGTTTTCATTCCAGACCCGCTCCACTTCTGGCAGCAGCGCCGCATCCCGCTGGCTCCGCGCCGAGCATCGCTGCGGATCGCGCTGCCGCTGCTTGTGGGCGTGATACGTCGATGGGGCGATCTGTAGCAGCCTGCAGATCGGCTCGACCCCATGGACCTTCCGGTGATCGTCGATAAACGCAATCATCGTTTGAGCGGGCGGTCGAGCTCCGCCTGGGCAAAATA
>NZ_JBYSYG010000033.1:0-985 GCF_058783045.1 Hydrocarboniphaga sp. FW305-C-57 | reverse complement strand
CCCCCCGCGTCAGAATAGTTGTCGTCCCGATAGACTTCTTCCTCGGGGGCGAAAGGACTCAATGACGTGGCTCGATATGGACAGGCTTTCAAGGACAGAGCGGTGGCGCGGTTGCTGCCGCCTGAGAGCGCATCGCTGGATGCGGTTGCAAGGGATGTGGGGGTCTCGGCGGGCACGCTGGACCGCTGGTTGAAGGACGCGCAGTCGAAGCCAGCAAGCAGTCGGACCTGGACGGCCGCAGCGAGGCTTCAAGCCGTGATCGAAACAGCGGCAATGAATGAGGCCGAGCAGAGCGCGTGGTGCCGCAAGCACGGTGTGTATGCGGCGGATTTGACGCAGTGGCGAAGCAGTGCAACAGCGGCGCTGGCATCGCCCGAGGAGGAGCGTGCCAGCCCGCAGTCGACGCGGGCTGATCGCAAGCGGATCAAGGAGCTTGAGCGCGACCTTCTGCGCAAGGAGCGAGCGCTGGCGGAAACGGCCGCATTGCTGGTGCTGTCAAAAAAAGTCGCGGCGATCTTCAACAAGGGCGAGGCCGAATGATCGGCCTGGAAGATCGTCAGGCCTTGGCCCGAGACATCCACGCGGCGCATGCGGCGGGCGCGCGACTTCGCCTTGCCTGCGAGACAGCCGGCATCGACCTGCGCACCCTGCAGCGCTGGAAGGCACACGCTGGCCTGGTGGCCGGCGATGGCCGACCGCAGGCGAGTCGACCTACGCCGGCGCATGCGTTGAGCCCAGGCGAGCGCGCGCAGGTGCTCAGCGTCGCCAACGAGCCACGCTTTGCCGATGTGCCGCCAGCGCGCATCGTGCCCTTGCTGGCTGACGAAGGCCGTTACGTGGCCAGTGAATCGACTTTCTACCGTGTGCTGCGCGAACACGGCCAGACGGCGCGTAGAGGCCGTGCCAAGGCGCCAACGACCGTACGTCCGCCGACCACGCATGTCGCCACCGCGCCGCGCCAGGTCTGGTGCTGGGACATGACCTA
>NZ_JBYSYG010000032.1:0-1321 GCF_058783045.1 Hydrocarboniphaga sp. FW305-C-57 | reverse complement strand
GCCAGTACTGTCCGGTTAATTCCCGAATAAAGACAGCTGGTTGCCCGAATCGCTGTCGAGATTTTGTAGAGCGGGAGTGGAAAACAGAGCTGGGAGCGGGGTTTTCTCGAAGGCGTTGACGCTCAAAATCTGTAGGAGATCGTGCAGCGAGGTGGTCACGCCTAGGCGTTTGCGGACGATCGCGATGAGCACGTACACGGCTACCGCGATCCACACCTGCGTTTTCACAGCGTTGGGTGAGGTCCCGAGGAAGGTTTTGATCCGCAGGTGTTGCTTGATCCACTTGAAGAAGGTCTCGATCTGCCAGCGCTGACGGTAGAGCGCGCTGATCGTGAGTGCGGGCAAGGCAAAGTGATTGGTCAGCAGCACGATCGATCCGCCGGAATCGGTATCGCGCACGCGCAGCCGGCGCAACGGTGCGGGGTATTTGCGGGCCGCGACGTCGCGCGTGAGCATGACGGTCTGATCGCAAGCAATGGCGCGGCGATCATCGACGGCATGCGAGTAGCGGCGCGTGACCTTCAGGTTCTTCTTGGCCCGCATCAGGAAGAACGCGCCTTCGCTGTGCAAGCGATGCAGGCGCTCGAAATCGAGATAGGCGCGGTCCATCAGGTAGAAAGCGCCGGGCTCGGGCAGGATCCGGTCGAGCATGTGGACATCGTGCTTTTGCGCTTCGCAGAGATGGATCACGGTCGGGATCGAGCCGCGGACATCCAGCAGCGTGTGCAGCTTGATCGCCCCGCAATCGGCGTGCATGGCGCGAGCCCAGGGGAAGACCGACAGGCACAGCTCGATGGTGGTGGAGTCCAGCGCGTAAATCGTCTGATCGAGATCCAAACCCAGGGATTCGTCGGCATAGAGGCGGCGTGCCGTGCGGATCAATCCCTGGGCAAAGTCGGCGTAGATACGCCAATCACGCAGCTCATTGGCATCGCCCAGGGTGCTGCGTGCCACCCGCGAGCGAAAGCCTAGGTGAAACAGCTTGGCCTGGTGCGCGCGCAAGCACACTTCGATCTCCCGCAGGCTTTCGCGCCCGGTGAGCTGGGCAAAGGCCATACACAGGAACTGATCGAAACAGGAGAACTTCTTGACGTAGCGCTGGCCGTCGTAGCGATCGACGCACCGTCGAAACGACGACAGCGGCAAATGCTGCATGAGCTGGGCGAAGACAAAACGGTCCTGATGCATGGCGGCTTCCCGGTGGAATCCGCCCCAGAGTTACGCAACGCAGTTGAAATCGGCACCAGCCCCGAAACAGCCATCAGAACAATTCAATCAATGACTTGAAAACAGGACAGACCACTTTCCCCGGACAGTACTG
>NZ_JBYSYG010000031.1:0-1515 GCF_058783045.1 Hydrocarboniphaga sp. FW305-C-57 | reverse complement strand
TTCCTTTTATTGAGAGCAGGCATCGTTTGTCCTGGCCCGTAGCGGCAGTGCGGTTTTTCTACAGACTCGTTGGGCCTTATGAAACCAGAGCGTTCGCAGGCGTCGGTCTGTTCTGAGTACGGGGCGGAGTTTCTATCATCTCCACCAGAATCCAAGGTTGGCATTGCCTTGGCTACACTCAACCTGCTGCCGCTAAACGCGCTGCGTATTCCTCCAGAGGGCAATACATGTGGCTGGTACATTTGGGGCGGCGAGGTAATGTCAGAGCACGATGATTTCTTTCAGCCTCTGCATGCTCATCATCTCCAGGAGCGTTGCCCCGCCATCACTCCTTACTTGGGTCTGTCGCCGGGTTGGCGTGTTCTACTTGCACCCGGTCAAACTGAGGTCTGGCATGACCCTCAATTGCTTCAAAAGTGAATGGCCCAACAAGGTGCTCCACGCGACGTATTTGCCGCCGCTGCGCGGCGTCAAATACGCGTGTAAGCCCGGGCGTTGGGCATGACAAAGACCGTTGAAGTTGAGGTTTTCTGCGAGGAGACCAATGCGTGGATAGTCCGCACGCCTGGAAGAAAGTTTCCTGCTGTCGTGATTCAAGGAGACTCGTTCTCGGTCCTGTTCTCTTCGGCTCAAGAAGTTGTGGAGCAGGCGCGCCGGATTGGAAATCCCGCACTCATCGAAGAGGCGGAGGAGCTTCGGAATCGGTTATGGGCTCATCTGTATCGTTATGAGCAGGTTCTTGAGCAACATGGCCTTCCGCTTCCATACAACAGGATAAAGGCTCCACTTTGAGCGGGTCATGCCCAACAAGGGGTTCCACGCGACGTCACGTAACTCGCTTGCGCAAGTTACGCGCCGCGCGTGAACCCAGGCGTTGGACATCACTGGAGAGCTGGGTATGAGGCTCGTGTTGATAGCACTTGTGTGTGTCGCATTTAGCGGATGTGTTTACACGCCAAGTGTGGTTACGCGCTATGACGAGCAGTGCGATATCGAGCTCAAGAAGATGGAGCTCACAGAACATCAACTGTCTCTCTTGGAAAACTCTCGCTGCATGGACGCCTTGGAGTGCACCGCAACTGTCGCGGTGCAAGTTCTGGCGGCTCCGGTTTCGGCAGTGGTTTCGGGATCGATAGTCTTAGTCGGCAATACCATCTTCTGGATGCAGAAGCAGGGTCGGTGTCAGTCCGTAGCCATGGCCGATCCTGAGTAAGCGCCGGTGATGCCCAACCCGCTAATGCAGGCGACCGCTCTGCCGCCCGCCAAGTCATCTTCAATCGGCCAGTCCTGCGTTTGCGGACGAGCGGCGCCTGATCGCGGGCGTTGGGCGGCTTTGCAAAATTTTGTGAGTGAACCGCGCCGGTTTTCCCGGAGGCTCGTTGATGTGAGTCACGCCGCGATAGCGAGACTCGGCGGTGGTGAATAGTAGTTTGCTTCGGCTTCAGCCGGCGGGATGTGGCCGAGCGGTTCCATCAGTCGGCGGTTGTTGTACCAGTCGACCCATTGCAAGGTCGC
>NZ_JBYSYG010000030.1:0-1789 GCF_058783045.1 Hydrocarboniphaga sp. FW305-C-57 | reverse complement strand
AGGCCCAACGAGTCTGTAGAAAAACCGCACTGCCGCTACGGGCCAGGACAAACGATGCCTGCTCTCAATAAAAGGAATCGGTGAAAAACGCTGCACGCATAATCGGGGAATCGGGCGATATGGCGCCCTTGACGATACTGCGCTCCGAGGGGCTTTCCAAGTGCTTTCTCATACGGCTTTATCCCGAAGCTTCTGCACGTTATGCACCAGTGCAAAAAGCTTCCACTGCGCATCGACCTTACGCCTCGATCTCAGCGTGAAGCGTTGCAGTCGATGCGTATGCAAGTTGCCGAACACCGGCTCGACGATCCCCAGGCGCCGGCTGTAGAGCAATCGCCCTGCGCGGCTGTCGATTCGGTTCTTCATTGCCGTCGTATTCGGATGCGTGTCATGGGCTTTCCGGCCGTCGAAGAACGTGACTTGCCGATACGGGCTGGAATCGGGCTTGCGCATGCACTTGGCCTTGATCGGGCAATGGCCGCAGATCACCGGCGTGCCCTCGAAACTCACACCGTTGCGCCCTTTGATGATGACGTTGGCCGAGCTGAGCTTGAGGCGCTGTCCGTTAGGACAGATGCAGGTTTTGTTCGCTTCGTCATATTCGAAGTCCTTGCCCGTAAACCACTTCGAGCGGTACTCGCCGGGCTTGCGCTGCTTCTCCGGTGGCTTGTGCCGATACGCTTCGGAGAAGCGTGGATCGCGCTTTCGGA
Source organism: Hydrocarboniphaga sp. FW305-C-57 (assembly GCF_058783045.1). NCBI lineage: Bacteria > Pseudomonadati > Pseudomonadota > Gammaproteobacteria > Nevskiales > Nevskiaceae > Hydrocarboniphaga > Hydrocarboniphaga sp. FW305-C-57. The sequence goes on along the minus strand of NZ_JBYSYG010000030.1, from coordinate 1,079 downwards.
AATTGGTATCGGCGACCAGCGCATCGACCTTCAAGTCGGCCATTTGCTGCAAGCTGGCCTCGGAGTGGTAGCCCGAATCACTCAGCACCGTTGCACTGAGCAGCGGATCGGCCGCTTCGATCGCAACGAAATTCTCCCGGACTTGCCTCAGCACTTCCGGTAGCAAGGCATTTTCCTGTCCGGTGCCGAACGCTTCGGCATGCATCACGACCTGCGACTTCGCATCTACCGCCGCAACGCCCGTATAACCTTGAATGACCCCGTGACTGCTCTTCATCGTCGCAGAGTCGTTGTCGGTGATATTCGATTTGAGCGGCTCACCGCGACGATTGGTCTTCTCGGGATTCTCGGACAGCCAATCGCGAATCTTCCGGCTGTTCTTTTGCAGCGTTTCGATCTGCTGACGCTCACGCGCTTGCAGCGCATCTTCATTGCTGCCCGCGTCCTGGCGGCGATGCGTATCGAGCAAGTGTGTGATGGCGCGTTCCATCTTCTCGGCTTTCCTGGATAACTCCGCTTGGGTTCCACTCCAGGTGCGCGAAGCATTCGACGGCAGCTTGCAGCCGTCGACCGCAAACAGCTCCTTGCCGATCAAACCCTGCTCATCACAAACCAGCAGCACGTCGCGAAACACCGACGTGATCTCGCTCGGCATCTTCGCAATGAACGAAGCGATCGTCGTGAAGTGCGGCTGTGCATCACCCGTCAGGGCCATGAACACCACGTTCTCGCGACAGGCGCGCTCGATGGAACGCGACGAAGTGAGTCCGCGTGCATAACCCACCAACACGATCTTCAGCAGCACGGCAGGATCGTATGCGGCAGCGCCCGTCTGATCATTGCGATACCGCGCATCGAACACGCGCATGTCGATCTCATGATCGACCAGCCAGTTCACGGCGTACTCGAAACTGCCCGGCAGAATCTGCTCGGAGAAACGCACCGCAAGCAACTTGGAAAGGTGTCGATCGACCGGCTTATAGCGCGCCATGATGCTACTCCGATTGCATGCAGAATCAGCAGCGCCTTACGTGCCAATTCAGTCGACTTCTCGGGCTTTTTCTACAGCCTCAACGCCT
>NZ_JBYSYG010000029.1:0-2721 GCF_058783045.1 Hydrocarboniphaga sp. FW305-C-57 | reverse complement strand
CGAGCCACGTCATTGAGTCCTTTCGCCCCCGAGGAAGAAGTCTATCGGGACGACAACTATTCTGACGCGGGGGGCCGGCATTCCTGCCTTCGATCGGCGAAGACCTCGTCGTACTAGCGGGCGATGTTGGCCCAGGACTCCAAGGCATCAACTGGGCCGCGGATGCTTTTCGAGGTCGTCCAGTCGTGTACGTGATGGGCAATCACGAGTTCTATCACCGGGAGTACGAAACTACGCTGGCGCTGGCGCGAGGTGCCGCAGCCAAAAGCGACAACGTGCATCTTCTTGAGCGTGACTACATCGACATCAACGGTTTTCGAATCGCTGGATGCACGCTGTGGACCGACTTCGAATGCTTCGGCCCCGACATGATAGAAACCGCGATGTGGGAAGCCCAGCTTGGCTTGTCGGACTACCGGCTGATTAAGTATCGGGGGGATCTTCTCAATCCCGACATGACTCGCAAGTTCTGCTTGACGAGTAAGCGTTGGCTAGACGACGTCATTTCCACGTCGCCCTCGCCGCTCATCGTCGTTACGCATCACGCCCCGACGATGCACACCTTCAATCCGCGAATCAAACCTGATCTGCTGACGGGTTGCTTCCACAACGATCGACCAGAACTTGTTCGTGATCCGGTACGTCTTTGGGTTCATGGCCACAACCATTGGAGCCATACAAAGATCGTCAACGGCCTGCCGATTGTCAGCAACCAACGCGGATATCCGGGAGAAAAGGTCGGAGGATTCGATTGGGATCGCACTGTCGAGATCGCTTGAACAGCCTGCTTTCTAATTGCGCTGAATGCATCACAGAGCCCGTTCGATGAAATCCGAAAACAGCTGCGTACCCACTGCGTGTGAGTCGCTCACAACGCGCGTTTCCGCAATACCTCGATTCGACAAGCCACTGGTTCGCTTCCCACCCGTGAGTATCGATCAGTGGCTTAGTGAGTCTCTTGAAGCCACGAAAGCAGTGGCTGAGAATCCAGCACTGCGGCTGGAAGTAGCGCGATACCTTTCCTAGTCAGCCCGAACGAATGGCAACATGATTTCCGCTTTCCGCTAGACGCAAGGAAGTCGTTCGACGATCTATCTCGCACGAAAGGATTCTCCTCGATAGTCCCCCCTGAAAGGGGGCAACGGAAAAGTGACATCGACCCATTTTTCGAGGCGTTCAAAACTGGAGTTTGGTCACTTTTCCCCGCAACTTTTGACAGTCTCGATATCGGCTTTGGCCTAGCCTTCAGAAGCAGTCATTCGCCGGTGCGCACCCACTCCAAAGGCACGTAAGCCGCCTAACGACAGCTTCAATTCGTCTTCTTTGATGCCAAGCCCCAGCCAATCATGAAACTAAGCCAAGCCCCTCCCTCAGCAGAGATACGGGCAGCGCCCCTTTTGCTATATCAAGCAGCAACTCCCCAAGCTGTTCGTACGTGGATGGCCGACGCTGGTTTCAAACGGGCAACGCAAATGGCTTGAATACGTCCTACTCCATGCTCGGAAAAGCATTCGGCCGCAAGTTAAATCCAACAATCACATCGTCGCTTGCCTTCAGCTCGCCGCCTTTCTTCGCTCTCGACAAACGCGCTCGAAAAGCGCCGTATGACAACAATGCATGCGCTGCACAGCCTCGACTACCGCAGGCCCCTGGCGCTCGCTGCTTAACCAGTCCAAATTTTCCGCCGCCTCCCCTCAAAGCGGAGTTGAGGCCAAAGAGCGGCACAGCATAGCGATCGTTCTGACGGGTGAGTCGGCAATGCGCCGCCTGAGCAGACTGAGAACGCATATGAAAATGCGTAGACGTGCACAGGTATCGTGAATTACCCTCGCAACCGTCCGTAGCCTAATGGGGGGCACGGTGAATGTCCGGGGGAAAGCGTGCGTATGCGACGACTAGGCATCCGGCCATTACTTGCAGTCATCGTACTGTCATGGTTTGGGGTGGCAGCAGCCGAAACCGCAGTGCCGCCACCAGCCGGGCACTATGCTTATGTGCAGAACAATCGGCTCGCAATCTTTCACAACGACGCGTTCATCAAAGCGCGGAAGTTGGCACCCCCTTGCATCAAGCGCGGCTCGCTTTATTACACGGACTGCATGCCGCCCTCACCCCCGTCTGCAAGCGAGATGGGTGCGCTACTGGTCATTCTGATCCCAGATAGAGAGGACCATAGGCTCGGGCTTGACCGCACGTCGGAACCTCACGCACGCCTGCGAATTGAGCCCGACCGGTCGGCGGCAGTGGATCTTCCCCGACGTCCGGGCTGCTTCAAAATAGTTGGCGAAGATTTTCGTAGCGTTCGACTCAAGCCTTATGGCGATTTCGAAAGTAATGCCTATGAGTTTGAGTTGCCGCCAGCAGAGCTGACCTCCATGCGAGTGCCTATCGCACTGTCGCCTTGCCGTACTCCTTTCAAAACACCCCGCGCTCGTGGGACCGAATTCGAATAGGCCGCCATGAATTTCATTCTCCCGCTGCGTATTGTCACGCTGCTCGTTGTGCTGTTGGCCTCCGCCTGTGCTACGCAGTCGCCTTTGCAATCGAATTACATGCGGTTCGTGGAACTGGCAAACCCCAATTCCACCATCACCGTCTGCGGTACGCCGCGATATCAATTCATGGACAGGCGCAGTGGGCGCTACCGGCGCGCGTCAAGATAGTTGTCGCCTCAGTCATGCAGCCAATCGCTGTTTGGTTGTAGCGCCTGATGAGTTCGGC